>JAGDYV010000020.1:0-79646 GCA_049116495.1 Hyphomicrobiaceae bacterium | reverse complement strand
ATGCGCCGTCGACCTACAAGATTCCGACCTGCTCCGACCGGGCCCCCGACATGCGAGTCAGTATTTTCGAACATGGTGAGAATAGCGAGGAAACGATCTATCGTTCCAAGGCCGTTGGCGAACCACCGCTGATGCTAGGCATTTCAGCTCTTCTAGCAATTTCTGATGCCGTGGGCAGTGTCAGTGAGGCTGGCCATTACCCGGCACTCGATGCGCCAGCGACCCCCGAACGTGTCCTCTTTGCTGTCGAGCGCATGCGTCAGAAAACCGTCAACGGTGACCGATCATGACGATCTGTGACGCCCTCAGCGCAATCCTCGACCACGACACTCAACCATTGGTTCGCTTGATTGTGGTGAGCACTGAGGGGTCGGTGCCGCGTGAACCGGGTGCGGCGATGCTGGTTAGCCGAGACGGGGCGACCGGAACCATTGGTGGCGGCCAGCTTGAGTATGAGGCTATCGCGCATGCTCGAAAATTGCTCGCGCAAGCGGAAGCTCAGCCGGGCGACTGGCTTCGCGACATTCACACATGGCCGCTTGGTCCGGCTATAGGGCAGTGCTGCGGCGGTACGGTGCAGTTGTTGTTCGAGCACTTTGGCCCGAACGAGTTTGCGCATATTGCGGCTCTGGCATCCGAAATGAACGCAACTGGCAGCCCGCGCAACATACTCATTCACCCGACAGGTTCGGGAGAGCCGATTTCCATTTGCTGCACGCGCCCTGATGCCCGCGCGCTCCCGTTGCGGCTTGCAAGAACTGTTGACGACATGCTCAGCGGTCTGCGATCAATTGAACCTGTCTTTCTCAAGCAGTCCAGCAATGAGTTCTCGCATTTCATCGAGCCGATCGCTTTGCGCCATACATCTTTGTATATATACGGCGCCGGACACATCGGTCAGGCAATCGTCAAGATTGCTTCGGATCTCGATTTCAATATTCATTGGGTTGATACCCATGCCGAACGCTTTCCTGCAAAATCGCATGCCAACGTGCGACGCGTCGTTGCCCGTGATCCGGCAATCATTGCGCATGCCGCGCCTAAGGGTGCCTTCCACGTGGTGCTGACCTATTCGCACGCCATGGACCTTGCGATCTGTCACGCGTTACTTGCCAAGCCAGTGTTTGGCTTTCTCGGGCTGATCGGGTCGCAAACCAAGCGTGCAAGATTTCACAAGCGTTTGCGTGATGGTGGTATTTCGTCGGCAACACTCGATCGGCTCACCTGTCCGATTGGTATTGGTGGATTGCGCGGCAAGGAACCTGCAACGATCGCGGTGGCGGTCGTTGCGCAATTGATCGAACGTTTGGAGTTCCTGCGCGAAGCGGGCGGGATAACAGCGGAGGGAGAACATGGCACAAGCCAGCGAATATCTGCTTGAACTCGCTGATCTGACGAAATCATTTCCAGGCGTTTTGGCGAATGACAGCGTGTCCTTTCGTGTTGGACACGGTGAGATACATGCACTCCTGGGCGAGAATGGCGCCGGCAAATCGACCCTTGTCAAGATGATCTACGGTGTACTCCGGCCCGATAGCGGAGCGATGCATATTCATGGTGAGACCTACACGCCTGCGAGCCCTTCCGAAGCCCGGGCGCACGGCATCGGCATGGTCTTTCAGCATTTCTCGCTGTTTGCGGCGTTGACTGTTGCCGAGAATATTGAACTAGGCATTAATCCCGAACTTGCCAAGGGTGACCTGCGAACCCGGATAGTCGAAGTCTCGGAATACTACGGTCTCAAGCTTGATCCAGATCGTGTCATTGGTGACCTATCCGTTGGCCAGCGCCAACGTGTCGAAATTGTTCGATGTTTATTGCAGAACCCGCGCCTGATTATCATGGATGAGCCAACGTCGGTGCTCACGCCGCAGGAAGTCGATGTGCTGTTCGGGACGTTGCGCCAACTCGCCAAAGAAGGCTGCTCGATCCTCTATATTTCACACAAGCTTGAAGAAATTCGCGCACTCTGCAACCAGGCAACCATCATGCGCGGCGGCAAAGTTGTAGCGACCTGCACTCCTTCTGAGGAAACCGCCAAGAGCCTCGCGGAACTGATGATTGGCGAAGTGGTGGTTCCAGCTAGACGCGAAGGTGGCCCCGTGGGCGATGTCCGCTTACGCCTCAATAATGTGACGCTGTCAAGCTCTCATCAGTTCGGTGTCAGTTTGAAAGATGTTTCGCTGGAAGTTCGTGGCGGCGAAATACTTGGCATTGCAGGTGTTGCCGGCAACGGCCAAGAAGAATTGATGGAAGTCTTGATCGGCGAACGATCAATTGAACCCACCGATGCGATTGAACTCGATGGCGTCGCAGTTGGGCGCGAGGGTCCAGATCAGCGGCGCGCATTAGGCATGTGTTCGGTGCCCGAGGAACGTCTCGGTCACGGTGCGGTTCCCGGCATGTCCCTTGTTGATAACACCGCGTTGTCCGCTCGGATCCGCAAGGGTCTGGTCCGTGGTGGTTTCGTCAGCAGAGAAAACACTGAACAATTTACCCAGCAGATCGTCGCAGATTTCGATGTCCGCACTGCCGGTGTTGATCATGCCGCCCGTAGTCTTTCTGGCGGCAACTTGCAGAAATTCATCATGGGCCGCGAAATCTTGCAGGCACCGTTCGTCCTCGCCGTCTCGCAACCGACATGGGGCGTCGATGCTGGTGCCGCCGCCGCCATTCATACGGCTCTTTTGGAGTTGGCCAAAAGCGGATCTGCCATTCTGGTCATCTCGCAAGATCTCGATGAGTTGCTCGTGATATCAGACCGGATATCCGTCCTCGCCGACGGGCGTCTCACGCTGGCGCGGGATGTCGCGAACGTTACGATCGAATCGATTGGCATCAGCATGGGTGGCCAGGCAGCCGGGAGCGTAGCTCATGTTTAGTCTGGAGCCGCGCAAAGAACCATCAGCGGTCATGCTTTACGGCACGCCGTTCATCGCATTGGTTCTTACGATTATCGCTGGCTTTATCCTGTTTACGATGCTCGGCAAAGACCCTGTGCGGGCAACCTATTTGATTTTCTTTGAACCTCTGACAACGTCGTACGCCCTTTCAGAGATGACGGTGAAGGCGACTCCGTTGATCTTGATTGGTGTCGGCCTAGCGCTTGGGTTTCGTGCTGGCGTCTGGAACATCGGTGCGGAAGGCCAATTCACCCTCGGCGCATTGACGGGTGGCGCCGCCGCCCTCGCGCTCTACGAAGTTCAAGGCATCTGGGTGCTGCCGGTGGTATGTCTGGCGGGCATACTCGGCGGTATGGCGTGGGCTGCGATTCCGGCATTCCTGCGCACGCGCTTTAATACCAATGAGATACTCGTCAGCCTGATGTTGGTGTATGTCGCAACACTATTGTTGAGCATCATGGTCCACGGTTTGCTGCGCGATCCAGAAGGGCAGAACTTCCCTGAAAGCCGATTGTTTCACGATTCCGCGTTGTTGCCGATCCTGATCGATCAAACACGGGCCCATATCGGATTTGTTGTCGCGATCGCGATCGTCGTGATCGCCTGGATCTTGTTGCGCTCCCACATTCTTGGGTTTCAAATCAAGGTCGTCGGCCAAGCACCCAGAGCGGCGCGCTTCGCTGGGTTTTCGAGCGATCGCGTCGTGTGGCTATGCTTCATGATCTCTGGTGGTCTGGCCGGGCTCGCAGGTGTCTTCGAAGCAACCGGTCCCGTTGGTCAACTGGTTCCGGCATTGCCGGTGGGCTATGGCTTCACGGCCATCATTGTCGCGTTCCTCGGTCGTCTGCATCCGGTTGGCATTTTGCTGAGCGGTTTACTATTGGCGCTGACGTACATTGGTGGCGAGTCGGCCCAGATCTCGATGAGCTTGCCTGCAGCCACGACCCACGTGTTTCAGGGCTTACTGCTGTTTTTTCTGCTGGCAACCGACGTCTTTGTGAACTATCGGCTGCGACGAATATCACCGATGCACGGCAAAGCGGTCACAACGTCTGGCGCGATCAACCAAACAAAGGAGGGCTGAAACATGGACCTCCTCGTCAATATCCTGATCGGTGTCATCATCGCAGCGACCCCATTGGTTTTTGCCGCAATTGGAGAACTCGTCGTCGAGAAATCAGGCGTCCTCAACCTCGGCGTTGAAGGCATGATGATTATTGGTGCTATTGCCGCCTTCGCAACAACAATCGAAACCGGTAGTTTCATTGCAGGCATCGCAGCAGCGATTATCTGCGGTGCTTTGATGGCATTGCTATTTGCCGTACTGACACAGACGCTTCTCGCCAACCAGGTCGCAACCGGCCTTGCATTGACGATGTTCGGTCTCGGATTGGCCGCTCTAATCGGGCAATCTTATTCTGGTAAATCCTTACCGACCCTCCCAAAACTCGCAATCCCGGGCTTGAGTGATCTGCCCTTGCTCGGACCGCTCCTTTTTGGGCATGATGCCTTGGTCTACCTGTCATTCGCGTTGGTTCTTGCAGTCGCATGGTTTCTGACGCGCACGCGAACCGGCCTCATCATTCGCGCCATTGGCGAAAACCATGACGCCGCTCACGCGATCGGCTATCCCGTCGTCCTCTATCGGCACGCGACACTGGCATTTGGCGGTGCGTGCGCGGGACTTGGCGGCGCATATCTGTCGATGGTGCAGACGCCGCTGTGGGTCGAAAACATGACGGCCGGGCGCGGCTGGATAGCATTGGCGCTCGTTGTCTTTGCCGCTTGGCGGCCCTGGAGGGTTCTCTTCGGAGCCTACCTTTTTGGTGGCATCACAATTGTGCAGCTTCACAGTCAGGCATTCGGCCTTGATATTGAGCCGCAACTGCTGTCCATGCTGCCATATCTTGCAACCATCATTGTCCTGGTTCTGATCTCCTACGATCGTTCTAAGGCAAGCCTCAATGCGCCCGCCAATTTGGGTCAGACATTTTTTGCTTCTGCCTGAGTACTGCGGGAACGAATCGAGAAAAGCGAACTAAACCGAGGAGAAAGTGTCATGGAAGTAACGAAACGACTGCTGCTGGCGGCAAATGCTGCCCTTGCCATCGCGGTTGGTATGACGGCAACCGGCGCGATCGCTGCTGATAAGACCAAGATAGGGTTTGTCTATGTTGGACCGATCGGCGATCATGGCTGGTCGTATCAGCATCACAAAGGCCTTGAGGCTATCAAGAAGGAATTTGGTGATAAGGTTGAGACGACGCATGTCGAAAAGGTCTCCGAAGGGCCTGACGCGGAGCGCGTAATCCAGCAACTCGCCCAGAAGGGCCACAAGATTATCTTTACGACATCATTCGGCTTCATGAACCCGACGCTGAAAGTTGCGCGACGTTTTCCCAATGTTCGCTTCGAACATGCCACCGGTTTCAAGCGCTCAAAGAACGTATCGACATATAATATTCGTTACTATGAAGGCCGTTATATTGCCGGTGTCCTGGCTGGCAAGATGACCAAATCGAACACGATCGGGTACATCGCGTCATTTCCGATCCCTGAAGTTGTGATGGGCATCAACGCGGCCTACCTCGGCGCTAAATCGGTCAACCCGAACATCAAACTCAAGATCATCTGGGTCAGCACCTGGTTTGATCCTGGCAAAGAGGCAGATGCAGCGAAAGCACTGACCGACCAGGGGGCCGATGTTTTGTTCCAACATACCGATTCGCCGGCTGCGATGAAGTTGGCTGAGCAGAAAGGAATATTTGCAATCGGTCAGGCATCCAACATGCAGGCATTCGGCAAGAACGCTCAGCTGACGGCTTTGGTCAACAACTGGGCGCCTTACTATATCGCGCGCGTCAAGGCCGCCATGGACGGCAGCTGGAAGTCTACCGATACCTGGGGCGGGATCAATTCCGGTATGCTGAACCTCGCCAAGTGGAACGACAAGATACCAGCCGATGTCGCTAAACTGGCCGAATCTATTCAAGCCAAGATTGTGGCGGGTGACCTGCACCCCTTCACCGGACCGATGAAGAAGCAGGACGGCACGCTTTTTCTCAAAGCCGGTCAGAAGATTGCAGACAAGGACCTTGCTGGCATGAACTTTTATGTCGAAGGCATTGAGGGATCTCTGCCGAAATAGACACGGGCGTGACGCAAGCGTATCAGGCCTCGGCGACTTGCCGGGGCCTGACATGATCCTTTGTGTTGCGATATTTTCCTGCCTTTCACACCAAGTCGTATCCGCTACCAATGATCGATCCAGCTGATAGATATATCTTGCGCGGGCAGGTGCTGTCTTTCCGCGATGATCCGTTTTTGGTCGGACCTGACGCTGCGGTTCGAATAGAATCTGATGGCGCAATACTCATTGGAAACGGAAAAATCGAACGCGCGGGCGTCGCCCAGCCGATCATTTCAGACAATCCGCAGCTTCGCGTCGAACATTATGCCGACGACTTGATCATGGCGGGGTTCGTGGATTGCCACGTCCACTACCCGCAGTACGAAGTCATTGCCTCCTACGGCGAGCAGCTTCTTGAGTGGCTTAGTCGTTATACGTTTCCAGCTGAGTTGAAGTTTTGCGATATGAGCTATGCGCGTAGCGCTGCCGACTTCTTTCTTGACGAATGCCTGCGCAATGGCACCACTACCGCATCGGTTTACGCCACAGTTCACCCTCAGTCGGTTGATGCGTTTTTTGCCGCCGCATCAGCGCGTGATATGTGCATGGCGACCGGTAAGGTCATGATGGACCGCAATGCGCCGGACGGCCTCATCGATACGCCGCAAATAGGCTATGACCAGTCGCTAAGTTTGCTTGAGAAATGGCATGGTCGCGATCGCCTGCAATACGTGGTGACGCCTCGGTTTGCAGTCACATCTACGCCGGAGCAGCTCGAGGCGGCAGGTGCGTTGTGGCAAGCGCATCCGACAACCTTGATGCAAACCCATATTGACGAGAACGCCGAAGAGATCTCGTTGGTGCGCAAGTTGTTTACCGAAGCGACAGATTATTTCGGCGTTTACGAGCAATTCGGCCTCGTCGGGAGCGGATCGAATTTCGGCCACGCCATTCATTTGACTGAGCGCGAGCGCGACGCATTTCGCGCAACCGGTTCTGGGATATCCCATTGCCCGACGTCCAATTTGTTCCTCGGATCGGGTCTTTTCGACATGCAGAATTTGCGTGAGGAAGCGCATGACATCCCGGTCGGGCTGGCAACGGACATCGGTGGCGGTTCATCATTGTCGATGCTGCAGACGATGAAGGCGTCGTATGAAATCTGTCGCCTGAATGGATATAACTTGCACCCGGCCAAAGCATTCTATCTAGCCACACTCGGCAGCGCACAGACGATGTGCCTCGGAGATCGTATCGGCAACGTCAGGGCCGGAAACGATGCAGATCTGATCGTATTGGACCTGCAGTCGACACCGGCAATTGCCAACCGGATGCAATTCGCTGAGGACTTTTGGGATGTCCTGTTTGTGCAGATGATGATGGCAGATGACCGCGCGGTCCGGGCAACATATATAAATGGTGCAAAACAGTACTCACGGCCGTGCCAGCAATAGGCGTCCGCCTGCACTGGAAAATTTCAAACTTCACTTCGAGGAGCGGGCAAAACGAGTGGCAATGCGTGACGTGCTGGTGAACCCTGGCATTTAAAGATGGAACTGCCTTGGTGCGATGTGCTCTTGAAACGCCCGGCGATCCTGCAATCTGGCCTGCCAGCCTTCCAGATTGGGCATCGAGGGGCGGTCGAGATCAAAAAGCAGCCAACGGTAAACAGTTGCGCCGGCCGGTATATCTCCCATCGAAAAGGTGTCTCCGGCGAGATACGCGCAGCCGGTGAGCCGCTGTTCGATCAGCGCGAGTTCCTTGATTGTCTCAATTCTTGCCCCTTCGAGGGCGGCTGCATCCCTTTCGTTAGGCGTCAACCTGACCAGTTCCATAACCAGCGTATGCAGCAAAGGTTCGAGGTGCTCGTTGGTCCAACACATCCATTGCAATGATCGCGAGAGCAATTCAGGCGACTGACCGTAGAGCACCTGCGGTCCGTATTTCATCGCGACATGGGTTACGATCGCTATGGAATCCCACAAGATCAAGCCATCGTCATCCATCGTTGGGACCGTACCGTTCGGGTTCATCGCTCGGTATGCCTCGGTATTGACGAGACCATAGGGAGTTGCACCACGGGAGATGTGGCCATCATGGCCCATGGTGCCGCTTGCAAGTTCCAGCTCCCAATTGACGCCAGATTCTGCACACGCCCAAAGGACGCGTTGCGTGCAGATTGAGTTCGGACGCCCCCAAAGTCTCAGCATGTCATCACCAGTTGTTGCTTCGGAACAGTCTATAGTCTTGACTTGGCCAGCATATCGCACACAGACGCGGCGATGAGCAGAGCGACGCGCTCCTGACCTACAGGCGGCAGCACCCCTTTTGGGCCCGAGATGAATTTGAGCAGATTACAAACAACGCAATCCCTGACTATTTCTTGGCACCCATCTCAGGTTCGTCAAGGTCATCATGATCAACGAGGTTTGGTTTCAGCCCGACGTTTCTAAAGATCCTCTTTTTTAATCGCGGGTAGTCGCCCACATCATGCGGCAGGCGCTCGCCAACCACGATACAGCGGAGCACGTCGGCGCCCGTATTGACAATAGAATGTGCCAGGCCACCCTTGCGATAACCGATAAAATCACCCGCCTTTATCGGAATGACCTCGTCCCCTATAACGGCTTCTGCGGATCCCGCCAGAACGTAGACGCACTCGTCTTCGTGGTGATGAACGTGATGTTCTGTTGTTTCCTGTCCTGGCTGAACCTCAATTATGTGAAAACCAAAGCCGCTAAGCCCGGTAAGATCGCCCAGTGATTTGTTCAACCGGCGCGCGTTCGAGTTGAGAAAGTGGGTTTTGTGAAGGCCGCTCATGGCCGCGATCTCTTCAGCTGTAATTAGATAGGTGTGTTCAGTCATACCGGTCGTCCTACAACTTGCATTTCTGGTCAGGCGAGCAATGACACATCCGTTAAGCAGTGTTTGCAATCGACATCATCTGGCTTGTTGGTCAACTTGAGCATCCGAATAGATTAGTGACGGCTACAAACATTGTATGACGCTGGCACTATGGTTCGACCAGCGCCACCGCCTCCTCGCCAGTGAGCACATCACCAAATTGCTGAATGAAAGTCTCAAGCGTGGCGCGATGCTCATCGTCCGACAGCGCGGCTGTGCAGTCCGACAGCATTGCGACGTTGAAGTCCAACATCATCGCGTCGCGTGCCGTCGCCTCGCAGCACACATTGGTCTTCGTCCCGGCGATCAACACGTTTCGAATGCCACGGCTGCGAAGCACACGCTCCAGAGAAGACGATCCTTGAATGAGTGCACTGTACCGATTCTTGAACACATGGACGTCGTCGCTCGCTACGTCGAACGCGTGCCAGATCTGCGTGTCAGGACTATCCGGAGAAAGGCTCGCAATCGTGCGTTGACGTACAGCATCGGCGACAAACACATTGAAAAAGCCATCCCAGTCACTGCCTCGGCCGACAGCGCGGTTTGCATGCGTTACCCACGCGATCAGGACGCCTTTGGTCCGTAGTGCCGCAGCCGTTTCAGCAATCCTCCCGACAATTTCACGCGCTGCCGGCACCTCGGCAGGACTGCCCGGCGCAACGAACGTCGGCTGCATGTCTATAATCACGAGGGCAGTCTCGACGGCTGCAAAATGATCGAAGAGATGGATACGACCGCGACGCGCCAGCACCCGATCCAGGATTTCCTGGCGTATACCGACGCGATGCATGATGATCTCCGATTGGCCTCGATCGTGGCAACTCATTGCTTGACGACGGATCGGCAAGCGCTTTTAAAGTCCTTCATATGACATATCCGATCGAACCGTGCACGCCATCCGACTTTGATCGCGTTTTGGACATCATCAATCTGGCGTCAGAAGCCTACCGCGGCGTCATTCCCGATGCCTGCTTTCACGAACCCTACATGTCGGAGAGCGAACTGAAGCGTGATATCGCGGCTGGCATTCGGTTCTCGGGTTATCTTGAAAATGGACGCCTTGTCGGCGTCATGGGCATCCAGGATGTGTTAGATGTCACGCTAATCCGCCATGCCTATGTTGATCCCGCCGCACAACGCAGTGGTGTCGGCGCCGAACTCCTCAGTCATCTCAAGCGTCAAACCGACAGATCCATTCTCATCGGAACATGGATGGCCGCGACTTGGGCCATCAAGTTTTACCGTAAGCATGGATTTGAGTTGGTCGATCGCGAACGCATTCGCCCGCTCCTCAAACGATATTGGACTGTTCCGGAAGCACAAATCGTCAATTCATGCGTCTTGATCGATACCCGGAAAGCAGACCGCCCGGCCGACTCAATCGCTTGATCTGACCCTATCGGACAAGAACATGAGGTGCGCATCTATACGGCTGCGTCCGGTGGGCGCACATTTGCCTTCAGACAATCGCCCAAATTGCAGGATCGCCGATTGCATCCTTTTGATATTCAATAGATAGTCGTCATCAAGTCGTGCATTTGCCTGAGGGACGCTTGCGTAATGAACACCCTACGTACAATACAAGCCGGACTTGCTGTTGTTTTTTGCTATCAGCTGTTGATTTTAGCGTTGCCTGCGTCTGCGCAGAATGCTGCCCGCCCGATGCCCAGCGTGATCGTGCAAGCCATCGCAGAGAAGGATGTAACCCCGGAGTTTCGCTATGTCGGACGTGTGGTTGCGGTTGAGACGGTTTCTCTACGGGCACGCGTTACGGGCGTACTGGAAAAACGCAACTTCACCGAAGGAAGGACCGTAAAAAAAGGACAGGTTCTGTTTGAGATCGAGCAGGCCCCGTATGAGGTCGTCGTCGATCAACGCAAGGCCGAACTGGCAAGCGCGCAAGCCAGACGTGCAAATGCCGAATCTGACTTCAAACGAAAGCAGTCGCTGCAAGGCAGAGATGTCGTCTCAGAGGCATCCCTCGATCAATCACGGGCAGAAAAACTCTCCGCTGAGGCCGATGTTCTAAAAGCCAAGGCCGCGCTCAAGGCAGCCGAACTCGACCTTGGATACACGAAAGTCATCAGTCCGGTTTCCGGCAGGATCAGCACTGCAAGCTATAGCGTAGGAAATCTCGTGGGTGCATCAAGTGACCCGTTGGCGACCGTGACCAGTATTGACCCGGTTTACGTCACGATCGGCGTCAGCGAAAAACAGATGATCGCCGCACGCAAGCGCGGAATTGATCTAAAGAACCCGCCTGTCGCTCCAACCCTTCGCTTGTCGGATGGCACGAACTACGATCAGCCCGGCGCATTCAACTACCTTTCGCCGAATGTCAACCAAAGCACGGATACAATCACTGCCAGAGCGCAGTTTCCGAACCCAAAAGGCGTACTGCTGCCGGGCCAATTTGTGACCGTTGTCATCCGCCCCAAACAGACTGAGCGTTCAATTACCGTCCCGCAAGTGGCGGTGCAGCGCGACAGTGAGGGCTATTTCGTGCTCGTGGTCGATCGGGCAAACAAAGTGGAAGTTCGCAGGATCACACCAACTCGACAAGTTGATACGGATTGGGTCGTCTCCAATGGCCTGGCAACCGGTGAGCGTGTGATTGTCGACGGCATTCAGAAAGTCCGACCGACCATGGTGGTCAAACCGGTCAAAGCCTCCTAATCCGTTACTGCGAGTAGATCATGTTTTCGGCCTTTTTCATTGACCGACCGAAGTTCGCCTTGGTCATTTCAGTTGTCATCTCGCTTGCGGGATTGATCGCCCTTTACGTCTTGCCCGTCGAGGAGTTCCCGGATGTCGCGCCGCCGCAAGTCCAGGTGACGGCCAAATACACAGGTGCGAACGCTACAGCCGTGGAACAATCTGTGGCCGCACCAATCGAAGACAAGGTCAACGGCGTTGACGGCATGTTGTCCATGTCGTCGGACAGCAACAATGATGGTAGTTACACCCTAACCGTGACGTTCAATGTCGGAACCAATCCCGACATTGCCGCGGTGAACGTGCAAAACCGCGTGGCAACGGCAACTGCACAATTGCCAACAGAAGTCACACGGAGCGGCGTGACGACCAAAAAGCAATCGTCAAGTTTGCTCATGGTGATCACGCTGCTGTCGCCGAAGCAATCTCGCGATGCACTCTTCTTGAGCAACTACGCATCGATCAATATTCAAGACAGTTTGGCGCGGATCAACGGCGTCGGAAGTGTTTCGCAATTCGGACCGCTCGACTATGGCATGCGCGTTTGGCTGGACCCAGACCGATTGACATCACTCAATCTCACGACGGCAGACGTCTCCAATGCCATATCGAACCAAAACATTCAGGCGACCGCTGGCCAACTTGGTGCACCACCATTCGATACGCGTTCCCAGTTTCAACTGACGATTCAGGCGAAAGGGCGCCTCAAAACCGTCGAAGAGTTTGGTAACATCGTGCTGCGGGCCAACTCGGATGGATCTTTTATCAGGTTGAAGGATGTCGCGCGGATCGAGTTGGGTTCGCAAAACTACGGTTCGACAACAACACTGAATAATTCACCCGCCGCAGGGATCGGGATCTACCAGTCCCCTGGCGCCAATGCACTTGAAGTTGCCAATAATATTTATGCCGAACTTGAGCGCCTAAAAACGCGTTTCCCACCGGATGTTGAGTATAACATCGTATATGACACGACCCTATCAGTGCGGGCTTCGGTTGAAGAGGTCGTCACGACGCTGTTCATGACGTTCGCGCTGGTTGTCGCGGTAACCTTCCTGTTCCTCGCGGATTGGCGCTCAACGTTGATCCCGACGCTGGCAATCCCGGTGTCACTGATCGGCACATTTGCCTTCCTCTATCTGTTCGGCTTTTCCATCAATACGATTACGCTTTTTGCGATCATCCTCGCCATTGGCGTTGTCGTTGATGACAGTATTGTCGTGGTTGAAAATGTCCAACGCGTGATGGACGAGGAAGGTTTGGACGTCAGGGAAGCCACGAGAAAGTCCATGGAACAAGTGACCGGACCGGTCGTTGCAACGACGCTCGTATTACTGGCAGTGTTCGTTCCGGTTTCATTCATGCCCGGCATTACCGGGGAACTTTATCGTCAGTTTGCGATCACCATCAGCGTGGCGGTGTGCATCTCTTCGCTGAACGCGCTGACGTTGGCGCCGGCGCTTTGCGCACTCATCCTCAAGCCCGGAGCATCAAGTCCCGGCGGCCTGCTCGGATATTTCTCAAGGGCTGTCGATTGGACTCGAGATCGGTTCGGAGCACTTGCGGGCACGATGGTCCGGCGGATGTTCTTGTCTTTGGTCGTCTTCGTCCTCTTTGCCGTTGCCACCGGTTGGCTGTTTACGCGGGTGCCAACCGGCTTCCTACCACTTGAGGACAAGGGTGCGTTGATGGCTAACATTCAGCTGCCCGATGGCGCTTCGCTGTCACGGACTGAGGAAGTCACGCGCCGTGCATCCGACATGCTCCAGAAAATTGACGGCGTTCGAGATGTTCTGGCTGTTCCCGGGTTCAGCCTCCTGTCCGGCGCATCACCGAATTCCGCATTGATCATCATGATCATGGATCCTTGGGCCGAACGAACCGATTTCGACAAGAAGTGGTTCAGTATATTGCGCAAAGCCAACGCGGAATTTGCAGCGATTCCGTCTGCGAACGCTTTCGCATTCCCTATTCCTCCAATCATCGGGCTCGGCACGGGCGGCGGCGTCGAAGCCCAGTTACAGGACCTCGCAGGCGGCACCCCACAGGAACTGGCGGCGGCGACACGCAGTCTGGTTTTTGCAGCCAATCAACGCCCCGAATTAGCGCAGGTCTTCAGCACCTTCTCCGCCAATGTCCCGCAATTGTTCCTTGAGGTCGATCGCGACAAAGCTCAAGTTCTCGGCGTCCCCATTTCCGAGATCTTCCAGACTCTGCAAGCACAGTTCGGCTCGTCCTATATCAATGACTTCAATCTTTACGGAAAAGTCTATCGCGTCATGATCCAGGCGGAAGCCCGCTTCCGAAACCAGATTGAAGATATCAATCGCCTCTACGTGCGCAGTGCCTCGAACGAGATGGTCCCGCTGAATACGCTGGTGGAAATAAGACCACTCCTCGGGCCATTGGCGATCAAACGCTATAATATCTATAAGAGCGCCGCGATCACCGCGAACCCAGCACCGGGATATAGCACCAGTCAGGCAATCGCAGCGGTTGAACGCACGGCTGCCAAAGCCTTGCCTCCCGGCTATGCCATCGCATGGACCGGCACAGCGCAGCAGCAACTCGAAGCCGGGAATCTCATCATCGCAATTTTCGCGCTTGCGTTGATTTTCGCCTACCTGTTTCTCGTGGCCCAATACGAGAGTTGGACAACTCCGGTTTCAGTTATTCTATCCGTTGTTCTTGCCGCTTTTGGCGCGCTGATTCCGCTTTGGCTGCTCCCTTTCCTCAACAACAATCTGTACGCTCAGATTGGACTCGTGATGTTGATTGGTCTCGCGTCAAAGAGCGCAATTCTCATTGTTGAATTTGCCAAGGCACGCCGGGAGACCGGTGCAGGTGTTGCCGACGCCGCAATCGATGCGGCCAGAACCCGCTTTCGAGCTGTCATGATGACAGCGCTTTCGTTCATATTAGGCGTGTCCCCGCTTCTGTTTGCAAGCGGTGCTGGTGCAGCCAGCCGGGTCTCAGTTGGTTACGTCGTATTCTTCGGCATGCTTGCTGCGACGGTCATCGGCATGCTGTTTGTGCCCGTTCTTTACGTCGCGATCCAAAACATGCGGGAGTGGGCCAACGGAACGAAACGCCGGCAGGTCGCTACTGGCGCTGCTGAATAGGAAGCTGACCGACCCGAGCAATGGACACGGACATTGATCAAATTCAATCCGCTCCTCATCGTCGCGCTGACTTTGACTGCTGCCATTGCCGTATGGGGCATCGTCGATACGACTGGTCTAGCCGAATTCGCCAGCGAAACCGTCAATCGCCAATTTTCAAGCCGCGCCTGGTTCATTATGTTGACGGTCAGCGGCCTGTTGATCGTCAGCATCGTTCTTGCTTTTTCCCGATACGGCGACATACGTCTTGGTCGCGACAGTGATGTGCCGGAATTCTCGACCGTCTCGTGGCTTTCGATGCTGTTTGCAGCCGGTATGGGGGTCGGGCTCTTATATTGGGGCACAGCCGAGCCGCTCACCCACTTCCTCGCCATCTCGAACGTTCAAGAACCGCGCCAAGCTGCAAACTCGGCACTGTTTGTTACCAACTTCCATTGGGGGCTACACGCCTGGGCGATCTACGCACTAACCGGCTTGGTGATTGCCTACTTCGGCTTTCGCCTCAACTGCCCAAACATGATCAGCTCGCCGCTGGTCTGTGTTTATGGAGAGAACAGAATTACAAAAACAGTCGGGTGGCTGTTTGATCTATTTGCGATAGTGGCCATCGCAATTGGAGTTGGCGGCTCGATCGCGATGGGCGTATTTCAAATTAAAGGCGGTGTCGACACGCTGTTCGGCTTCAAGAATTCCGGGCTTATCCTCTCACTCGCGATTTTTACTCTTCTTTGTTTGTCATATCTCCCTGCACTCGTGGTCGACTTGAGCAAAGGCATGGCCGTGCTGTCTAACGCTGCCATGGCTATTGCCGCAGGCTTGCTGGTCTTTGTCGTGATAGCCGGTCCCACTCAGTACATCATGGGGGGCGTCGTCCAAGGGCTTGGTGAATACTTGGGGGCGGTGCTGGTGCACGGTTTTCGCACGTTCACGTTCATGGATGAACGCGCAACCGATTGGTTTCAATCGTGGACGCTGACCTATATGGTCTGGTGGTTGGCCTGGGCACCTTTCGTTGGAGTCTTTATTGCGCGCATCTCGAAAGGCCGCACAATCCGAGAATTCCTGATCGGTGTGATCGTCGTGCCGGCGTTTTTCTCGATTTTCTGGTTTGGTGTTTTTGGCAGTATTGGCTTTTATACTGCGCTCAACACTGAATTGCCGATATTGGATATCGTCCGACAAGATGCGAGCCGGGTCACGTTTTTTGTGCTTGAGCAGTTTCCAGCGTCGACACTAACGATTTCTGCGGTAATCGTTGCGGCATTCCTGTTTCTCGTAACAAGCGTCGTCAGCGCGGCCTTTGTTCTGGGAATGTTATCGTCGAACGGCGCCTTGGACCCCTCTCGAACTGTCAAATTGGGTTGGGGCGTGGTCCTAGGTGCTCTCGGCCTTGTCATGATCCTGTCGGACAACATTGCGACTGTGAAAACCATTATTGCCTTGGGTGCCTTGCCGTTCGTGTTCGTAATAACCATCCTGGTTGTTTGCCTGATCAGAGCGTTACTCGTCGACACAACTTCAACTCGGCTAGAGGACAACTGATGAGCAATTATGCAGACACGATGATGAACCTCGGGGTTTTCATATTTATCGGGGTGATAATCTGGCTCGCACTCAAACCTGCAGCTGGCTTGGAAGCGCGCAAACCCACGGAAAAACCTCCAGGCGAACGCGTTTCGCCACAGTGATCGCGTCGCTCTCGACTGGGGCCTGCGATTGAATTAAAATAATGACGGCTTGGTTGCCCGTTGAGGGAGGACCTGACTTGCGATTGCTGGCGAGATTTAAAATTGTCGGTGTAGCCGTTCTTGTCGTCACGGCGGATCTGATACTCTCTGCCTCGATTGCGCAATCCAAACAACGAGGGAAGCCGCCAGTCTACCGGGCCTTCGATGGACGTCCAATTTCACACGCGTGCGATGCTGTATCGGGGAACGCCTCCGGACTCAAAATGGCGATGATCCGACATGCTCGTTCCTTGATTGGCTTCAAGTCGAAGATGCGTCGCGGAGCTTTTTCTGTGCCAAAGAAGGCACGTTCGGGACTTGAGAAATCGACCCCGGCTCAAATCTTGCGGAGGATCGGTTCAAAGCTATCTCGGATTGATGGTGGTCGTCGCTCTGCCGCTCGATCCGGTTCGGCCAGAACCAGCACGTCACGCCGTTTGCAACGCACGTCTTTCGGGGCAGTTAGAACGGCTGCTCTAATCTACGACGTTGGCATTGCGAAGGGACAGTATTCTCTGTGTGTTTGGCTAGTTAGTGCACGCGGACTTGAGGCGGCGGCTACCGTTCCGCTCCCGCTTCTGCCCGTCGCAGATCTTGTCCGCACCGGCATCGGCGTGACCGTCCTCGCGGAGGCGCGGATGCCCATCAGGCGGACAAAATCCAAACGCAGATCGCGCAAGCGAACAAAGCGCAGCCTGCAGGCCGAACAGAAGACGAATGAGTCCCCCGACTTTCAAATGTCGCTCGCCGAGGCTGCGTCGCTCGCGCTGCCTGAACCAATTATCGAGAAACTGATCGGCAGCCACCATGAACAACGCCTCAGCCAATCCTTCAACCGGGTCATCATATTGCCGGCCGCTGATATCGGCACGTTGCCCTTCGCCGCGCTGCCGGTCGGTGACAAGCTCCTCGTCGATCACATGGCGATCGTCCTGCTGCCTGACATCGATGCGTTGATGGCGGATGAGATCGCAAACCCAATACCGTTTGTTGGCAGAAGAGCCCTTGTTGTTGGTGACCCAGACCTTTCCAGGGATCGACAGCAGATCTTCCAGCCGCTCCCTGCAGCGCAACAAGAAGCCATTGATGTCGGACGCCTTACGCGTTCTGCGCCATTGCTGAGATCGTTTGCCACGCGAAAACGCGTGTTGAAAAGGCTCAAGCAGCGTCCGCATCTTATTTATTTCGCAACCCATGGCATCTCGGACAGCGCCAATCCGATGGACCAGAGCTTTCTTGCGCTAAGCGGCGGGCATCTCTACGGCCGTGACATCAAACGCCTACGATCGACGTTTTACCGCGAGTTCGTCAATCCAGTTGTCGTCATGAGCGCCTGTCAAACGGGACTTGGAAAAGTCTTCGAAGGCGGCGTGTTTGGTCTGGCTCGTGCCTGGCACTATGCCGGCGCGTGGCAAGTCGTGATGAGTTTGTGGAACGTCAATGACAAAGCCACAAAATCATTGATGACACGTTTTATGCAGTACGCCGTCGGCAGTACATATCATCGCCGCAGCTGGTCTGGTCACGGTCTGTCCGGCCCCTTGTTTGAAGCTTGGGGCGAGCGGATGCGATTGGTCTCGCCGCACCAGCAAGGCGTCGAGTTCGACCTCAGAGCGGCCAGCTTGGCCATGCAGAAAAAATCTAGGGACCCGGCCTTGTGGGCCGGATTTGTCCACTATGGACTGCCTACCATGCAGCGTTGACGAGCACGTGTCGTGCATATCTCACCGGCGCCATCTGTCCATGCCGAGCAACCTCTGAAGCCCGGCGCGACGGGCCGCCAGGCAGGTTGTCTCGTGCAACATCGTACCCGGAATGAAGAGTTCGCGGCATCGCCACTATTTTTACAACGGATAAACGCTAATCGATGAATCGGACCGTTGGTCAATCAAAACCAGACTCGTGCGGCTCATCCGTCAGAATCCGGCAGCTCTACACGCGCTTCGCACATGCTTCCACGAGATCAACCGCGCGACCGATCCCTTGCTCCTTGCGGATCTCGACGCCAACATCTCTAGCGCGCGCGCTCACCTCTTCGGTCAGGGCGACTCCAATTGCAGCGGCCAGCCTTTCACCAGTAATGTTCTTGTGAGGGATCGGCTCGGGTCCGACACCGAGTTGAACGACACGCCGACCGAAAAATGGCTGATCGGCGAAAACCGGACACACAACCGATGGTCGCCCCCAGCGCAATCCCTCATGCGTTGTACCGGAGCCGCCGTGATGCACAACCGCTGCTACGCGGGGAAACAGCCAGGTATGGGGAACACTTTCCACGACGTGTATCCGGTCTGATGGTTCGATATTCGCGATCCCGCCCCAACCAGTGGCAACGATGGCGCGTTGGCCGGTCCGCTTGAGTGCCTGCACCACCGCTTCGTTCATGTGTTCATGGTTTAATCCGGGCATGGAACCGAAGCCGATGTAAATCGGTGTTGGTCCATTCACCAGAAAATCTTTCAGCGCCTCGGGAGGCTGGAACGGTTCCGGCTCAGCGAAGAAATAACCCGTTTGTACTTCCGTCTCGGGCCACTCATCAGGCCGAGGACATATGGTGGCGGAATACGCATGGATGCGCGGTGCTTTGCAGCTCGAGCTATAGGCGGACATGGGATCCATCGGTTCGCCGATATCAATTCCGGAACGCTTCTGCCAGCGCCGAACCATTATGCCTGTCCCAAAGCGCGTAAGGGCCAGAATAAGCCGATGGCTCATCAGGTTGCCAAACCCGCCAAGAGAACAAGAAGAAAAGAAGAATTGTGGGTAGGCGTGCGTCGGCATAAAGCCGGGTTGAAGCATAATCGGCATTGAGACGGCGCCCAATTTCCGTGCCAGGTTTGGCGCGAGAGCCGTCTTGAAGTGATTGCCAATAACGTCCGGCGCGACATCAATGCCGATCCGCCAGATCGTGGAAAGCTGTTCGTTCATCACATCTGCGGTAGCCTGAAATGCACGTATACGACCACGCAAGCTGGTGAGCGCTGCTTTGATGTCCGGCTTTTCCATCAGTGCCTGAAAGTCGATCGGCAGCGTGTGCGACATGGCTCCCGCCGCCTCAATCATCGCGTCATAACCTGATGGCGCGGCAATGTGCACCTCGTGGCCGCGTGCGCTCAATGCGCGTCCCAGCATGACGAATGGTTGTACATCGCCGCGCGTGCCGATTGCGAAAAGCAGGATTCTCATAAGGACATCTCCTCGCCTCGTAGTCGCGCTCAGACAGGCGTAACTCGATGATGATACGGGGACGCTTTGTTCCAACCGAACTGGCGGTTGCTCGTGCAGCGCATTGAAACATCACAAGCATCGTTCCCATGCCGCAAGTTGTCCAACAACGGCCTGTTGCCCGCTGCTTGCAAAGCGCAAATGCACCATGCAATCATCTCGAAGTAGGATTGGGTAGCTCAATTCGACTGCGTCAATTTAGACGTAGGCGTTATGACACGGCTAGAACGCTCAACTCGCAAAATTCTTTGCGTATTCAACGGCGGCCAACTGCAACGGCATAAATTCGTCCATGGCTTTTTCAATCTCTTGCCAATCGGCCTGCACGCAGCCAACTTCGATCCGCGCTGCACTGGCCGATAATTTGACGGCACCTAATGTCGCCGCGCATCCCCTGACGGCGTGTGCCGCGTCAAGTGTCGCCTTCAGATCGAGTGCGGCAACACCGTCACGCACGGCCTTTGCGCTTTGTTCGATATCTGCTGCGAATTGCGCCATCAGGCTCCGCACGGCGTCTGCCCCAACATCTTTATACAATTGAGCTATCTCGTCCTTATCGAAAGCAATCTCTTGAGCCGTCAACGGACTGGAGCGATGTTTTGCATCATCAGCGCCGTTCTCTGTTGATTTGATGACATTTTCTTCAATAGCCTTGATCAATAACTCCTTGCGGATTGGTTTGGTAACGTAATCGTTCATACCCGCGTCTAGAAAACGTTCTTTGTCACCAGATAGCGAATGAGCCGTCATTGCTACGATTGGTACGCAAGCGCAGTTCGTCGGCAATTGACGGATCAAACGCGTTGCCTCGATTCCATCCATGCCTGGCATGGAAATATCCATCAGAATGATGTCGAACGATTTTGCCGAAACGGCCGCGAACGCTTTCTCTCCGTCGACAACATGTTCGACGTCATAGCCGGCTCTACGCAGTATGGTCTTCGCAACCATCGCATTCGTCGGATTGTCTTCAGCCAGCAGAATTTTCGCCGATCCGGTCGTCGGGAGTTGAACAGTGCGTGCAATCTCGTCCGGTGTCGCCAAATCTGTTGACTGCACAATTGGCAACGGAACCTGAAACCAGAAACGACTGCCCACGCCGAGCGCGCTCTCAACATGAATGCTGCCATCCATTAGGTCGAGAAGGTTTTTGCATATAGAAAGGCCCAGTCCGGTGCCGCCCTGCCGCCCTGCCGCCGGTTATAACTGTCTTCCAATGATGTGAACTCAGAAAACACATTCTTGAGCCGGTCTTCAGGAATCCCGATGCCGGTGTCTGACACGCTGAATTCCAGAACGGCGTGCTCTGCCTCCATCTTGACGAGGCGCATGACCAAATGAATTTGGCCGCCATTTGTGAATTTATTCGCATTCGACGTCAGGTTGAGGAGTATCTGCATGATTCGCTTGCCATCCCCGTGCAACAACGTCGGGATGTTCTCATCGACCTGGATCGTCAGTGTGTTTCGCCGCGCCTTAAGGTCTACGCTCATAATTTCGACGATTCTCTGGAAGAGATCACTCGATATGAAATCAGATTTATTCAAACGAAGTTTACCCGCATCCATCTTCGAAATGTCCAGAACGTCATTAATCAAATCGAGAAGAAGCTCGCCCGAACGCTCTGCGGTTTCAATCAACTCTCGCTGATCGGGAGCAAGCGGTGTGTCGCGAAGAATTTGGAGAACACCGGTGATTCCGTTGAGCGGGGTTCGCATTTCATGGCTCATGACAGCAAGGAAGCGTGACTTGGTTTCGTCTGCCGCTTCCGCATTCTCACGCGCCTCCTGAAGATCCTGCTCATTCTTGCGTCGCTCACTGATGTCACGCACATAGGCGACAAATATTTTGCCTCCACTGCTATGGGCTGCGTCAACTGTCAGTTCTACCGGGAACTCATACCCCTCGGCATGCAGGGCAAAAATTTCAATCCGCTGACCAATAATCTTGGTCTCACCGCTCTCAATGTAGCGCTTCATCCCCGCGGAATGCATCGCGCGCATGCGTTCAGGAATAATCAGTTCGGCAAGATCGCGGCCTATCGCATAGTCTCGGGAATACCCGAAACAATGACTTGCCTGTTCGTTCAACTCTACAATTTTACCTTGCGCATCGGCCACAATGACGCCGTCCAAAGCAGACGTCACAGTGGCGGCCAAACGCTCTCTGCTCTCGTGCAACTCATTCTCATGTTCGCTGAACGCGAGCGACATTTTATTGAAATCCCGCGCCAGACTGGATAGTTCGTCCTTGCCTCCCTCGGGAACCTGAATCCCAAAACTGCCGCTTGCCACTTGTTGTGCTGCTTGCTGCAATGTGCTGATACGACGGGTCAACATGTTACCAACGACATAGCTAAACAACGCTGCCAGTATTACTTCCATGAGGGACAGGCTCAGCAGCCATTTTGTCGCCGACGCGACCGCAGTCTCGGTGTTTGCCAAAGACAAACCCATTTCAACTTGACCGACATGCGCGCCGGCGACCTCAAGCGGTTGGGAGACCTCGAACCGACCAATAGAGCGTGCCTCGTCCAGGGACCGGGATGGTGCAAATTCAGCGCGCAATAATTTGTCAGGGCCGCCGACGGCAAGTATCCGTCCCTTCGCATCGCGAATACGGATATAGAGTATTTCATTGTTTTTCAGAGCATTGGCTATGAGTGAATCCAATCCTGCCAAATCGAATGAAATGACAGAATCGGAGATCATAGCTGCAAACAACTGCTGCGTAATTGTCGTGCGCTGCCGAACAAGTTCCTCATTCGACGATATGAGGTGCCCAAGACTGGTCAACACGAGGATCGCGAGCAAGACAATCTCGATCGCGGCGATTCCGAGGATCGTTTTGAGCTTAAGTGACATTGCATGCGCCGAACCTTACGCGCGTCAAATTCATTGAGCTGATCATTGAGTTGCCGGGCGTTGACCCAGTCCTCGCAAAATGCGGGTTGGAATGCCCCACAAAGCCAATCATTCGAGCGATTGGTCACTCAATGCCACCAGTCCTTCCTGAATTCGTACGGCAAGAGCCTTCGGAAACCCTTTTCGTTAGACGATTGCGTATGGCGAATAAGCGCCCGTTCCATAGAATATTTTCAATCGCAAGCTTACATCCGTTTCCACTGTCGAATGTTCGCAGACCCCGCCTACCGCCTTCACAATATCGGCAACCACCGCTCAGTAGATGCGGCCATGAAACTAGCACAATCCGGCGCCAATGAGATATCACTCTTGCGCAACACAGCGCGAGGCAGCACACGGATGGCAAAGGAAACGCAAGTTCAAGTCCGCTGAGTTCAGAAAGCCCGCCAAACGATCTTGGATACATCGATCCGGGCCGGAAGACATTGCAAACCATCGAAACCCCGTTCGCCACGAGTGTATCACCCATGTCACCGGCTCGAACATTGGTTGTTGTGGTGCGGGCAGGCTGCTTTGTCTATCGGAAGAACGTGGCGCTGGCCAGGCTGGCCGGTTGGCTCGCAAACCATAAGCCAACTGAACGCCTCGCTTTGGCCGCGTCACCACAATGGTATCCGGCCTCACTCATCGCTCGGATACACAGCACCAGTACCAAATATGTTGGTGCGAAACCTCGCCTTAGCCAGTGAAGCGGCACCAACTAGTTAACCTCAGCTACCTTCGACCGCCTGCGCTCCCGGTTTCAGCCGTATCAAGCCCGATGCGGCTCCAAGATCTGTCTGATCACCAGTCCATCTTCCAATGCATCAAACCCTTCATTGATCTCGTCCAATCCGATCGACTTGTTGATCAACTTATCCACCGGCAATCGACCTTGACGATAGAGCTCTATAAAACGCGGGATATCCCGCACGGGAACGCAGCTTCCCATATAAGACCCGCGGATCCCTTTTTCCCAGGTTACAATATCGCTCGGGCTGAACGTGAACTCGGCACCAATTGGTGCCAAGCCTGCAATGATGACCTCACCGCCTGTGCGAAGCGCCTTATAGCAAGTTTCGGTACCGGGCACCGTGCCGGAAAACTCAAACGCGTAATCAACACCGCCGCCAGTCAAGTCTTTGATCTGGTCGATGTGATCTGGGTCTTTGGCGTTGACCGTGTGCGTCGCACCGAGTTGGCGCGCAAGACCGAGTTTGTCGTCTGCAATATCGATGGCGATGATTTTCTCGGCACCTGCTGCCACGGCGCCCAGCAAACCATTGAGACCGACACCACCGAGCCCGACGATGGCAACTGTATCACCCATACGGATCCGGGCGGTATTTGTGACAGCTCCGACACCGGTCATGACGGCGCAGCCGAACACAGCGGCTTCTGCGAGTGAGATGTCTTTGTCGACTTTCACTACCGTCCCGCGGTCAACCACCGCGTATTCGGCAAAACATGAGACACCCGAATGGTGTCCAACTTCGTTGCCGCTTGCATCTTTGATCCGACTGCCGCCGCCCATCAGATGCCCTTTGGCACGCGCGGCATCATGTGCATCGCAAAGTTGCGTGCGCCCGCCAAGACAGTTGGCACAGCGCCCGCACGAAGCGGAAAACTGGAAAACTACCGGATCGCCAGGCTTGATGTCACGCACACCAGGGCCGACTTCGACAACTTCACCGGAGCCTTCATGACCAAGCACCATAGGCACCGGCCGCGGACGATGGCCGTTGATCACAGACAAATCTGAATGGCAGAGTCCGCCCCCGGCGATCTTGACCAGAACTTCACCATCCTGCGGTGGTGCCAGCTCAACCTCTTCAATCTGGATCGGCGCCGACGTCGCGTATGGTCGTTTGGCACTTGTTGATCGGAGCACGGCGGCATTCATCTTCATTGGAGCGTTCCTCTACATTGGTCTTTTAAACTGTTGCGTCAAACTAAGCGCCTCGCGTTCGAAGCCTGTCTGATTGACGCCATGCTTCTCGATCGCAGCCTCAACCATCGCTCGGCTCATCTTATCGGCGGCCTATGTCAGCTAAGCGCATACCACGTCGTTGGTGCGATGCAGCACTTGTTTCTTCGCAATTAGGGCTTGTGGGATGACGCTTCTACTTGGAACCGCTGTTCACATTCAGGCAACCTGGAGAAGCTATCTCATCCCCGCTACTTGTGATGATAAGCGCCTGGGAACATATGCTTGCGCGCCTCTTCGTCGACATCGATCAGGAACTTGTACTTCTGCATCAACTCGTCAACTCGGCTTACAGCGGCCCGATCATTGATGGCTGTGAACCAACGGTTGACGTTCGCAAACGCGGCAAGTGGCTCATCTTTGCCGAATACGCGAGGGGCGAACCTAGCCCAACCCCAAAGCGCCATGTCCACAATCGAATAGTCGTCACCAACCAGCCATTCTCGATTGGCAAGGCGATCGTCCAAGATCTTATAGTGACGCTCGGCTTCAAATTTGTACCGCTCAACGGCGTACTCAAGTGTACCGCGAGCATGTAGCTGAAAGTGCACCGATTGACCAGAATACGGCCCGACACCAGTGGCGACGAACATCAACCACGAAAGCAGATCCGCATCGTTCTGTGGATTCTGGGTTGGCATGAACTTGCCGGTCTTGCGGCCGAGATGGAGGAGAATTGCATTGCTATCGAAAATCGCCACACCATCGTCAACTAGCGCAGGCGCTTTGGCGTTCGGGTTGATCTTCAAGAACTCCGGTTTGTGCTGATCCCCTTTGCGCGTTTCCAGAGGCATCGGCTCATATTCCAGTCCCGCCTCCTCAAGAAACAGTGCGACCTTCTGCGGATTGGGGCCGGAGTTGTAATAGAATTGGAGCATTTGGATCCTACTTTTGTTTCGTTCGAAGGAAAGGAATTGCGCCATACGGTACAACTTCGGTACCGCCTGGCAAGCGCTCAGTGGCCGAGGCCTTTCTTTTCGGTACTAGCTTGGACGGTCGCCATTTAGTTTGCAGGGAACGACTGGACCTTCTCTATCGGGAGATGATAGGCGCGATGCAGAGTTTGCGGCCTCTGTCTTCGTTCCCCGACCCAAGTTGAGCACGTCAGCTTCGATCAGCTGCGGACATGCGTTGTGCCGCGCATCAGCTCGCGTTGGACCCATGGCGATACAGTTTGTGCAGCCAGATCAGCTTAAGGCGTCTGGTTGTTCGTCAAACTTCGCGCACCAAGTGCTCACGCATGTCGTGTTTCGCTTCGAAACCAATACCATCGCGGGCGTCTTTCAGGTCATAGAGCGGGGCGCAACGTGAGATCTCGTAAACGGCAGGCGTTTTTAGAGAAATCTGCTTGCCGTCTAACTGCTCTGCAAGGCGTTCGATGGTCGGTTCAGGCGCCAAGGTATTTGGACCGCAAATGAAAAACGGCCCAAACTGAGGCTCTCGGGCTTCGAGAGATAAACGGAAAGCGCGAGCGAGATCTCGAGGGCCGATATAGTGCCACATGCCCCCTCCTCCTGCCGCTGACGACCGCCTGCTACGGGATCCTTGTAATCCTTGGGCCTGGCCGCACGAGCGAGGACTTCGCATTCAAACTCTGGGTATAGAACGTAGACCGGTCGGAGTACCGTGACGTCGAGTTTCCCGCGTTCAAAAAATGCGCGCGCAGTTTGCTCACAGATCGCGTTACGACACTCCTGGATAGAGCTGACCGTCGAGCCATTCTGGGTGATGGTAGGGGTTGCGAATATCCCAGTCCGTGCCCGAATATCGAGCAACCTCCAGATCAAGAAGCTGCCATGCTGCGAAGAATGCAACCGTTTCAGGCGTGGTGATTTCGCCGCGATCAATGTAAGCCTGATAGGCGGTGCGAGACGAAAATCGCGCTCCGACTGCGCGAGGAACCCCTGCACCAGATCAGTGTCAACAAGGCCCGGCTTGCAGCCAGTAATCGCGATATCGTGACCTGTCCATTCCGCCTGCTATGCGCGTCGTAGGGTTTCAGATGCCGACTGGGCGATCGAATAGGCGGCAGCACCCACTCGCGGGTTTGCATCAGAATCTGATCCGACAAATTGGATGCGTCTGCCATCGAGGTGTGATGCGCACAGTCGAGACAAAGCCCAGCGCGCCGTCACATTCGTATCAAAGAAATTTCCCCAGTCATTGGCGGCGAGGCGATCAAGCTTGCCGAGCTGAAAGTAACCAGCTCCGTGTGAAAGAGACCACGAGGTCTCGGCAGGTTGGCGAGCGCCTCGGCAAGTGCAATTTGGTTGCTCTCACTTGTGACATCGGCGACATATGAGGTGAGGTTCTTGCAACGTACTCCAACACATTCTTGCGCCGCCCTGTAACAATCACGTTGCAGCCGCGATTGCTCAAGGCGACTGCCAATGCATCACCGCCTCCTGAACCGCCAGCGGCGATGAGAATGGTTTTCAAGATCTTTGCCCAACGCGCATTTGCGAGAAGGATACGGTGTGTTCTTTGTAGCGTGGCCCAAAAAGGTATGGAGCACTGTATTGTTGCCAAAGGCCCGGGAGCAATTGTCGCGCTAGTCGGGGCTGGCGGCTGATTCACAGGCAAATGAATGGGGTAATTCAATGAGCTCGAGACCAAAACAAGGCGATGACACCGCCCGAGCCATTCGCTTCATGGCGATCAAGGCCGGCATTTTCATCGGCATCCCACTATTGGCTGCAATCGTCGCCGTCGTCGTGATGTTAGGTTAGGCATCGGGCTGCTGCCGTAAATCTATCTTGTTTTACCAAAGGTGTTTCTCATGGCGATCTTCAAGAACGGTTCCGTCAAAATCTACTACGAGGAAGCAGGGAGCGGATTTCCGCTGTTGGTTATCCCTGGCGGTGGTTTGAATGCGCGGATCCCGTACCTCTCCACGCGCACGCCGTTCAATCCGATGGAGGTTCTGTGCGACGAATACCATTGCATCGCTATGGACATCAGAAATGCGAACGGCAGCGAGTCAACTGGTCTGCTTGAAGTGGATCGACCTTGGGACTCACATACGGATGATCAACTCCGATTGATGGATCATTTAGGGATCGACAAGTTCTTGGTGCTGGGTTTTTGCATCGGCGGTCCGTTCATTTGGAACTTGCTGAAGCGGGCGCCCGAGCGTGTGATTGCGGCCGTCCCGGCAACGCCAAGTGGTTTCCGCCCGGAAGAACCTGATCGCTTTTATCAAAACAACATGAAGCAATGGGCGCCCGAGCTGTGTAAAGCCCGCTCAGACGTCACGATGGACATGTGCAGCGCCTTCCTAGAAAAAATGTACGGCAATCCGGACTTTGTTTTCAGCGTCAAGCGAGAGTTCGTGCGTAGTTGCACGACACCGGTGCTCGTGATGCCCGACGATACCGATTCCCATCCCTACGCAGTCGCCGAGGAGTCGGCTTTGCTCGCGCCGAACGCGCAAATGACCTTCTTCCCCTGGAAAGAGCCCCAAGATCGTGTCGATATGGCAGTTCGACACTTGCGGTCGTTCCTGAAGGCCAACACGCCCACTTAGAGAATACCGGGCGGCCATGAGGAAGCTCGGTCGTCCTGTATATGCGATGGTGCAGTGCGAAAGTACGGTGTCTTGACCAAGTCAGACGCACCGACAGCCTTCCCCGTTCAGGTGGCCAGGCCAGAGATGTTGGTTTTCGGCAGATGGCGCACATTGCAGCAGGTTCGCAGCACATCACCTAGCAAAGCGAATTCTGCTACCTATGTGCTACCTTTTTTCGGGAGGGCAAGCTGAGAAAACCCGTAACTCATTGAAATCCCTGGTGCCGGCTGAGGGATTCGAACCCCCGACCTACTGATTACAAATCCGAATAATTGACTTCTCATCACTTTTCACTGCAGCACATCTCCAAAATAATTACCTGAAATCATTGACATTTATTACGCATTGATCAACCTAGCATCTCACCCATACTCACATGATTTGCGTGACTAAGATGCGACTAACGGATCTCCTGATACGAAAATTACGTGCCCCTGAAAAGGGTCAGAAAACATACTTTGATGAGACTAACCGTGGTTTTGGCGTGCGGGTCTCTCAAGGTGGCAGCAAGTCATTTGTCGTTATGTTTGGGAGGCGTAGACAGCTCAAGACACTCGGACGTTATCCAGACGTCTCCCTCGCCGACGCGAGAAAAGAGGCTAAGCGGGTACAGGCTGAAGAAAATCAGTCAACCGGCAAGCAACCAAGGATTAGCATCACCTTCTTTGAAGCTCGGGAGAAGTTTCTGCATGACGCTGCTACCCGCAACAAACCCCGGACCGTCAAAGACTACCGCCGACAACTGAACCTGCATTTCAACTTCGAGGCAGACCTCCATGATGTCACCGCTCCCGACATCATGGCGGTGCTGGAGCCACTGCGAGACACCCCATCAGAACAAGAGCACGCCTTCGTTGCCTTGCGTACCATGATGAATTGGTGTGTGAAGCGAAATATCCTGGAACGCTCACCCATGCCCGCTCTGACCTTCAAGAAGCAGTCGCGGGATCGGATACTAACTGACCAAGAACTCATTACTGTATGGCAACGAGCTGAAGAGGTCAGCTACCCGTACGGCAGCATCATTCAACTGTTGATCCTGACTGGACAGCGCCGGGGTGAGATTGCTGCCCTTAGACGAAGCTGGATTGCTGACAACGCCATCACCTTCCCGACTGGCTTTACCAAGAACAAGCGGGAGCATCGGTTGCCGCTTGAACAACATGCCTTGCAGTTAATTGATGATCTGCCAAACACCGGCGATCTGCTGTTTCCGTCTCGGTATGACGAGAGCAAAACCTTCAACGGCTGGGGCAAAGCTAAAGCGCAGTTTGATGCGCCACTTAAACTACCGCCATACACGCTGCATGACCTACGTCGGACATACAGCTCCAACCTGGCGCGGTTGGGTGTGCCGATTCATGTGACTGAGAAGCTGCTCAATCACGCCAGTGGCACGATCACTGGTGTGGCTGCTGTATACAACCGGTATTCGTATCAGGAGGAGATGCGGGAGGTGGTCACACAGCACGAACGCTTCTTGGTGGGCCTCATCACCAAACAGAACCAAGTCTAGGTGCTGCTATGAGCAGCCCTTCAAACAGGGATACGGCTGGGGGTGCTGTATCCCTATTCCACAATGCCTGCAAATCGGTGATTTCTGAATCTGTTTCAGTGGTTTAGCAACACAGCCATGAACGAAAGCCAATGACGATTACATGTTGCACGCCTTGTTCTTTCCTCAGAGATGAGTTGTTGTTTCTTTGTGGAGCGCAGACGTAATCGGATTGCGTCGATTCTGCCTCTCTGCTCTGTAAGTCGCCCACACTTTTGGAAAATCACTAACAACGTTCCAGGATGTTATGAAAAGCGATATTGTCGTCAAATTCGACGGTCAACTGGCCAAGGATCATGTGCTGCCTGCCTATGAGGCAGGACTAGCCATAGCAAACATTGCACGTGCTATTTCGATTCCAGCTGCCTACTTGGAAGGTATGCGGGTGCAGAAGAAGAACGTGAGCGCTCGATATTTCCAACTGAACCTCACCACCCAAAGAGAAGGTAGCTATGAGGCGGTATATCAATTTGTAATGAACGCTGCTCTACTCGGTTCTCTAGGTCAGGCTGTCGGCATCAACATAACGGCAGATTTTGTGAAGCAGTTCGTCTACACCGTAATAAATCGCGCAGTCGGACGCGCTGGAGATTCCGGCATTGAAGCTCTCGAACAGTCAGAATCACTCAATCCGGGCGACTTGGCAGCTCTGGGAGATGCCATCGAGCCAGCACTGCGAGAATCCCATAGAATTATCGGGAACGGTGCGGGTTCAATCACGATTATTGGCAGCCACAACAACATCGTCTTCGATAGTCGTACCAAGAGCCATCTGAACACATCTGTCACCGACGACACCGTTCGGGTCCGTGAATTCAGCGTTGCGTCTTTTAATGCGAATACAGGGAATGGGCGTGTGTTTGACTTCGAAGAAGGCCGCACCATTTTCTTTGAGCTCGATCGTGACGCTGACGCTCAAACGATCCAACTCCTGACGCAGAGCATGAGTAACTACGCCATCTCACGTCGCCTGGGTGACGAAATGAGTTCCAGGGTTGCACTAGTCTACGACACCGTTGAAGACGTTAACGGGCACACCAAAAAACTGACAGTCTTTGAAGCTAGACCGATCATCGCGCAAATCGGTGACGCCTCTTCGAAGTGAGCGACCGCTTGTGGCTTGTCTTGCAGTAACGCTTCTATCCTACGCTTTCTTCGGGAAAACTCTGAAGAACAATCCTCAATTCGACACGAATCATGAATTAGCTCCATCACATTGATGGAGTGGGGATGATGGGCGCTTATCTTGTCGTTTGCACAACGGCGTTTCTGGCTTTCTTTGGCGTGTCGTGGTGGGTCATGCTGCCCTGCTTTGTTGCTTTGACAGTCATGTCCATCAACACAGTGCGGACAGCCACTATTGGTTCGGGAATTGAGACGCCAGTGCATTGGGGAATGATTGCAGCTGAAGCTCTGCCACATAATCTGGTGGCTACCATCTCCGCCTATTTGCTCGGCTTCTTTTGTCAGGTTGTCTTCGGATTGCCTGCTTCAGTATCGCTATAGTTTGCGGGTACGGTCGGTTGTGGCGGACTGTGGTTGGCTTGTCGCAAGGTCCTCAGTTCATCTTCAATTCGCCTAATCTGGCTAGGATACTTTCTTTCTCCTAGCACGCGATATAGCCGTTCCGCTTCCGTCAGTCTTTCGCTTTGCCGAATGTTGTTCCCGAGCCCTCCGTGCATTCGTGCTGCCAACTCGTGGAAGTCAGCGAGGCGCTCCGTATCATGTTCATGCGCTTGTAGGTGGTCGATCCCTCTTTCAATTGCGTCTTTGGCATTGCCGGTCGCACCCTTCAACTCATGCAGCAAGGCCGCGCCCTTTTCTGCCTCAGCCGCTATGTCTAATTGGCTCTTTCCGATGGCTGATTGGACTAGGTTCTTGTATCGCTCCAAAGCAACGTCATTGTCACCCAGAACGGCCAGTTGTTGCGCTAGATACAGCTCTGCTTCCAGATCTGTGGGATTGATCTCAACAGCCTGCGAGAATCGATTCTTCGCTTCAAGGTTCAGTCTACGTTGTTCATCATCGGCTGCCTTCGCAGCATCCGATGCCAGCTGCGCTCCTTCAATGAGCAGTGCAATGCTCAAGCGATCACGTCGATCCTGATCTATTTCCGCTTGCTGCTTGATCTGATTTTGCAGCTCAGTGATAGCAACGGTGATATTGGCTTCTGCTTTCCGCGTTGTTGAACGGAAGGGATAAGCAAGGAACGATAATAGTGACCGTGGTTTTGCAACTCCGTAGCGGCGAATAGCGTGTTTCAGATGTGACTTTCGATAGATTGGCTCGTTGATTTGCCGATCTGATGAAGGCAGTAACGCCGCTAACCTAAGCGTCTCACGTCCTTGAGCTACTTGGGACTGTCGTCGATTTTGATATTCTTGAAGTCTCGTGGGCAGGTTCCGTTCGGCATAGCGACGTTTATGCACGATGGCGTATCCACCGGCTAAGATCGTAATAAACGGAGCGAGGATGCCGCCGAGGGTTTTGATCAAGTCACCCCAGGGACCGAGCACGGGTTGAAGAAACGCCTTGGTCTTTTCGAGTGCTGTAGCGATACCCTCTCGAACCTCCGGATCGGCCAACAACCCAAGCCACTCACTAAAGTCCATCCCTGCGCCCCCAACTACGCACATCAAATATACTTAACAAAATGCTAACGGCGAGCACTGTGCTGTGCAATAGTTGAATCTGGGATCACTATCTCAATGTCGGATTTTATGCGGCTATATGGACTACCGATCAATTAGTCGGCGGCGGCCTCAGTCTTTGCTTGCTGCGACAACTCACCAAAAATGCACGAGTGGAGTTCTTCATACACGGCCATACCTGGCACAACATGCTTAGCTAGTTCTCGCTTGAACTGGTCGGGTTTAACGCTGCCCTTGATGCTGCAGAAGTTCTTAATCTTGCCCGTCATATCTTTAACGGGATGGTCTTCTATACTACCAACTTCATTGTCATAGGCGGCCAGATCGAACTCAACGTCCTTGCTGGCGCAATAAGCACTGAGAACTTCTTTGTCATATAGGTAGTTTTCAATTTCCCGCCGCACCAGGACTCGGTGACGCTCGCCCATCATAGTCAGTCGTTCGCCCCGGTCAGCTTGTGTCGTCGGGTGTCCAGATGCGTAATCACGATCCTCCAGCACCCAAATTTCAAGCTCTGGAAATATCTTGGACAGAACCTTGATTGCAATTTCACTCCGTTGGCTCAACTCGTCGGCTCCGCCACTTGAGACAAACTGCGTGTCACCATGACTAACGCCGAAAATTTGATTGTATACGTCCGCGTCTAGCCCGGCTTCGCGACCACCCTTTGGTTCTGCTTTCCCTTCGCAATAAATCAATCGCCTCGGACTCACCAGCTCAACCAGGTCGTCAAGAGCTGTGGCGAAAATCCTCCGCCAATTATCTTGGCTTTTTCGCATCGGTTTGAGAATTTGCGGTTCGCTACCGAAATTCATTTCTGGATCGAAATAAATGACTTCGCACTCATCGGACAGGTCTTCCTGTAAAGCTCGCAACAAGCCGATGCTGTGAGTAGAAATCCAAAGCTGGCATTTCTGACCGATAAGTCGATTGATCTCGACAATCAACTTGCGCTGGATCGCTGTTGAAATGTGCAGCTCAGGCTCATCAATTATGAAAACAGTCTCATCGTATTCCTGACGTCGCAGATATAGGTCCAGCAGCAAGTCCACTACTTCCTTCTCGCCTGATGACAAGACGTTAAACTCAAATGGCTTTCCTTGATCTGGTTTTGAAAAGTAGAGCGTCCCTTGATTGCCTTCGACGTTGCCCAAACTTGTAATCTCAAGATCCAAGCAACGTTTCAATGACTGGTTGAGGTCACCAATCAATTTGTTGCGCGACTGGCTGCCAGTCAGGTCATCTTCATCTACTAGACGTCTATACTCTGCTTGCAAACGACGATAGCTGTCTTCCATCTTGGCATCTATCGCTGCAGAACTCGCCGCACCAATATTGTTTGCTGCTATGTCTGAGTTCGCTTTGATGTCTTTGATTTTGACCTCTGTGTTGTACCGATACGAGCTCCGAAATGAGAACAATGTACCTGGCTTGCCGGTCTCAGCTTTCCTTTGCCATGCTTTGGTGAATTCGCCTTCGTCAAATTCAACTACAACGTCTTCTCGTCGGACCTTATTGTCCTGATCCATGGAGTGGAAGTCGGCATTTTTCTGACCGTCCCGCCCAATCTGTTGCTGCGAACCCACGAGCCACAATATTCCGTCAAAAACGCTGCTTTTGCCACAGCCGTTGGGACCAACCAGAGCAACAATGCGTGGTGGTGCATCACCAAGATCAATGGTGATGTCATGGAACCGTTTGTAGCCGTTCTTTAGCTGAATGGTTTTGATTTTCATGGGTTCTCTGTATTGCGTCAAAGGTTACCGACTCTAGGACGCAATACTTGGTCAGCGTAATGTATCATCTGGCCAGTGAGCACACAAATTTGCACGGACTATGCCAGTCAACGATAGCGCAGAAGAGCGCTCAACACCCGCGCACGATACTTGCACCATCTTGATCAGGTCCATCATGCTTGCTCTTGTTCAGCGTTGTTGCGTTGTGTTTCCTCAATTGCTGTGAAAGCCAAAGCCGTCGCCTCAAAAATAATCATGCGCTGGTCTTCCGTCTGCCACCAGTAGCGCTTCGGTGGCAGGGTAGATTTCATTTCCGGGAAGCGTTCAACCAGCTTGATCGCTTCTTGAAACTTGTTGGCGTGGTGTTGTTCGCGGGTGGTAAGCAGCCACGGTACGTCGTTATCTTGTGCAGCCTTCATGAACTGGTTGATCAGGCTGCGGGTGTACTGACCCTTCTTTGATTTGCCGGTCACCAGTTCCGTGACCATGAGTTCCGGCCGGTAGTATTTGATCTTCTTGGCGGCGTACTCGTAGGCTTGCAGGGCTGAGTCACTGGCGTCACGGGAACTGCCCCAATCGTACGGTGTGCCGTCAATCAGAAACACATGCCCGACTTTGATGCTGGCGGCAGCGAGCGCCAACACATTGTTTGTTCTAAGCGCCATACAGCTTTCGTTTAGTTGCTAAGCGTTCGGTGAGGGTATTGAGCGTATCGGCTTTCGGTGACGTTCCCTGCGTATAGCTGTCCTTGTTCGGCAATGAGTGCAGACGTTCTTCGAGATTTGCATGGATCGTTGGCATGACCGCACCACGCATGGTCAAGAAGCTGGTCGAGTAGATCAACGACAGGGTGGTCAGTTCATCCGGTGTCGGCCGGGCAATGCCGCATTCTAGCTTGGAAACACGCGAACGACTGACACCGAGAAGATGTGCGATCTCATACTGGCTGAGACCTGATAGGCGACGGGCGACTTTAAGCTCCAGGGCATAATTGGTTTGCATACATAGAACGTTAGGGGCTGCTAACAGTGCCCATGATATGGAAAGGGCAACCCAGTCACTAGAGGGCACGATGTGCCGATTTTGGAGCTTTTGACATATTTAACCTAGGCATAGGAAATAACCACGGGAGACAAAGAGTGCGTACCCTTCCCGTTTCTAGGAAGGGTAACCCCTTCCTCCCGTAGTTAGATCCTCCAAAGTATTCTCTAGTGAGTTTGGTTCCGTTAGCAGCGCATGGTGCCGTCTAGTTCCTGTTGTCTGTCGTCGATAGACTGACACGTATGATTGATGACGCACGCTTATTGAAATTCTTGCAGCAGTGTCACCGGGAGTGCCAACGCCTTCGGCGAAACGGTCTGTGGTTGTGGGATATTTTTGAGGATTCGACAGGCGAAGATGATGTGGTGTAACTGCTAATTTTATGTGGATTTTATCTGCCCCTGCAAATGCCCCTGACAATCAGATTTGAAGGGGCGCATACGTGAACATGATCAGTAAGGCGCTGAGATTAATCGACAAAACAGAACGGAAAAACACTGCGAATACGCCCGACTTCATACCTATCTTGGTGATAGATCGTGTTCCAGAACCGGAACATAACCCAGCCTAGCCCGACTGCGTTGGCCTAGTACGATTAAGGAACCAACCGTCGATTCCGACCAGATCGATTAGACAGAATTCTGAGCTGCGGTAGAATCGGCAGGTAACTTTCTATCGTATGAAATACTTCATCTATTGCCGCAAATCATCTGAAGCCGAAGACCGGCAGGTGCTGTCGATTGAATCACAGATCAGTGAACTGGAAGCAAAGTTCTCCGATGTTCAAATTGTTGAAGTGTTGGAAGAAGCCTGCAGCGCCAAAGCACCAGGTCGTCCGATCTTTGATGACATGCTCAGCCGCATAGAATCTGGTGAAGCCGACGGTATCATTGCCTGGCATCCAGATCGGTTAGCTCGCAACTCCGTTGATGGTGGCCGCATCATCTATCTATTGGACGGTGGCGCGCTCAAAGACCTCAAGTTCTCAACCTTCAGCTTTGAAAACAATTCCCAGGGCAAGTTCATGCTCTCGATCATCTTTGGATACAGCAAGTACTACGTTGATAACCTCTCGGAGAACGTGAAGCGCGGGAACCGCACCAAGATTGCTAATGGGTGGCGACCCAACCGCGCTCCCATTGGATACAAGAACTGCAAAGACACCAAGACGATTGTGCCTGATCCAGAGCACTTCCCACTGATCCAAAAAATGTTTCAAATGGCCTTGTCAGGCACGCATTCAGTGCATGGTATCTGCCGTGTCGTGAACGATGAGTGGGGCTATCGAACGCCAAAGACCAAACGCCGAGGAGGCTCACCGATGGCCGCCAGTACCCTTCATGGGATACTGAACAATCCCTTCTATAGCGGAGCAATTCTTTGGAACGAAAAGCTACATCCCGGCAAACACAAGCCAATGCTGTCATACAACGAGTTTGAACGCCTGCAGCAAGTCGTTGGCCGACCAGAGCAGGCTCGGCCGAAGCGCTACAGTTTCACCTATCGTGGTTTGCTGAGTTGTGGTGTGTGTGGTCTGTCGGTGACAGCGGAGCACAAGACCAACCGGCACGGCACCCACTATGTCTACTACCATTGCACCCGAAAACATCGGACCAGGCGCTGCAATCAGCCTTCCATTGAAGCCAAAGCCCTGCATGAACAAGTGCGATCATTGCTCACCCGGCTCTATACGCCAGCTACGTTGCATAAGTGGGCCACGAACCGTTTAGAGCGCGACACAGCAAAATTGAAAACCTCAGCTGCCGAGCGCCAAGAACAATTAGAGCGAACCGTCGCTGATACTGAAAGCCAGCTCTCAAACCTGACTGATCTGCGTATTCGCGGCCTTATTGACGACGCAGAGTTTGAAGCCAAGCGCCAGACGCTCCGCGACACGATCAATAAACTGCAAGCTCGTCAGCAATACACACAACAACCATCAGAAATGTTCGAACCCCAACGGCTTTTGCTGACGTTCACCAACAGAGCCATATCTTGGTTTGACACAGGCTGCGATGAGGTCAGACGCCGGATCGTGAAAACCGTATGTTCGAACCCCACCTTGACCGACAAAACACTCAGTCTGGAAGCCAGGAAACCGTTCGCTCTGGCACCCGCAGGGCCTGATAGTTCGTTACTGCGGGCGGATACGAACGTTGATCCCACCAAGTTTCCACTTTCAGAGCATTCAGCAGATGTGTCTTGGACTGCCACCGAGCGACACAAGCACAGACAACGTCTCACCGTCATGATGCGCGCCGCCGCAGAGCTTCACGGCGAACCAGAAATTCAGGACATCGTCGCAAACATCAAGTGGTTGGAGGAACACTGTCAGACTGACTGCTCTTGCACACCGCTTCACTAAGCATCGCTTCCCAGATTGCCTCATAAAGACATATTAGATCAGTAGCCATGCGTTCAGCTTCAGACCATTCGGTCGTAACTTTGAATTCAGCTTCATACAGGTCTTTGAACTCTTGAATGTCGGCTTGGGTTAGTTCCATACACTGTCGCCATTGTATGGAAGCAGCGGTGATGAACTAGACGCTGCAATCATCCATTTTCGGAACATCACAGCGTCTTCAGTCAAGTTTTCCATGCAGTCATCATGACGGCATGGAACCCATCACCATCCTCGGCACCACCAACGGTGCTCGGCGCAAGGTCCGGTTTGGAATCAAACAGCAAGACCGGCTGAGCCACTTATACATCATCGGCAAAACCGGCGTTGGCAAATCCACCTTGATTGAAAACATGGTCAGGCAAGACTTGGTGCACGGTCATGGTCTTTGTCTGTTGGACCCGCATGGTGACTTGGTAGAACGAGTGTATCAGTCTGTTCCAGAGAAGCGCAAAGGTGACGTGCGGTATTTCAATGTGCCGGACCGCACCCAGCCCTATGGATACAACCCACTGCGATACATCAAGGAAGACAAACGCACCTTGGCTTGCTCTGGCATGCTCGAAGTGATGAAGAAGCTGTGGCCGGATGCCTGGGGTGTGAATATGGAGCACATCCTCAGACATGCATTGCTGGCACTGCTTGATCGACCAGGCAGCACCTTGGCAGACATACCGCGATTATTAAGCGACAAGTACTTTCGGCGGTTGGTCGCCAACCAAGTCAAGAACCCACCCGTCCGCCACTTCTGGCAACAAGAGTATGAAAACTATAGCTTCCAGAAGCGCTCTGACGGTGCTGGACCAATCTTGAATAAGGTTGGTGCGTTTCTCGCTGACCCAAGCCTCAATCGAATACTTACTGAACCAGAAGAGGACCTGCGTTTCCGTTCCATCATGGATGATGGACAGATATTGCTGGTGAACTTAGCCAAAGGGCAGATTGGCGAAGATGCCGCTGGATTGCTGGGGGGATTGCTCGTCACCACGCTGGGTTTGGCCGCTTTCACCCGTCAAGACACACCTGAACACAATCGGCGACCATTCCATATCTATCTGGATGAATTCCAAAACTTCACGACGTATTCGATGGTCAATATGCTGAGTGAATTGCGCAAGTTCAAAGCATCGTTGACCTTGGCGCATCAGTATATGTTTCAGCTGACGCCAGGCGTGCGGGAAGCCGTGCTTGGCAATGCTGGTACCATCATCAGCTTTCGGGTCGGTGCGAGAGATGCAGCTTATCTGGCGCAGGAGTTCCAACCGACGTTCAGTCAGCAAGACTTTCTGAACTTGGCGAACCATGACATATACATCCGATTGATGGTCGAGGGGGCGGCGGGAAGGGGATTTAGTGCAAACTCACTCACGTCGATCGTTCGATAAGAGCAAAGTTGGTTACCCTACAACTATTTGGTTTATTGGAACCGGAAATATATCGCAGATAATACTTTGATCAATCACATTAATCTGGGCATGATTTCTAACATACAAAAAAGACGTCTCATAAACGGGTGGTCCTTCCATAAATGAGCATCGAATGGCCGTAAGATGGGTTCCATTGAGCGATTGGTAATGTTTTTTTACGTGATTAAGCGCTGCACAGTCTAGCTTATTGTTTCCAATTCCCTTTTCAGCAAAAGTTGCTTCCTTGGGTTCGTAAACGTATTGTGGGTCTGGATCCAAGAGTAGTTTTGGTGGTTTCTGCGTCTCTGCAGGCAGACCTGATTCTTGGCACTTCGCGACATAGATCTCGTGCGCTCGATGGACTAGTGGCCAATCTCCAATGTCACACAGATCAAGAACATCGCTCGACAAATTCAACTCAACGCCAATAACCGCTGGTTCGCCCTTTGTTTGTTCGGCTTCTCGCAATGCCCAGCCGTAAGCACGAACTGGAGCTTCTTCGAAAAAGTAAACTCCGTTTCCTAGCCAGTGGTAAGGTCTAATCTTTTCCTCGAATCGTAATTCATCGAGAACCTTTGTGCTCACGGTAGCGGTCGTGCCATGATAAGCGTACACCCTTCTTTCGACCGCAGGGTCCAACCAACTATGCATTGATACCTTCCCTCAAATGAAAAAGGAGCCTGGGTAGGCTCCCTCTTACTTCATGTCACCTCGGACGAAGCTGTGGACGAGAACTACGAATCAGATCTGACGTCTCCGCCTCCATCTGCTCTTGATCTTCTCTCAACTCTTCCAGCGTCCTACTTTCCATGTAGTCCGTTAGTCGTTTGAGAGATTCTGCACGAGATATTCGTTTTCCCTCTGTGGCTTCCAAAGATATCCCCATACGTCTTCTTGGTCGAAGCTGTGGACGAGAACTACGAATCAGATCTGACGTCTCCGCCTCCACCTGCTCTTGATCTTCTCTCAACTCTTCCAGCGTCCTACTTTCCATGTAGTCCGTTAGTCGTTTGAGAGATTCTGCACGAGATATTCGTTTCTGGGTCGATGCTTGTGGGCTCATTGTCTGAGCACTCCTCTGTTCCGAGGTCGCATCAGGCCCTGAATCCGCAAGGCCTGAAGGCAGCCTCACGGGTTTTAAGTCTCTTATTGCGTAATTATCATTCCAGATTTCAGATAATCTACTTGCGAGTGGTGAACTTTCTACTTCCTCGTCAATTCTATCATCGATATCTTTCTTATCAACTTGAGCAAATTCTCGGCCCAGTGCATTCTTTAAATCAAATGCATGTATTCGTGCATCATGAGCCCATTGCGCACGAAAATCATTCGCGCTACTAACTCCGAATCCAATCGTAGCTGCAGCAAATTGAAGACGTTGTTCATAGTTGCCAGTATATTTTCGGATTTTCCAATATAGCTCGCCTTCGTCCAGCTCACGAAGCGGTATAAATTTCTTGAGGGTATCAGAAATACTACTCTCTTTGTGCTCGTCGGAAGACGATAGGCCTTCCTTAAATGTCGAGCGTTCCTTATTCCACGTATCTAGACTGAGTGCTGTCATTCCTCTGTTGCAAGAGAGTGCAAGATCGACGGCCAATGCTTCGTCAATATCGCTTGTCGAGTATCCAAAGTTTCCCAGCACAGCAATCGTACGATGTGTATTAACCTTGTCGTGGCTAAATAATCTCTCACTAGGGGAAATAGTGTTCAAATGAGCCATTGACTCAAACCGACTCCGAATGGTGTAGCGAACAAATTCGGCTTGAGTGTGCGATCCCTTCATGTGCACTTCATTTATCTGACTTGGTACATCCTCCCAGCCTTTGACCGATGCATATATTTTACGGAGCGATAAGAACCATCCAGTTTCGCTTTGCTCCATTTTGATCAATTGCAATATATTGGCCTGTAGTCCTCTCAGATTTTTAGACGAGCTGACCAGGTTATTTGCAACTCTCGCATTCATGGCGCGTTCGTATGTAAGCAGAAACTGAAAAGCCGCAATGGCCGGTCGTAACAGTTCCGAGGAGTCTTTCTCAAGAAAGAACTGACAAAGCGCGACTGCTTCATTCGACAATTCATCAGCCTCAAGTCGAAACCAATTTCGTTGGTTCCGAACAAGGCATGCTGTTGCAGCAGTCCAGAATATATTCAGGGCATGGCGACGTTGAAATCCTGCCGTCACGTTTGGAACTTCTGCATTCCTCCAAAAAACACAATCTGTAACGATCTCTCTTTCAATAACTCGGGCCTGTTCGCGCTCGAGCGTCGGAAGCAAATTTAGACGAGCAATAGCTGGCAGCGCCGCGACTTTGTGCCTATCGTCTTGCTTGTCTTTAAAGTCTCCATTGAATAATTTCTGGCTCGTCGAAATAATCTCTACGAATGCTTGGTCGTCGATCTCAAGCGGGTAAAAGACTTGCGAATAGACCGACATCAAAGCCAAACGGGAATTTGCAAAACTTTTTGCGAATTCTGTCGCACTCTCCAGCCTATGCTGACCTATTGCCGCAAGGAACGATTCAGTTGATGCGTTTGAAGCTGATGACTGAGCCAGTCCAGCAATAGATCGTGCGGCGAACGGTCCACCCAAAGCCAGCGCGACAATGCCAATTCGTTCAAAGAACCGACGTCGGTTGATTTCCTGAGAATCATTCATACATGCTCCCTTCGGGAGAGAATTTGTCTATCAATCATTCTATGACCACTTGTAGGTGAACCTCAAATTATTCGTACGATTCGTCGTCTTTAAGAATAGCGATAGGTTCGAATTAACCACATTACCTCTTTCAATTTTGGGCGATGCCAGGGGAAGCGAGCCAACCTCAATACAGAGGTTGGCCCGGATTTAAGAAGCATCCGCCGTTTCATCTGATGTTGTCATCGGCACCACCGTCGCCGTTGCTGCATCAGGCTTCGTTTCGGAATACCGCCTCAACACAATCCGCCCATCCAGCGGCAACGCTTTCAGCAACAGGTTGAAACCTTTGTTGTCAGTGTGGGCAAAGGCACTGCCAACCAACGTCCAGAAGCTATTGTCCTCATCGATGTCTTCAACGACATAGGCACGATACATCGGTTTCTTCTTCATCGTCTTCCTCCTCCTTGAGGTGATGAGCTGCATCTCATTGATGCTGGTTCATTGTCTCAAAGTGAGGAGAAGTCGGTAGACACCACGATGTTCTGATTATGGAGCAGCTTCGCTCAAGTACACCAAGGGAATGGGCCTTCCCCCTCCGCACCGTCGCTCACCCAGCTTGGGTGAGGCGAGCGACGGTGGCTCCGAGGGAAAGCTAGTCACAGACGTTAGTCACGCTGTGCATAGATGAAGATAGCTGAGGATCGGATTTGTGCGACTAGAAAGAGACTAAAGAAGAGCTTGCTGTCGTCTAAGTTATTGATTTTATTGGTGCCGGCTGAGGGATTCGAACCCCCGACCTACTGATTACAAATCAGCCGCTCTACCAACTGAGCTAAGCCGGCGCCTCAGCGCTCTGCACGCTAAGTGGCTGTCGTATAACCCGTTCCGTGGCGCAGCGCCAGACCTTTATCCGGGTCTTTTTACCCTCTAATTGAGGTACGTATATACCATGCCTGCGTCATCGCATCCGACTCATCCTCCGACATCGGGCGATTGCTATTTGTCGTGACCGACTGCAGTCTGGTCCTGCCGGCCGAATGGCTCTCGGGCAAGCTGCATGAGGTGCCCTTTTGGCACCTGATGTTGGCCTGATATGCGCCACCAAGACCCGCTGTTTGAGGCGCCGGAGCGTTGGTTTAACGCAGGCTGACTTTTGCTCTTGCGTGTTGCCGCGCGTTTGGTCCTGCCATCCAAATTGCGGTTGGTGATAGGTCATCTTACTTGCTGACCTGTGGTCGAGCGACAAACTTTTGCGAAATCGAACGGTACGGCCCAGACGAGGCGGCCCGGTAGGCGACACCTTGATGAGATAGATCATCTCTGAGCCATGCGGATTGTAAGATTGCTCGATTGGCCGCTTCCGCTGCAAGACGGCCGATGGACACGTAGCTGGCCGCCGGCTCCTTCAATTCGCCACCGCGGGTTAACGCGTCTGCCGTAGCACACTCGGCGTCTTGGTCCCGCATGGGGCCTACCGCGCCGTCAATCTCCAATCAGCAACGCGAAATTCTATTGCCTGCAGTGTTGACAAACGCATCGGCAAACGCCTTCAAAGCCGCCCAATCCGTGAATTCATGCTCACCTTTGAGTTCATCAACGTCACGACCTTTGAGAACAATGTGGCGGATAATCTGCTCTTGAAAGAAGTCGTACTTTGTATAGCGCAACGCACCTGCCGCATTGTGCGTCATCGTCGGCCGCCAACCACTGCGTTCCAGCAACCGCTCGACATAGGACTGCGCTTCGTCGCGCCCTTCTGCAAAGCTTGCGGCCAGGCTAACGGATATGAACGCGGTTGGTTGCGCGTTGAGATCTTGAACGTGTGCGCGCACGAAATTGTTGACGGCGTCAGAATATCTTTGTTGATGCACGGAGGCTGCCACGATACATCCATCAAAGTCCTGCAAGTGGACTTCGCCTGCCGTTTCGTTGGCATCAATCACACGGACCTCTGTCGCACCCAGTCCCAAATGCCGCGCGACCTCATTGGCGATTTTCTGCGTCTGACCTTCGACCGTTCCATAAATCAATATGAGTCGCATCTTTGCCGACCAATCTCCGTCAACCGTCACGGGTCGCAGGCGCAAATTGTCGTGCGCTCGGCATGCCTCCGGTTACATGGCAGCAAGCTTAGTTAAATACGGCGGCTGTGACATTGATCTATGTCATCTTCATTAAGCAAAAAACGCAATGGTTTCGAGATACTTGGCAATTCGATCCCTGGCACGACGCAATACCAGCAATAAAACCGCACGCTTATAAGGTTTAGCTTTCATCTAGTGCTCAAGATTTATTTATGCTTCTGGCGACACCTTATGCGAGCGGTGACACTCCGCGCGGGTCACCGCAAGCCCGTGGTTTCTTGCTGCCACGGGGTCCCAAGCAGCCGTTCGGGGGGAGGGGCTGCTTGGGACTTTCGAATGCGAATGGACTGCTGCGAATGGACTGCAATGGCGCGAATGATTGAGCGGTCCTTCTTACATTGTGAGATGCGCGGCGCAGCACAAACCTGTTCCACATTGCAGTGCGTCATCACGATAACCGCGTGGCCCCGGATGCAGATTACGTCTTGTCGATCCGATCACGGATCGCACCCAGTATCCGTTCTGCGGACCGCAACGTGGTATCAATGATGTCATCTTGCTCCTCTTTGAGAACATCCGACCAGGTCAATCCCGACAAGTACTCCGAGGTTTCCCGAGCCAGGTCATCGACGCGTTCGACACCATTTGGAACTTTGCTAAGCAATTCAACGTAGAGCATCTCTACAAGCCAACCCAAAATGGCGATGTCAGCTTCGAGGTCACGTATTTGTCGCGTGTGATCGGTCATCTCTTTTGCTCCCCTTACCAGCGGGATAAGATCGTCGAGTTGCGCAATCGCAAGTTTCTTCCCTTTGTATGCACACTCTCATAGTTGACCTGTCCGTACGATGACTCTCGTATTAATTTCATTGTTTTATTCATTCGGTGCGGATGAGCGTCAAAGTGCGAACAGATATTCATTTTAGGTTCAAGCTTTCGTTATGCGGACCGCTTCATTGTTGATGTCATTGATTCTCAACCTGACGTGAGGCAAATCGAATGGCACGCGCACGCACATCCCCCCCGGTCTTGGACGAGCGTTCAGCGAGTAGAGTTCACCGTCAAGCAAGCAACGCCAGCGCATTCGGCGGGCATCCCGCGCCCAACACGGGCGGCGACACAAGCGCAACGGACACGCACTATGAAGATGTCTTAAGTGCCGACCGCCTGATCGACCGCTTACAGGCACATGAGCAACTTGCCGCCGCACTCAATGCCGAAGCCGACAAATGCACGGAGCGAGCGGCTCATCTGGTCGATAGTGGGTGCACCGCGCTTCCTAAAACGACCGATGACCCGGCGCTGCGCGAAAAGATCCTGCAGGATATCTTGCGTTATCGTCAGGCGCCCATGCGCCGTTTGGAGTACCGCCCCTTTTCCGGGGAGCGTACCGTTTGCCCGCGATGCTGGGTCATGGATGGACGGCGCTGCACGGGGCCGATTGATCCTACAGGTCAATTTTATGCTTGCCTTGGCTGCGGCCCGACCTGGAAGATTTCTCATCTACACAAGTTGTAGACAATGCCAAGCGATCGTGTCTGATTTGTCAGACAGCGCACGATACATGGTTGGTTCACTTGGCTGCGGCGTGCACTGGCCATTGGCAATAAGACAGCGGTCCCGTGCCGACTCTCACGCGGCGGAAAAGCGGTCATGCGTGAACGGGGCAAGCAGTGACGGCTTGTCACCCGTTATCGCCCAATCGGCCAGCAACTCGGTAACGGACGGCGCGATCGCCCAACCGTGCCCGCACCAGCCAACAGCGTAGACGGCATTTTCAATGCCCGGCACACCATCGATGACAGGAATATTGTCGATCGCCGATGACTCCAAATGATCGGCGTCGGCCAATTCGATCTCGACATCAGCGAGGCCTGGGTAAACAGAGACTGCGTCAGCGAAGTTGGCAGTGATCGACGTATCAAGGGCCGTACCCCGCTCGCTTTCCGGATCCCAAACACCGGGAAGGCCGCCTGAAATCATGATGCGACCACCCGTCTCTGCCTTCAGCGCGAGCGTACGGCTGGCATGGCCGATCAAATGTTTCAGCTGCAATGACGATGATGGTGCCGTGAGCAGAACTTGAAACGTCCGGCTCCAGACCGGCAACTGGATGCGATCGCCGACAAGGGCATTGACACCGGCATTTGCCAGCACGAGCAGCTGTCGTTCGACCGCGACGCGTTCGCCTTTCGACGTGATCACCGCCGCCACCCTGCCGTTGCTCACGTCGAGGCGCACAGCTTCGGTGTCTTGCGATATCTCGACGCCGGCCCGGCACGCAGCATCGGCAAAGGCGTTTGTCACGGCCGTATGATCGCTGGCCCCATCGAGCGGGCAATGCAGGGCGCCGATGATCTGGTCAGATAGTCCCGGCTCCATGTCTTGCACCTGACCGGCCTTGAGGACATGCGTTTGCGTACCATGCTGGTTCTGCAGCAGCGCACGCGCCTCTGCGACGGCAAGATCCTGCTCTCGCTCGATCAGCAACAGGTGTCCGGTACGTTCAAAGAACGGCGGCACGCCGAGACGGTCATGCAGGGTCGGCCACATCTCGTGCGCGCGCCGCACCAAAGGCAATTCTCGCAAATCACGGCCATTGGCACGCGTTCCGCGTCGGCCCGGACCGGCGGAAGCGCCGTTGCCGATTTTCCTTGCCTCAAGCAGGCGGACGCCGGCCCCTCTCTGGCTCAACCAGTAGGCAACGCCAGCGCCGTAGACACCGCCGCCAATGATTACGAATTCTGCCACAATGTGTGTTCCATTCAAGCCATGCTGCGCTCAGCCGAAACGCTCCATGCGATAGGGCGCCAGATCAGTGTTGGGCTCGACGCCGCGCACAATATTGGCAACGATCCGTCCGGTCGCCGGTGCCATACCGAAACCGTAATGGCTGTGCCCGAACGCTGCAAACAGATCTTGGTAACCGGGCACCGGGCCGATGCACGGCAGGCTGTCGGGGAATGATGGACGGCTTCCCATCCATTCGATGCAATCCTCCGTGTTGATATCCGGAAACAATCGCTTCGCGTTTCGTGCCAGCACCTTTGCCCGGCGATAATCGGGCGGCGCGTCGAGCCCGGCAAATTCGGCCGTCCCGGCACAACGCACGCCAGCGGCCATTGAGCTGGCGACAAATTTGGCATGCGTGTCCATAATCGAGTTGTTGATGGTCACGCCAGGGTCGCGCAAAATGACATGGTAACCACGCTCCGCCTCCAGTGGCACATTGATGCCAAGTGGTTTGAGCAGTTGTACCGACCAGGCGCCAGCCGCGATGACCACCGTCTTGGCAGGCATGTCACCTTGGTCCGTTGCGATCCGCCAGCCACCTCCGTCGATCGGCTCCAGTGATTGCACGGCCCTGCGATGAAACACAGCGCCCATCTTTTCCGCTTTTGCCGCCAGCGCCTTGCCAATTCCACCGGGATCCATTGCCCGTGCCTGCTCTTTGATCAGCACGGCGGCGCGGTATTCACGTGACAAGGCCGGCTCGACCTCACGCAATTCATCGTCTTGAACTACGGTAAGCGGTACGCCCCGATCGGAACGCATGCGCCAGCCAATTTGGTTGAGGTCGACCTCGTCCGGATCGCGGTAGACGTGGACGTAGAACGAGTCACGGACAAGATCTTCCTTGCCGGTTCCATTCAAATGATGCCGGTAAAGATCGACGTTCGGTCGGTTGAGCGCCATCATCGCATCGGCAATCGCCGGCAATTTGTCGGCCTGGCCGGCGCGTAGAAAGCGGATCGCCCACGGCAGGAATTTCGGGATATGGCTTAACCGCACCGTCAGTGGGCCTTCCGGGTCCAACAGCCACTTTGGCACGGATTTCCAAAGCCCCGGCATCGACTGCGGCACACATGTCCATGGTGAAATCACCCCGGCATTGCCATGGCTGGCACCTGATGCCGGATCATCGCGATCGATCAGTTCAACGGTCTGCCCAGCCTCCAGGATCGATAGCGCCGAGGCTATGCCGACGGCACCCGCACCGATGATCGTAACGTCCTTGCTCGTCATCTTGCCGCCTCTCTCACGCCCTCATGTCGATCAGGTTGTGCCCGCCGCGACCGACCCCGTCCGGTCTCGATAGTAGATTTGATGCGCCAGAACCGGGATCAGCACAATCACTGCATACAGGTCACTCTTCATGCCAGGCGCCACGAGTAAGATCCCGGCAAGTGCCATACCGATGCGAACCGCGAACGGCATGTGCGTCAGGAAGTAACCGGCCACCGATGTCGCCACCATAAAGACACCTCCCGCGCAGCTCAGTGTCGTTGTCAGGAATGCGTACCAGGTGAAATGTCCTTCGATGACAATCAACATGGCTGGTGAATAGACGAATACCATCGGCACCATGAGTTTGGCGATCCCGAGCGAGAATGCCGAGATGCCGGTGCGGAATGGATTGGCGCCGGCAATGCCGGCCGCGGCATAGGCCGACGCGCAAACGGGCGGTGTAATCTCAGAGATCACGCCGTAGTAGAGGACGAACAAATGCGACGCGAGCGGCGGCACACCCAGCGTGCCGAGCGCCGGCTGTGCAACCGTCGCCAACATGATGTAGAGCGCCGTCGTCGGCAGCCCTGCCCCCATCAGAATGCAGGTCACGGCAATCAACATCAGTGAAACAAACAATGTCAGGTCTGGCACAGTGAAACTGGCGAGCGGAAACCAGGACAGCAGCGGATGCAGGTTTTCTGCCAGGGTTTGAGCGCTGTTGGTCACCATAAAGCCGAGGCGAAAACCCAACCCTGTTGAGTTGACGACACCGACAACAATACCGATGGCAGCACATACTGCGCCGACGGCCAGCGCGTATTTTACGCCCATCACGCTCGCGTCGAACACATCGCGCAACGTGATGCGATGCATCGGATTGAGGAAGCCGATCGCCAACGCCGTACTGATCCCCCAGAACGCGGCCATGTGTGGCGAGTATCCGCTGAACAATACGTAGATCAGGACAACCAGCGGCACCGCTGTCGGCCAACCGCGCTTCAAGACATGCAGGAGGCGCGGAATTTCTTCTTCCGGCATCCCTTTGAGGCCGAGCCGTTTGGCCTCAAAATGAACGATCGAAATCACGCCGAGGTAGTGCATCGCGGCCGGAATGATCGCAGCCAGCACCACCGTGGTGTAGGGCACCTCAAGGAACTCAGCCATCACGAACGCCGCCGCGCCCATGATCGGCGGCGTAATCTGGCCACCGGCACTTGAGGCCGCCTCAACACCGCCCGCGAAATGACCCGGATATCCCATCCGCTTCATGTTTGGAATCGTCAGCGACCCGGTCGACACCGTGTTCGCGATCGAGGAGCCGGAGATCGTACCGAAAAAGGCCGACGATACGACGCTGACCTTTGCGAGTCCGCCCGTGTAGCGCCCAGCCATGACGGCTGCGATATCGACGAAGAACTGGCCAAGCCCCATGCGCTGCGCGATCACACCGAACAGCACGAAATGGAAGACGACCGTCGACACAATCCAAAGCGTGATGCCGAAGATGCCTTCCGCCGGGAAGTACATGTTGTTGATGTATTGCGCCCAGCTGATACCGGGATGCTGCAAGATCTGCAGCGGCATGTATTTGCCGAAAACGGCGAACGCCGTGAAGCACAAAATGATAATCGGCACGACGATGCCAAGCGTCCGCCGCACCGCTTCCAGCAGCACAACAATCAAAATCGTGCCGAAAACGATATCAATCTGCGCCGGATCCCCCTGGCGCATGACCTGTTCGCGTAGCTGAAACTTGTAGCCAAGGAACTCAAAGCTGATCGCATACCAAGTGACGCCGATATAAAGCGCACCGGCGACCCCAGCGACGATAAAGGCCCAGTCCCAGAGCGGCACGTTGCCGATCCGCCACCAGGTTCGAGGTCGCAGCTCCATGGCGGCCGCACTCTTGAAAGCCGGATAACCAATAAAGACAAGCAGTATGACGCCTGACATATGAAAGCCCATATGCCAGTAGTCGACGGGCACACCAATGCCCGCGGTGATATAATGATACCCCGCAAAGAAAACCGAGAAAAAGAACACAAACTGAACCAGCCATGGCGCAATCGGCCGGGTTTGCAGAGCCGAATCGTACTTTTTTTCGAGCTCTTCAGCAGCCTTGACGTCGAATTGTGCCATCTCGGCTCCACGCTCTTGCAATGATGTATGAGTGGATCAAAAAAGAAGGCGGGGCTCTGCCCGCCTTCCATTTCCTACGGCATGTCAATGGCTACTTGATCATGCCTTTTTCTTTGTAGAATTTTTCGGCGCCCGGGTGCAACGGAATCAGGATGCCCTTGAGGGCCGTTTCAAGCGTGATGACCTTGCCCTTCGAGTGTCCTTTGTCGAGCAACTTGCGCGTGTTCTTGTTCCACATCGCTTTGGTGATGCTGTAGACAAGATCCGTTGGCTGGTCGACGGACGTAATCAGCTGGCCGTTTACCGCAACAGTCGTAACATCGTACTTGATGTTCTCGTAGGTTCCAGCCGGAATCATCGACTCGACATAGTAAGGAATGATCTTGTTGATCTGCTTGCGCTCATCATCCGAGAACTTGTAAAGCTCAAACCCCTTCGTTGACCCAAGCTGGATCAGCGCGGCGAACGGTGTTCCGCCTGCATAGAAGAACGCATCTAGCTGACCGTCAGCCAGACGCTGCGTGCTCTGTGAAAGACCAAGTTCCGCTTCCTTTGCCTTGATACCATAGTGCTTGAGAATCATGCGCACCGACACCTGAGTGCCGGAACCGGCTGCGGCAACACCGACGCGCTTGCCATTCAGATCTTTCAGCGACCCAAGCTTTGTCCCCTTTGGCAGCACTAAGTGCATGTCTTCGGGATACAGGTTGGCAATCGCGCGGATCTTGTTTTTCGGGTTACCGGTGAACTTGCCTTCGCCTTTGTAACCCTGAACGACACTTTGCGCGCCGGCCAGACCGGCATCGAGCTGACCTGCGTGAATTGCGTTGACATTGGCAACGGATGCGTTTGTCGAGACCGCGATAGCAACCAGATTTGGCACACCACACGCGCCACCTTTATCGCATGGCCGTGAGCCCGGAGGATTTGAGATGGCATTGGCGATCAAGCCGCCGATCGGGAAATACGTTCCGCCTGCGCCCCCCGTTCCGATGCGCCAGAACTTCATTTGCTGCGCCTGGCTGACGCCGCCGGCCACGAGCAGCCCGGCAAGGGCCACAAGCCCGAGTCTTCCGAATAGTTTCATAGAGTCACTCCTTAACGAGGGTACAGGTCGCCCTGATGCGATCGACGCGCCGACGCGTCTTTGAACATCCCAAAGCGCGCCCGAGCATAACGCATTGGGATCGTCACGCAATTTTTGAATCGTCGCTTGTCTCTTCAATTTTTCAGCGGTCACCGTCCGCTCGCCGATCAAAGCGCCACGCTGGCTTCAGTTAACTATAATCTCGCGGACCATGCGTCCAATGAGGACAGATTCGTCTTTGCTCAGTCGGCTAGGACTGCGGCCAGATCCGCCGTCCAAGCACCGGCTGCCAATCGCCGTACGCCTGATATGTCTCGACCCGATGGCTCCAATCATCCTCGGGCAGATTCGCTCGGGCATCCTGCAAGCCTTGAAGCGTGCCAAAGCTCGCCACGCGAATGTGCTTCGCAGCTGCCGTCGTTGACAGCAACTTCACGACAACTTCAGAATCGGCAAGAGATAACAAGTGCGGACCGAGGGTCTGAATGCACCACGCACCGTAGTCCTCGTCATGCCCGCCGGTATCGCACGGGACAATTTCGATGAACGCATAGCTTGGCGGACTGCTGCCGTCACGCTCGACGCGCCATTCCTCGGTGGCTATCAGGCTTTGCGAACCGACACGCAGCCCCATCATCTCACGGGTCAGAGGTGGCTGGGTGGGCTTTATCTGGGCCGGGCTCGGATTGAGGAACGTGCGCGTGTCCTCGCCACCGAAGATCGCCAAGAAGCCGCGCGCATCACCGGATGCATCCGCACCGTTGAGCAAAGCCGGCGCCCCGGTGGCGGTTACCACCTCGTAGTGCGCCGCCCACAAATAGCCCGGCCTGGCCAGTTTCTCGGGAATGTGAACCCGGTGGAACCAATCCAGGTACCGCGCCTCATCTTTCGATGCCACGTCGTACGTAATCAGCCAGATGGATCCGCTCATGTCGTGAGGTCACTTCCTGCAAGATGGACGTCGATCGTCACATTTGAATGCGTGACCTGTCAAACGCAGAAAAGCTCATTTGTACCGTCAGCCAGACAACGGTGTCGACATAAATTCAATACGGACTGTTGTCGGTGGTCAGAAGCAAAATCGCTGAGCCAGACGATCCGTCGCGATCTGGCTCAGCGCGTTCAATGGCAGGGGAAGTTATGAGCGCTAGGCGCTTACTGCCTCCCCGTACGGCGCGTTACTGTTGGCAAAAACCGGAACCGACGCCTCAGGCAGCTGCAACGGCTTCGGCGCTTCGAATAGCATGCGCCTCTCGAAATGATTGGATCGAAAGAACGGGTAGCGGCCATAAACCTGCTCCGCAACCTCGTCACAGTTGACCGTCATCAATGATATCGGACAATTGAGCATCTCGTAGGCCCGGGCCGGGGCGACAACATGATGGCGGAACGTGCGCTTATAAAATGCTTGGTGCTCGGGCCGGATCGCGACGAGAAAATGATCAGCGCGGTGGTGCAACGCAGCCATCCAACACAACCGCAACGTGATGTAAGGCAGCCCAACCTGTCGACGCGATACGTCCTGCCTGGTCACAAAACGTGTCGGATCAATCAGCACCTTACCCGCATGCAGCTCCGGTTCGATGAAATCCGAGAATGCCTTATAGCTCGGACAATTCGGCCTGGCTTCACTCGCTACGTGAATTCGGATTGAACTCACCAACTCATCATCAATATATACCCCGTAGATATTGCCGTTTTCTGCATCATCATAATCATCCAGGAACTTTCTTGAATAGTTCGAGCCAATGAAGCCTTCACGTCGATAGGCCTCGTAACGGAGACGAAAAATTTCTTCGCGATCTACGTCGCTATTGACGACACGATAGTCAACTTCACCCAACATGTTTGCAATTTTGTTTGAAAACTGACTCTCACCAACTGGTGTACTTGGCACTTCGCTTACCCCTCGTATTCATTGCCAGAATTCCTCAACCTTAATTATATATGAACACGCATGCAAGCGACTTTTGCATTTCATTTTATTATCTAAAACATTGATATTATTGATTTTTACTTGAGTTGTGCTATTTTGGATCAAAAGGTTAATCGAACAACTCTTCAGCAATATTTGCAGAGAGTGGCATCATTTTGACACACAACCCTTAGTTGTATGCACTGCATAAGCTCGCAAGTAGAACTGGGTGTCAATTCTCAAATGTGCTCAAAATCAATATTTGTTAAGGACTTGTTAACTGTTGGACAGGCAACGCGTATATCTGCAGTCATGTTTCCGGCGCATTGACGAGCAATTGCACTGCCTTTGGGCCCCTTAATGTGCCCCAATATATAACTTTGGTAAGGATCAATTGACGTCAAATTCATACCTTTAAAGCATCATGGTTCGGCAGTTTTTTGTTCATTCACATCTGATTTGCCCAATCATGTCCAAAGATCAAAACCTTGAAATATCCGATGAGGTCTACATCTCCCTCGTCGACTCCCTTTTTAAAGAGGTACGCAGCCTCTTTCTCGGGTCGCTGTTCACCGGCCTGGCGATGGCCGCGAGCTTCTGGAAAACCGGCGATTGGACATTTCTGATCTGGACGATCGCGTTCTTCGCCGTTGCCTCGATCCGCATTTACGGGATCCGCCACTACAATCGCACGCGAAAACCGGACATGACGCGGCAGGAGGCAGAGCGTTGGGATTTGCTTTACACTGCCGGCGCGACGATGTCGGTCGCGTTGCTCGGTTCGTGGTGCTTCCTGGCATTTGCAATTACCAGCGAGCCGTACGTTCAACTGGTCAGCTTTTCGATGACCATCGGCTACATCATCGGGATCTTTTCACGCAACTTCGGCAACCCCAGGTCCGCCGGGATTCAAACCTTCAGCGCCGGTTTTCCGATGACTGCAGGCCTGCTGATTTCAGGCGATCCCTACTTATGGTTCTTCGCGGTCCTGTTGGCGCCGCTGTTTCTCGCGGTGAAATTTCTCGCCAACCGTGTTCGTTCAATCCTGCTCGAAGCCATCGAGACGCGCCATAGGGCGGAGTCGGCTCTGCGGGTGGCCGAGGAGTCCGCGACCAAGGCGCGCAAGGCGCGCACACGCGTCCTCGATCTGCTCACCCGGCTCCGGCAGTCGCGGCGCAGCGAAGAGGCCGCGATCGCCACGCGAGACCAACACATGCGCTTCCTGGCCACTATGAGCCATGAAATCCGGACACCGCTTAACGGCATTGTTGGCGCCCTCGAACTGATGAGCACATCACGCGCCGAGAAGGTCCCCGAACTGCTCAAGACGGCAACCGCCTCCGCCGACGCGCTGCTCGAGCTCGTTTCTGAAGTTCTCGATCTTGCCAAGCTCGATTACGGCGAAGCTCAATTGGATTGCAAACCGTTCAACGTCATCAACCTCGTCGAGATCGTGCAACTGGCGCTGGCACCAATCGCCCGCGGCAAAGGGTTGGCGCTTGAAGTCAAGGTCGAGGAGAACGTCCCGGAGAACGTCCTGGGCGATCCCGCAAAAATACGTCAGGTTCTGATCAACCTGGTCGGCAATGCGCTGAAATTCACAGACGACGGAATGGTGTGCGTAACCGTTCGATCGATTTCTGAAGAAGACGGACATGCGAACTTGGAATTCGAAGTCCGCGATACTGGCATCGGCATCAAACCGGACGACATCGATCGCATCTACGGACCGTTCTTCACCGGCAAACAGTATCGCCGCGGCACCCAGTCAAGCGGCCTCGGACTTTCGATCGTGGAAAAGGCGATCACGAGCATGAACGGCTCGATCAATTGTGAAAGCGAAGTCGGCGTTGGCACGACGTTCAGGATGCAACTTGCACTGGGGATCGATACCGCACCCGCCGAAATGCAGCCCGACTCCGAACCGGCAATCGAGCGTGCTCCGGTCGTGCCGTCGCGCATTCTTCTTGTCGAGGACAACGAAACCAATGCGATGATCGTCCAGGAGATGCTGGCAGACACACCACACTCGGTCGCACGGGCCGATGGCGGCCTTGCAGCCGTTCGCATGGCTTCCGAGCAAGATTTCGACGTCATCTTGATGGATATCTCGATGCCTGACATCGACGGCATGACAGCATGTCACCGTATTCGCGAAGCTCGTGGCGCTGACCTGACTGCCAGAATAATTGCACTGACAGCTAACGCCGTCGTCGGCGATCGCGAGCGCTTCCTCAACAATGGCTTCGATGGATATCTCTCGAAACCGATCCGGCGCGCCGTTCTAATCTCCGCAATTGAAGACATGCTTTCCTTGGAGAATGGCGACCCGCAAGCACATGACGAACCGACTGCGAATGCAGATGCGACAGGGCTTGATCAAGACGAACTGGCTGATTTTATCGCGGAACGCGGCGCAGACCGAGCCTGTCGTCTGCTGGATATTTTCAGTTCGGAGATGGCGAAGCATCGCTCCAACATTGAGACATCCTACGCCAACAGCGCCATCGACCCGGTGCATCATAGCCTCCACTCGATCGTTGGCATGGCCGGCTCGGTTGGCGCCAAACGCCTGGCTAAACTTGCCACGGTACACGAAGCAGGTTGCCGAACGGGTGTCATGCCATCTGACGACGACATGACCGTGCTTATGGATGAGATCTCGACGGTCGTCGCAGAAAGTGCTGCAGCACAGCGTGAATTGGCCAAAGAAGCAGCCTGACCGGTTCCATCCGCAAGTGCTCAGAAAGTTATCGCCAAACAACGTCGCACTGCACTGAGTGGCGACCGCCACCGGCCACTTATCCGGTGATCGTATCAATCGTTTCGAGCAGTTGCTTCGGTTTCAGCGGCTTCTGAAGGGTGTGGTGTGCCCCCAGCGCGGACGCGTACTTCAGATAATCCCGGTTCGAAGATATCGCAATCACGCCGACATCCGGGCAGCAGTCTCGCGTCTTTGATATCAGATCCATGCCCTCCCCCTCTTCCATTACGATGTCCGTAATGATGAGGTTTGGCGGATCGGACAGAATGGATTTAAGGGCGGTATGGCCACCGCTATGAACATCCACATCGTGGCCGGCGCCGATCAGTTCGGCGCGCAAGTCCTCACGAACAAATGCATCGTCTTCAATGAGCATTATGCGGGACATAGAAAACACTCTCCTGTCGGGTCGGTTCAACTTCTTCGCTGAGAATGCATACCTCGCCAAGCAATCACAAGTTGTCACGCAACAATCGACATGCTTTTGCCCGAGCCATTCTGTACCCTGATTTCCCGATAATAAGCCGCATTGCAAGCCCCGGCAAGCCGGAAAGATTCCCAATACTCGCACACTAGCCGATATTTTTCAGATCTCATCGCATCGCTGCTCCCTAACCGATCGCGCCGCCACTCTGCTCTCCGGAAGCTGATACATGTCAACCTTAGCATCTAATATTTGGAGGAAATATTTTTGTTCTTCATTGATGATTTGTTGGTTTTCGTTGCCATTGACCGGCCGTATCCGACGCTTCAATTCACCCCAGGAATGCGATTGGCCTGCCTAACATGTCCTGTAACGCGCGCCCGCGACCACGGCGCCCTAAGTCAATTCGGCCGTTGCCTTCTGTATGCGCTCGCAACCGCGCCGCAGATCCTCCATCGAGGCCGCAATTGACAGCCGGAAATGCGGGGAATGGCCATAAGCCTCGCCGTGAACCGTCGCGACGCCGTGCTGATCCATTAGATGCATAACGAAATCACGATCGGTCTCAATAACCTGGCCGTCCGGTGTCTTCTTGCCGATGATCTCACGACATTCCGGGTAGACATAGAAAGCGCCTTCGGGCGACCGACAGGAGAGGCCACGGGCTTGATTGAGCATCGAAACGACGAGATCGCGCCGCTCCTGGAACTCTTGTGCACGGGAGGCAAGCACATCCTGCGGGCCTGTCAGCGCCGCGAGCGCCGCCGCCTGCCCGACCGATGAGGGGCCGGACGTGCTTTGCGACTGCATCTTGAGCATCTCTGCCATCAAGTTCGCCGGGCCGCCACCGAAACCAATACGAAAACCGGTCATGGCATAGGTCTTCGAGACGCCGTTGACCGTCAGCGTGCGCTCCTGCAGGCGCGGCTCAACCGCGGCAATTGTCGCGGCTGTGCGGCCATCAAAGATAATGTGTTCGTAGATGTCATCAGTCAGCACCCAGACATGCGGATGTTTAAGCAGGACATCGGCAAGCGCGCGCAGTTCTTCGATGGTGTATACCGCGCCCGATGGATTCGACGGAGAGTTGAGGATAAGCCAGCGCGTGGCCGGCGAGATGTGGCGCTCAAGTTGGTCGGCCGTGAGTTTGAAGCCCGCCTCGGCATCACAGGTGATAATGCGTGGCGTGCCTCCAGCAAGCTGCACGATCTGCTCGTAGGCGATCCAGAACGGCGCCGGAATGATCGCTTCGCGGCCCTTCTCGATCGTCGCCATCAGGGCATTGAATATGACCTGCTTGGCCCCCGCGGACACCATGATCTCGTTCGCCGTATACTCAAGGCCGTTCTCGCGGCGAAATTTCTCGACGACCGCGGCCTTGAGTTCCGCCGTGCCGGACATCGTCGTGTACTTGGTTTGGCCGGCAATCATCGCCTTGTGCGCCGCGTCGACGACATGCGGCGGTGGCTGGAAATTCGGCTCGCCAGAACTCAGCGCGATGACATCTTCGCCTTGCGCCTTCAGTTCCCTTGCCCGTTGCGATGCAAGCGCGCTTGGTGAGGCGGAAACACGCGTCACACGCGTGGCAGGTTGGACAGTCGACACTTGCAGATCCTCCGGTGGGCAGGGCGCAGATCAGCCCATGCCGGGCAACATAGGCAAGCTGCCAACGAGCGCGACAACCTTTGGTCGATTATCGCGTCGTCGATCAGATTGCGGTTCGCGGCAGTGCAATAAAGCGTTGGCCTTTCAGGGCACAGATTGCAAGCTGCTGGCGCTGGCGCTGGCGCCCGAGCCTATTTACACGACCGCAGCGCATCAATCCCGAGTTCACTGCGCAGATCCTGCGTGCGTTCGGCTTTGGCCTCTTCCAACGGAATGCCGGTGCCGTCGGCGAGTTTTACGACAGCATTGAAAGAGGCAACCGTCGCGCAGACATCAACGAAGGCCGCTGCACCGACAGCCTGGAAAACGACGTCACGTGCCGCCTGCTGCTCCAAGTCGCCGCCGCTCAGGATGGCATCGACGAATGCCAGCAACTCGGCGCCATGCGGAACCTGCGTGTCGCGGCCGGCAGCATCGGCCATGACGCCCGTCAATTGGTAGGCGTCGCCTGAAGCTTGGCCGCTCTCACGGAGCAGTGCCAGATGGCTGGTGGTTCAGTAAAAGCACGCATTGATCGATGAGGCGCGCGCCGCAATCAATTCGATTTGCGCATGACTGATGGCGCGATACTCCCGGGCGAAGTCACGGATCTCGTGATCACGCAAATAGAGTTCAACGTCGAGGTCAAAGAAATTGAACACCTCCTGCGGCACGAGACTGGCCGCTCGGTGGATGTTCTTGTCGCCATGGACAGCGTAAGGATCAGGATCGCCGGGTTGAATATCCTCCGGTGCGAGGGTCGCCACCCAGGCGAGATTGCGCTTGGCACCGGCTGGCCGTTCGTGTGACGGCGCGCCCGGAACCGGCTCGGGCAGTTCACGCGGCGCCCGTCCAAGCGCCCTGTCGAACGTATCAAGCGCCGTGACAATCGCCACAATCGACACGATCTCGACGTAGCGTTCTTCGCCAAGCGACCCCTCGATGATACCTCGAACCCATGTTTCCGTAACGCGGCCCGCATCTGTCGCGAGGCGGTGAATGGCCTCCACTGAGTCTGCCGGCAGCACCCCGTCGGTGTCATGGCCGCCGTCAATCGTATAGGGCGACAACGCAACTTTCCGCTGCCCGCACAATCCACACGTCGCTGCGCGGCGCACCTCGGCTGCGATCGAGATGCGCTCACCACCCGACCACCACGTGCCCGCTCGCGCGAGGCGTTGCCAAGCATCCTCGATGGCACCTGCAAGGCCGGCGCGAATGGGTAGCGATTGTCCGGCCGCGTCAATATGCATGGACGTCATTCTCCAAATCATGCCGAAGCGCGATAATGCCTCCTGCACCGAGACCACGCAATTGGTGAACGACGAAGATTGATCGAGTTCCGGATCGTCCGTGCACATTCGCCAGATCTGAGCCATCGACGAGTTCCGAACGGCCTGGTAACGCGCAAGGCATTACGCTTCGGATCGCCAAGTCGATGACATTCGGGTATGAGCGGCGGTTCGGCAATCGAGCGATTCGATCAACTCTGTGACGGCCTCAGCAGGGCACGCGTCGCACCAATGAGCAGGAACTTCACGAGGGAGCCTCGCCTTGAGAGATGCATCAGTGAATGATAGCAAGCGGCAACGCAAATTCACCGGAATGCACGGCAACGACCTCGTCGCGGATTGCTGGGGGGCACCGTCCGATCCAGCCGTTGTGTTTCTACACGGCGGTGGCCAGACCAGACATGCCTGGGGCGGCGCCGCAACACGGATGGCGGCTGCCGGCTGGCACGCGATCAGCGTCGATTTGCGCGGCCACGGCGATAGCGCGTGGACAGAACAATACCAGCGCACCGATTTTGGCGGCGATATCGTCGAAATCGTCAAGCAGCTCGGCTCCCGTCCGATGTTGGTCGGCGCTTCGCTCGGCGGCAATTCGGCCCTCTACGCGGTCGACATGCATAACGGTGAGCTTTGCTCGGCTCTGGTACTCGTCGATATTGCACCTCGCACCAATCCGGCCGGGGTGGCGCGCATCATAAATTTTATGCGCGACGGTGCCGGTGGTTTTGCCACGATCGAGGATGCCGCAGATGCGGTGGCCGCCTACCTGCGCGAGCGCAACAGACCGAAAGACGTCAGTGGGCTTCGGAAAAACTTACGCCAGAAAGCGGACGGGCGCTGGTATTGGCACTGGGACCCGCGCTTTCTTGACCGCTCGGCGGAAGGCCGCGAGCGCGATGCCATTGCGCTCGAAGCCGCAGCCAGCCGACTGACCATACCGACGCTGATGGTGCGTGGCGGCAAAAGCGATGTGTTGACCGAAGATGGCATCGAGGCCTTCAAGGCGCTGGTGCCGCACTCCCAGTTTGCGGATATAGCGGGCGCCGGCCATATGGTTGCGGGCGACAAGAACGACGCGTTCACCGACGCGATCCTCGCGTTTGCCGCGACTTTGGAATGACTGGCGCCGTTGGAATAAAATAAAGAGCCCGGCCAGAAATGCTGGCCGGGCGCTGAAAAACTACAACTTGTCGACCGCTATTGAACGGCCTTTTGCAGCAATCCCTTGATCGATGCTTCGCTCGTGACAGCGACGAGACGACCAGCTTCCTTACCGCCCTTGATCAGAACGAACGTCGAGCGGCGTGGAATACGCCGGCTGGTCGTCACCGAATGACGCTTGTAGGTATCCCAGTCGACACGCATGAACGTGACGGCTTTGTTGTACATAGGTGAACTCGCACGGAGCTTTTTCAGCACGCGATCCTGACGCGCGCAGGTTGGTCACCACGTCGACTTGTAGTGAAGAAGGACGGTCTCGCCCTTCGCGATGGCGGCCTTGAGCTTGCCGGGCTTGAACGCGACCATCCCATCGCCGGCCTGCGCCGATAGTGGGATTGCCACAAGCCACGCCAGCGCCAATAGGCCTGACATGAACGTCTTCAAAACATTCTCCTTTTCTCGTTGAGCTAGGTCTAAAGTGATACGGACAGGTCCTGAAGCCAGATCGGTAGCAGGCTCATGGCCCAGCCTTCGATCTGCTGGTGCAAACCTGTCAGGATGGCAAGGCCGACCGCGATCAGCGCGATCGCCATCACCCATTTGGAGTTGGCGGCGATTTTGCGAAAACTCTCCTGGCGCCGCGCGATGGCTTCACGGGTACCGTAGGCGAGCATCAGAATTATGGTCGACGTGCCCATAGCAAAGGCCGTCATGATCGCCGTTGCCCACCCAAGCGACTGACCTTGCGAGGCCAGCGAAATAGCGCCGCCCAGTGTCGGACCGATGCACGGCGACCAGGCCACACCCAGCAGCATGCCGCCAAGAAAGTGACCGGCGAGGCCATATTCCTGAATAACGCTGCGCTGCTGCTCCGCCTGGCTCGAGATTCCGGCGGTTGCTGTGGCAAAACGCAGATTGAGCGACGGCACCATCAAAACCAGTCCAAAACAGATCATCGCTACTGCGCCAATCTGCACCATTCGGTCAGCATCGAGCCCGATAGCCGGCCCGGCAGCTGCGACACCAACGCCGACGATGACGAAGGCAACACTCAATCCGACACAAAGCGCGACGGGGCCGAGCCGCTCTTCACGCAGCGCCGAGCCAAGAATGATCGGCAGCACCGGCAGTACGCACGGATTGATCAGCGTCAACAAGCCGGCGCCATATGCAAGTAGCAGGTCCAAGTTCGTGCAGGCTCCCTGTCCATCGGCACCCAGCCGAATCTTGTTTGCAGAATGCGTGAACCGGCAGCTCTGGTCCAACCACAACTCACTAGCGCGCAATCAATATCTCTTGAGCCACCTGCGTCAATTTATTCATGGGAGCATCGATAATCCGGCCTACCACACGATTTGACTGTTAACCTTCGGGCTGGTGGCACCAGCAAGCGTGGTTTATGACAAGACTGCAGGCGCGCGATTGGCCCACAAACAAACGCCGGCCGAAACAAGTTGTAGCCACAAGACGCAAACCTCAGGATCTCTACACCGCCATGAGCCAGCAAAGCCCTGACGCGAAAGCCGCGACCGATACGGAGCACGACGGCCCGGCACACTTTATCCGCGAGATCATCCGCCAGGATGTCGAGACGGGACACGTTTCCGAGGTTATCACCCGCTTCCCACCAGAGCCGAACGGGTACCTGCACATCGGGCACGCCAAGTCGATTGCGCTCAATTTCGGAATGGCGGCGGAGTTCGGCGGGCGCTGCAATCTGCGCCTCGACGACACCAATCCGGTCAAAGAGGAAGACGAATATATCGAAGCGATCCAGGAAGATCTGCGTTGGCTCGGGTATGATTGGGGCGACAAGACCCTCTATGCCTCGGACTATTTCGAGCAACTTTACGCCTGGGCGGAGCATCTGATCGAGAGTGGTCTTGCCTACGTTGACGATCTCAATGCCGAAGAGATCCGCGAGCATCGCGGCACACTGAAAGAGCCGGGCCGCAACAGCCCGTTCCGTGACCGTACGGTCGCTGAAAACCTCGATCTTTTCCGCCGCATGCGCGCCGGTGAGTTCCCGAACGGCGCCAAAACCCTGCGCGCCAAAATCGACATGGCGTCGGGCAACATCAACATGCGCGATCCGGTGCTCTACCGCGTGCTGCACGAACATCACCCGCGCACCGGCGATGCCTGGTGCATCTATCCGACATACGACTATGCACATGGCCAATCGGATGCCATCGAAGGTGTCACGCACTCGGTGTGCACGCTGGAATTCGCCGATCACCGGCCGCTCTATGACTGGTTGATCGAGCACTTGCCGACGCAGAGCACGCCGAAGCAGCATGAGTTTGCCCGTCTCAACATCACACACACCGTGCTTTCGAAGCGCAAGCTGATGCAGCTCGTCACCGAAGGCATTGTCTCGGGTTGGGATGATCCTCGCATGCCGACGCTGCGCGGGCTGCGGCGGCGCGGCATTCCGCCGGCAGCGCTGCGCGAGTTCGCCCAGCGCATCGGTGTCGCGCGCGCCGATAGCGTCGTCGAGTACGAATTCCTGGAGTTCTGCACGCGCGAGTTACTCAACCGCGTCGCGCTTCGGCGCATGGCGGTGATCAATCCGCTGAAAGTCGTGATCGAGAACTACCCGGAAGGCGAGAGCGAGATGCTCGATGCGATCAATAATCCGGAAGACGAAAACGCCGGCACCCGTCAAGTGCCGTTTGCGCGCGAGATCTACATCGAACGCGACGACTTCATGGAAGATCCGCCAAAGAAATTCTTCCGGCTCGGGCCCGGCCGTGAAGTGCGGCTGCGCTATGCCTACTACATAACGTGTACCGACGTCATCAAGGACGCCAATGGCGAGATCACCGAGTTGCGCTGCACCTACGACCCGGCAACGCGTGGTGGCGATTCACCGGATGGCCGCAAAGTACGCGGCACGTTGCATTGGGTCTCTGCCGAGCACGCCATCAGCGCCGAGGTGCGTCGGTTCGCACATCTGTTTACCGACGAGAACCCCGGCGCGATAGAAGATATGATCGCCGCAATCAATCCACAGTCGTTGACGGTGATCGACGATGCCAAGATTGAACCAGCCCTCGCCGGCGACGCTATCGGCGCCCAGGTCCAGTTCGAGCGGCTCGGCTACTTCTGCGTCGACCCGGATGCGACACCGGCGCGCCCGGTCTTCAACGAGATCGTGCCGCTCAAGGACACCTGGAAGAAGATCAAGGGGCGTTAAAAATAATACGCTCCCATGTGCCTGAAGTTTCCTCCCTGGCTCACAAGGCACCTCGCGACGCCTCCTCGAAACATGCAGCCGCGATCCATCGCGCCGCGAGCGTAAGATGCGCCGACATGCGCCAGCGCTCCTCAATCACTGGCACGTGCGCGTCGAATCCGATCAGGTCACCGAATTCCGGGCAGCTCGGGGCGACGTTGCTTGCCAGCCGCCCGGGGCTGGGTGATGTTGGCTGCAACAGCATTTCCAGACCAAGGACACGCGCCATGAGCAACTTCGATGTAGTAATCCGCGGCGGCACGGTCGCCAACGCCGTCGATACGGTGCGCGCCGATGTCGGCATCAAGGATGGCACCATTGCCGCCATCGGACGCGACCTTGGGTCCGGAACCCGCGATATCGATGCGACCGGCAAGCTCGTGCTGCCCGGCGGCGTCGACACGCACGCGCACATCGAGCAGGTCGCCTCGAACGGGCAGATGAACGCCGATACATTCGAAACCGCCACGAAATCGGCCGCCTTCGGCGGCACGACCAGTGTGATCTGCTTTGCCTGCCAGCATCGCGGCGACAGCCTCGCAGCGGTCCACGAAGACTACGCGGCGCGGGCCCGGCGCGGCGCTGTGATTGACTACAGTTTCCATCTGCTACTCACCGATCCCACCGAAAAAGTGCTCAACGAGGAACTGCCGCCGCTCGTCAAGGCCGGCAACGCCTCAATCAAAGTCTTCATGACCTATGATCTCATGAACGTCGGCGACGAGGCGCTGCTCGACATCCTCATTAAGGCGCGCGAACTCGGTGCCTTGGTTGCGGTGCACGCGGAAAACAACGGCATGATCAGCTGGCTCGGCAAACGGCTGGTCGCACGCGGCTATACCGATGCCAAGTACCACGCCGTTTCGCATCCGCGCGGCTCCGAGGCCGAGGCGTTCCACCGTCTGATCGCGTTCTGCGAACTGATCGACCAGCCAGTCATCATCTATCACGTTGCGACCGCCGAGGGTGCCGCCGTGATCCGCGAAGCCCGCGGGCGCGGCGTCAAGGTGTTTGCCGAAACCTGCACGCACTACCTGTTCATGACCAAGCAGGACCTCGTCAAGCCGCCCGGCGAAGGCGCCAAATTCGTGTGCAGCCCACCACTGCGCGAAGAAACCGATCAGGAAGCCCTCTGGCAGGCGCTGGCACTCGGCGACCTCCAGATGGTGACGTCCGATCACGCACCCTATACGCTTGATGAAAACGGCAAGTACGCGCACGGTGCTAATCCGTCGTTCAAGCAAACGTCGAACGGCATGCCCGGTCTCGAGACGCGCCTGCCGATGCTGTTCGATGCGATGGTCTCGAAAGGGCGCTATGGCGTCAATGACTTCGTCAAGTGGACCGCGACGGAACCAGCCAGGGTCTATGGCCTTGGCGGGCGCAAAGGCACGATCGCCATCGGCGCCGATGCCGACATCGCGATCTGGGACCCGGATCGCAAAGTCACTCTGAGCGATGATGGCGTGCACGACAACACCGGCTACACGCCGTTTGCCGGACGCGAGGTAACCGGCTGGCCGGTGACTGTGATCCGGCGCGGCGACGTCATTGTTGAGAACGGCGAGTGCACGGCGACTGCCGGATCCGGGCAACATCTCGCCCGCGAGGGCGGCGAAGCGGCCAAGCCGACTGGCCGCTTGTCGCCAGAGTTCGATCCTGAGCGGAATTTTGGAGCTGAGTTGTACTGACCAAGCAGTGGACGACGGCAGGACTACTGCATGGGAAGCGCGCAGGTCTGGTCACCGACATTCGGGCAAGGTCTGTAGAGCGCCATTTCACTGGTGCTGCCATCTTCCCAGGTGACCTGCACGGCGACCATCTCGGCGCTACCGGGCGGAAGTGCTATGGCAATGTCATGCAGGCGCGCGTCCGATGGCAGTGACAATGGCAGCGCCGGGTTGCAAGGCACCAGGGCGAACGACTGGTCGAGCAACGTCGAATTCACCGAAAAACGGATATCCGTCAACCGGCAATGTAACGTCTGCAATGCCGTGAAATAGATGTATTGCTTGCCATTGAAATTACGGAACTGAACCCAGCCGGCCGGTTTATTGGCCTTGAGCATGGCCTGATAAACCGATGTTGGCGGAATGCGCGACCTGTCCTGCGCTGTCGACGTGCCAGTGTTCAGCAGACTGAAAACCAGCGCACCAAATACGAAAGCAACCGCCCGTTCCCATCTGATAGCCAACGCGCTGCCCATAAGTCCCTTCGGCATTTCATCAAATCTCATGCGTCATCCGCCGATTGTCACCGCGACGTCGCCGAGCCCGGCGATTGATCCGCGCACATCGACGCCCTTGGTTGTCCAATGCAGGCCGGACAATGCCCCCGTCGTCACGTACATGCCGGGCCGTATACCGCCGCAATGGTCACCGACCACCGCCAGGAAATCCTTGAGCACTTGATACGCGTCGACATCTCCGGGGATTTTGCCATCGACCGGGCCAATCTGATTGCCATCAACCTCAAACGTTATTGCCGGATCGATCAAGTTGAGATCTTCAAACGCCGCAACGGGCTGACCAACAACAAGGCCGAACCCGAATTGGTTGTCGGACAATTTGGTTAGGGCACTCGCATCATCGTGATCGGTAATCCGCGTGTCGACCATTTCGATTGCCGCAACTGCAGAAACGGCCTGCTTCAGTTTTGCATCGTAGTCTGCCCCACCGGGTGCCGGTAATTCAAGATCAACCCGGAACGCAATTTCAATTTCGATGCCGTAAAGGCGCATCTCGGACGCCTCGAAGTGCGCCGGCGACGGTCGAATATGAATCGCAGGAATCGGTGCCATCACGCTCGGTGCCTTGGGATCCGGCCGCGACGTCTTGAAACCGCCGTTGGCACCAAGCGCGCGCATTACGCCGGCCTGCACAGCATACGCCTCGTCTACGGCCTGCGGGCCAACACCAACTTCAGCGGTCGCAATAGGTGTCAGCGAACGGTGCGCTGCAACAAATCTTGAAGCAAGTTCGTCCGCAGACAACGTGTCAGACATCAGATCATCCCTCTCAAGCAGGCTTGTACCATGTCAAGTTAGGTCGACGTGGCAGAACATTATAGTTAACGCCAGCGCTATCACGGCGCCGATTGCGTGTGTCATCTCAGCAATGCACCAACATTTCTGGTTCAAAATGCATTGTGAGTGGCCAAATTGCACAAAGATTATCTACATTAGAGCGTTGTCTTTGCCCAAGATATTTGCCAAGCTTTAGCTCAGCGGCTGCACATACTCGAAGACACAAAAAATTTGCTCCGCTCCAGACGCGTTGAAAATTTGGGAGAAACCAGCCATCATGACGACATTTAATCGAGTAACTGCGCTCGGTGCCGCAGCTGCAGTTGCGAGCGCGCTGGCCTTGGCCGGCCCGGCCCATGCAATCGACAAAAAAGAATTCAAAGTTGTCGGCACATGGGGGAACTTGCTGAACTGGAAAGACCACGAGAGCCGCCTTTGGGAGAAAGTTCTGCCGGAAGCATCAGGCGGCAAACTAACTGCGAACGCGAAACCCAACACAGAACTCGGCCTGTCTGGCTTCGAGGTCATGCGTCTTCTAAAGCTCGGCGCCTATGATGCTGCGCACGCCGTGACGTCCTACGCGGCAGCTGACTCGCCGGCGCTTGAGGGCATTGACCTTGCCGGTGTCATCCAAGACTTCGACCAGTATCGCGAAGCGATCAAGGCCTATACGCCTGTTATCGCCCGTGAGGTCTCGCAGAAATACAATTCCAAACTTCTGATGCTCTACACATTCCCGAGCCAGCAGTTGTGGTGCAACGTCAAAGGCAAGTCGACGCTGCATTTGTCCGACCTCAAAGGCAAGAAGATCCGGACCTACTCGAAAACACTCGGTGACTTCATCGAAGGCCTTGGTGCCAGCGCCGTCACGATCGCTTTCGCGGAAGTTGTGCCCGCGCTTCAACGTGGCGTCGCCGACTGCGGCATCACCGGTACCGCACCAGCCTACAATGCCAAATGGTGGCAGGTCGTTAAGACCAACCTGCGCATTCGTCTCGGCTATGCTGCAACGTTCATGGCCATGAACAACAAAGTCTGGAACGGCCTATCAAAAGACACGCAGGCGCTGATTCAGAAGAACGCCGCGAAGGTCGAAGACGAAATGTGGAAATCGGTCAAGGAAACCGACACCCACGGCATGGCCTGCAACGCGAAGGGCCCGTGCCCTTGGGGCAAGCCAGGCGGCATGACACCGGTTGAAGCCAATGACGCCGACAAAGCACAACTCAAGACGATCCTGAAAGACTTCGTCGTCAAGCGTTGGGCCAAGCGTTGCGGTGCCAAGTGCGCTGAAGACTGGAACAACTCAATCGGCAAGGTTGCCGGCATCAAAGCCGAGTAATCCCCAGAATAAGATGGGCGGTAACGACAAATTCGTTGCCGCCCAATTTGCGTCGTGTTGTCGTTGTGTCAATCCACTCCAGCTAGGATAGATTCGGTTGCAGGCATTTGCTTCGATTCACGGCGCCCTAGAGCGCCTTTCGCGTTTGGCCGTGTGGTTCGGCGGAACCGCGTTGCTGCTCAGCTCAATTATGGTCACGATCGACGTTCTGGCGCGAAAGATCTTCGGCGTCACGATGAGTGGCTCCGATGAAATATCTGGCTACGTCTTTGCCGCGTCGACGACGTTGGCCTATTCGTATTGCATCATACACCGCGCCAATATTCGCATTGATGCGTTTTACAATTTTTTACCGCTGAGCATGCGCTGCCTTCTCGATATCCTCGGGCTCGCACTCTTGCTTCTGTTCATGGGTATGTTGACCCTATCGGCCATTTTGGTGCTTCAAACATCCTGGGAGCAGAATTCCCTCTCTCTCACGACACTCAGCATTCCACTTTGGATTCCGCAGGCCTTTTGGGTTGCCGGATTGATCATTTTCATATTCACCGCAGCATTTCTTCTGATCTATGCCATCGCAGCCTTCCTTACGGGTGATCAACTTCGAGTGAAATCGATCGTTGGCACCATGAGTGTCGAAGAAGAAATCAGCGAAGAAACCAAAGGCATGGATATCAAGACCCAGCCGCACGACGAGGGCAATTGATATGGCCGGCTGGATCGTTGTTATCCTCCTCGTACTGGTTTTTCTTGGTATTCCCGTCGCTGCCGTCCTGGGCGTGCTGAGCCTCGCGCTCGATGCGATGTATCAGGAAGGCCGGCTCTCCGTCGCACTTGGCGAATTCGTCTGGGACAAGAGCAAAGAGTTCATTCTCGTTGCCATCCCGATGTTCATTCTGCTCGGCGAAATCATGCTGCGCGCCGGCATTGCCCAGCGCATGTACAATGCCGTCATCCAATGGGTTTCCTGGCTGCCGGGTGGCCTAATGCATGCCAATGTTGGCAGTTGCGCGATTTTCGCGGCATCATCCGGTTCCAGTGTCGCTACCGCCGCGACCGTCGGAACGGTGGCTTATCCGGAGATCAAGAAGCGCGGCTACAACGAATCGTTGTTCCTCGGCTCACTTGCGGCCGGCGGCACGCTTGGCATTCTCATTCCACCATCGATCAACCTGATCATCTACGGCCTGATTACCGATACGTCTGTTCCCGAGTTGTATCTCGCCGGCATTATTCCGGGCCTGCTGCTTGCGGCGATGTTCATGTGCGCGATAATCATCGCCTGCACCGTCCGCGGCAACTGGGGGGGACAAGGCGTCGAAACGTCCTGGTCGGAGCGCATTCGCACGCTGCCGGACCTGATCCCACCAGTGCTCTTGTTCGTCGTCATCGTCGGGTCAATTTACGCTGGTATCGCGACGCCGACGGAAGCCGCATCGGTCGGTGTTGTCGCGGCGTTGATCCTGGCCGCGCTCAACAAAACCTTGTCGATCGCGATGCTTCGAGAAGCTTTCGAAGGGACCATGCGCACCACCGCGATGATCATGCTGATCATCCTCGCTGCCGTCTTCCTCAACTTCATTCTCGGCTTCATGGGAGTGACGCAGGCACTGATCAACTTCATCCGCGACCTGGGTTTGACGCCGTTGCAGACGATGATCCTGTTGGTCATCTTCTACCTTATCCTCGGCATGTTCATGGAAACGCTCTCCATGATGCTGACCACCGTGCCAATCGTCTTCCCGATCGTCGTGGCACTTGGTTATGATCCGGTCTGGTTCGGCATTACCCTGACCGTTTTGATGGAGGCGGCGCTGATTACGCCACCGATTGGTGTCAATCTCTATGTCGTGCAGGGTATCCGGCAGGACGGTGGCAATTTCAATGATGTCGCGATCGGCGCACTGCCGTTCGTCGCGATGATGATCCTGCTGGTGGTTCTGCTGATCGCCTATCCAGACTTGGCGCTCTATCTGCCGACGCTGGTCTACAGGTAATGGAGCTATTCGCTGTGCGACAAGCCCGGGCCGCGCTAACACCAACCTACGGCTCCGACACGTACCGCAAGCAGCCCCAAACAAGCGACGACAGGTAGGTTGGGTTAGCGGTCCACGGCCCGTCCGTCACTGCACGGCGTCACCCGCGTAACCCAACATACAGTGGCCCGTCAGAACCTGAAGTAACCACCGTCAATCTGCATCAGCTGCCCCGTGTGGTAGGCCGAGGCGTCGCTCATCAGATAAACGGCAAGGCCGCCAAAGTCCGTGGGCTGGCCCCAGCGGCGCATCGGAATGCGTTTGCCGGCGGCCTCTGAAAACTTCTCGTTGGCCATCAGATTGCCGGTCATGTCGGTCTCAATCCAACCCGGCAGAATCGCGTTCGCTGTAATGCCGTGGCGCGCGTACTCAACCGCCAGTGAGAACGTCATCGCATTGAGCGCGCCCTTGCTCGCGGCATAGTGCTGGTTGCGGGCCGGGCCGGACACCGAGGCGAGACTCGAGACGGCAACTAGGCGGCCGCCCGGATCACCTTTTTCGGCACGCTCCATCATATGGCCAACCGCGGCCTGATACGTGTTGTAGACCCCATCGAGATTGACCGACATCACCCGGCGCCATTCGTCCGGCGTGATATCGAGAAATGACTTGGCGCCGCGCCCGGTCACACCGGCATTCGCGAAACAACCATCAACCCGCCCGAAACGAGCCAGTGTCTCCGCCATCGTGGCATCGACGGCAGCGCGATCCGACACATCGCAAACATAAGACGCCGTTTCGATCCCGTGCATGGCCAAGCGCTCGGTGGCAGCGGCGTTTTTCGTTTCGTTCGTGCCCCAAATAGCGACATTGGCGCCGGCCTTGGCCACCGCCTCCGCCATGCCAAGCCCGATACCACCGTTGCCGCCTGTCACCAACGCGACCTTGCCGCTCAGATCGAATGCTTCAAATGCCATAACCCGTTGCCTCTCCAAATGTGATTTCATCCAAAATAGCTTGCCGTCATCATCACGTACAACCAAACTTGATGCGCTGAGACCGACTGGAGGGACGCGCGATGAGCTTTGAGGCACGCATCAAGGAGATGGTCGCCGCCGTCGAACGCGGCAATGCGGCCGGCGTTCGCGCGTGCTTTACGCCGGACGGGATTTACCACGACGTCTTTTACGGTGACTTTCAAGGTGATGGCATCGTCGACATGATCGCCAATTACTTCTACCGCGATGCCAGTGACTTCCGCTGGGATATTTACGACGCCGTCGAGCAGAACGGTATAGGTTATGCCCGCTACGTTTTCAGCTATCTTCCAAAAACCGAAAGCGCGGCACCCGGCCGGACCATCTTTGAGGGCACTGCGATCTGCCGTATGCAGAACGGCCTGATCGCAGATTATCGGGAGATCGCCAACGCCGCCGTCGGTCTGCACGGAATGGGCTTTAACCCCGAGCGCTTGGCCAAATTCATCGGCAAGCAGGGCGCGGAGTTGAAGGCGCGCGACGAGGCCGCAAGACACCTCAACTAGATTTGTCAACGACCACGGGAGACAACGACATGCGATTGGACGGCAAAGTAGCCCTGATCACGGGCGGCGCATCGGGCATGGGGGCGGCCACAGCTAAGCTGTTTGCGAAGGAAGGCGCCAAGGTCGTTGTGACCGACATGCTTGCCGACGAAGGTCAGGCGATCGCCGACGGCATCGTCGCGGCCAACGGCGCGTCGCTGTTCCAGATTCACGACATCGCCGACGAAGACGCCTGGCAGGCCGCCGCCCAGGCGACGCTCGATGCCTATGGCGCGATCGATATCCTGGTCAATAACGCCGGCATCAGCGGCTCCGACCCGGATCTGTTGAGCCGTTCGGTCTGGGACGGCCAGATGAACGTCAACGCCACCGGTACCTTCCTTGGCATGCGCACCATCATCCCGCACATGCAGACGCAGAAGCGGGGCGCGGTCGTCAACATTTCGTCGATCTCAGGTGTCGTCGGGCAGTCATTCGTGCATATGGGCTACAACGCTTCGAAGGGGGCGGTCCGCATGATGACGAAAGCCGCCGCCGTGCAATTCGCGCCGGACGGCATCCGCGTCAACTCGGTGCATCCCGGCTTGATGCCGGCGATGCGGACGTCGAAGCTGACAGCCGATCCGGAAATTCGCGACAAGATGCTTCGCGCCGTCCCGATGGCCCGCATCGGCGCGATCGACGAAGTCGCCCAGGCCAACCTGTTCCTCGCCAGCGACGAGGCATCCTACATTACCGGTGTCGAGCTGCCGGTCGATGGCGGTTTCCTGGCCATGTAAAGGACCCAAACGCCCGGCATGATCGACGGCTCAACCTCCACATCGTGAAGGAACCGTGCCATGACCGAGGCTGAGAAACTCGAAATCGAGATCATGCAGAAGGCGCAGCAACTCGCCGAGTTGCGCGCAAAGGACAACGCCCTCGCCGTCTCCGACTATACGTTTTCGACGCTGGACGGAGAGGTCACTCTATCGAGCCTGTTCGCCGGCCGCGATCGCCTTTTGATGATCCACAACATGGGCCAAGGCTGCCGCTACTGCACGCTTTGGGCGGACGGCATCAACGGTGTGTTACCGCATCTCGAGGATGCCATGGCGGTCGCCTTCGTCTCGAAAGACCCGCCGGAAGTTCAGCGCCGCATGGCACTCGATCGCGGCTGGAATTTCCGTCTGGCCTCACATGGCGGCGGCACCTATATGGCCGAACAATGCGCCATGGGCGAGCACGCCAACATGCCCGGTGCCGCCACCTACGAGCGCAACGGCAACCAAATCACGCGGCGCGGGCGCACGGCTTTTGGTCCGGGCGATCTTTACTCCCCGCTGTGGCATTTCCTGTCGCTGGCCGGCATTGGCGCCAACGACTGGACAGCGCAATTTCACTACTGGCGCCGCCCAGAAAAACTCGACGACGGCGGCGAGAATATCCGCGATTGAGCGCGCTCGCTCAATACGCGATTTCGAGGATTTCGATCACGTCCGCAGCCTTCTTGACCGGGCGCGGATTGAGCAGCACCGGCTGATAGTCAAGCGCGCGCGTTGCCAGCTCATTGAAGTTGTCGCGCGTGATGCCAACATCACGCAACGTGCATGGCATATCGAGGCCGCGGATCAGGTCACGCACGCTCTGCCATGCCGGCATGTCGGGCTTGCCCATGGCACCGGCAAGCGCCCGGTAGCGATCCGGCATCGTCTCGGCATTCCACTGCATGACGGCTGGCAGCATCACGCAACTGGTATGCCCGTGCGGCACGCCGAAACCGGCGCCGAGTGCATAGCCGATGCCGTGACTGGCGCCGTGATAAAGCCCCGATGTGCTTGGCCAGATCGCGTGCCACATGCCAAACTGTGCCATCATCCGTGCATCCATCTTGTCAGGCGCGGCTTTGATCCCGGACAGCCCTTCGGCCAGCAAGCCCAGGCCTTTCAACGACAGCGATTCCGTCGCCGGATTGGCGATCGGACACATGTACGATTCGACGGCATGATCGACCGCACGAATGCCGGTACTGAACAGCAACCAGTCGGGTGTATCTACGGTCGCGGCGGGATCCAGGACCACCGAGCGCGGCGCCAGCATGCGATGGTTGAACGCCATTTTGGTGCGTGTCTGCGTATTGGTGATACCGGCACGCGACGTGAAATCAGCGGCTGACAACGTCGTTGGCACGGCAATCATGCGGATCGGCTCATGTGGCACATCGAACGTCGATGCCTTGGTGCGCTCAAAGCCGGCGGCGAATACGGTCATGCCGTCCAGCGTATCCACGTCCTTCCAAAGGCAAAGTTGAACGACCTTGGTCGCATCAACCACCGAACCGCCGCCAACAGCGACAATCAAGTCAGCCTTAGCGGCCCGCGCCGCAGCCGTTGCCGCAATCACGTCCTCGCGCGGGCTGTGCGAGGCAATTGCCGAGAAGGTGCCGACGTGGCGGCTGGCAAGCGCCCTTTCGATATTCTGCAGCGGACCATCGGAAAGCGCAGCCAGGGATTTCGTCGAGGTCACGAAGACACGGCTGGCACCATAGTGCTCCGCTTCGGCGACGCAGGCATCGGGCGCGGGCGTGCCGAAAACGATGCGTTCCTGCGCCTGGATATTGAAAATGCCGCTTTGCATGGCGTTGGGTCCTCCCGCTATGGTCGCTGTAAGGCAAGCCTATCGGAGGCGGCTCATCGGCGCCACGCCGAGCCTTTGCGCATATCGTGGATGCGATGGCGTGTTCTGGCGAATTGGGTTTTACCGGACCTATACAGGGAAGGCGCGCGGCGATGGATCGCGCGGTCTGACGATAGGAATTACGCATGACGGACGCCGATACACTTCGGATGCTGGAAGAGGCGGCGCGAGGATTTGCACCGTTCGATGCGGCGCGCGTACGCGGTTTGCGCGGCAAGACACCGGGCATCGATCGTGCCCAGTGGCAGGCGATTGCCGAGCAGGGCTGGCTCAGCATTCTGGTTCCCGAGGCAGAAGGCGGTCTTGACCTTGAGCTGGATGCCGCAGCGGCCGTTGCGCAAGCGCTTGGATATGCAGCCGCACCTGAGCCGTTCGTTGCAGCCGGCATTGTCGTGCCGAAGCTGCTCGCAGCGTGCCCCCCCGGCGAAACGCGTGACAGCCATCTTGGCGCCGTCATCAGCGGCGAAAAAATTGCCTGCGTTGCGGACCTTGATCCGACGGGCGCACGCGCGTTCGGCGCAACCGGTGTAACGGCGCGACAGACCGACGACGGTTACAGCCTCAACGGCGAACTGCGCTTCGTACCGGTGCCGGATGCCGACGCCTTTATCGCACCGGTCGTACTCGATCGTGCGGCCGATGGCCGCCCGCCCGATCTGTGCCAGGCGGAGCTGCTGTGGATCGACGCCGGGCTTGGCGGCATCTCCATTGAGCGCGAAACAAACGCCGATGGCAGCGCCAGCGGCTGGATCACATTCACCAATGTGAAGGTGGCCGGGTCGGCGCAGTTGGCCGCCGGCGACTTCTGGCCGATGTTCGATATGGCATCGGACTACGGCGTCATTGGCAACTGCGCAGAGTTGCTCGGCAACATGGAACGTTGCCTCGAACTGACCCTCGAGTTTCTCAAGACACGATCGCAGTTCGGCCAGCCAATCGGCAAGTTCCAGGTGCTGCAGCACCGCACGGTGGATCTGTGGATGAACAAGGAGGTCGCGCGACATGCGTTGACGGCGTCGCTTGCCGTCATGCTCGCCCCTGACGTGCCGGCCGATGCCCGGCAACAGGCAGCTTCCAGCGCCAAGGCGCGCATCGCGCAAACCGCGCTCAATCTTGGCAACGACGCCATCCAGCTGCACGGCGCGATCGGCTTCACGGACGAATATGATCTGGCGCTCTACGTCAACCGCGCCATTTCCATTGCGCCCTATCTTGGCAACGCCGCCGATCACCTGAAACGTTATGGCGAATTCAAACAACGCCGCACGGAGGCCCCGACATGACGCACCCGGAGACAAGCGACGACTTCACGTACGGCGTCCCTCAGGAGCAGGACTGGAATGCGCTGCCGGACGACGACTTTCGCCACATCATTCGAACAGAGTTTGAAACACACTATCCGCAAGAACTTCGGTTTCTGCCGCATCGACCGCCCTTCGAAATGGTCAGTGACTGGTGGAAGCGGATGTCGGCCAAAGGCTGGATTGCCCCTTTTTGGCCGGCGAAGTACGGCGGCATGGGGCTCGAAGCCCGCAAAGCGCTGATCTATCACGAGGAAGTAGAACGCTGGGGCATTCCGCGCTTCCAGGATCACGGCATCCAGATGGTCGGCCCTGTCCTGATTGAGCGCGGCACGGAAGAACAGCGCCGCCGCTTTCTGCCTTCGATCCTCAGCTGTGATCACATCTGGTGCCAGGGGTATTCGGAGCCGGGCTCCGGCTCGGACCTGGCAAGCCTGCAGACCAAGGCCGTGATCGATGGCGACGATTTCGTTATCAACGGCCAAAAAATCTGGACAACGATGGCGCATGACGCCAGCCACATTTTCATTCTCGTACGCACCGACCCGGATGCCAAGAAACAGGAAGGCATCAGCTTTGTCCTCGCCGACATGGACCAGCCTGGGATTACCGTGCGCCCGATCCCGGACATGTCGGGTTACGCCGAATTCTGTGAAGTGTTTTTCGATGATGCGCGCACGCCGACAGAAAACCTGGTTGGCGAACTCAACAAGGGCTGGACGGTCGCCAAGTCGTTACTTGGCTTTGAGCGCATTTTCATTGGCAGCCCGAAACTACCCGAGTACGCCCTTGAAGTTCTTGAAACCGTTGCCAGCGCCCGCGGCGTGCTCGATGATCCGGTGTTCCGCGACAAGTACGTGCGCCTGCAGCTCGACGTCGAGCACCTCGGCGCCAGCTACAAGCATTTCGCCGATATCGTCGCGCGTGGCGAAACGCTCGGCGCCGACGTGTCCATGCTCAAGGTGTGGGCAACAGAAGCCTTCCAGAAGGCCGCCGACCTGATTATCGAAACGGCCGGCCCCCTCGGCGCACTCAAAGGCACAACCCGGATCGGCAATGTCGACGTCAACGTCCTCGCACCGTTCTACAAGGCACGACCGGCGACGATTTACGGTGGCTCCAATGAAATTCAACGCAACATTCTGTCGAAAGCAGTACTCGGCTTATAACTGCATCACATGTCCGTCGCGCTCCTGAGAACTTTGCATCGCATTGTTGGGAACGCGCGTTGATATTGCTCACGCGATACTCATCAAGGGGCCGATAAACGCTGAGGCGACCTTGGCGGCGTTTGGAGAAGCGCGCGGTGCACCCTACTGTCCGCGCATGCAATCCTGGCTTCTGCTCAGGTTGTCACTTATCAGCCCCGTTCTGCCGTCATAGTCCTGGGGCTCAACAACGCAAGAATTCCGGCCGCGGATCGCGCAGCGCCGGCTTTTGATAATGGAGGATACGTATGAATAAACGGACCATCTTAACCTCGCTCGTCGGCGGCCTCGCGCTCACGGGCATGGCGACGGCTGCTGCTGCAGCTGACGTAAAATTACCAAGATCGATGGTATGGAGCGCATACGACCTTGGCTCAAGCGGCTATGCCGAAGCCTCAGGCATCGCCAACGCATTGCAGAAGAAATACCCAACGCGGATCCGCATCGTGCCAGCCGGCACATCGATCGGTCGCTTGCTGCCGATGGCAACCGGCAAGGTCAAATACGGCTACCTCGCTAACGAAGTCTACTTCGCCGCTGAAGGTACGTTTGACTTTGCTGATCAGGCCTGGGGCCCGCAAGACCTGCGCATCGTGCTCGGCCGTCCGGCTGGCGTCGGTTTCGCCGTTGCCAAAGACACCGGCGTCAAGACAATCGCTGACCTCAAGGGCAAGCGTATTGGCTTCGTCAAAGGCAACCCATCGGTGAATGTCAAGAACCTCGGCTACCTGGCTTTCGGCGGCTTGGGGATGAAGGACATCAAGCCGGTTTGGTTTGGTAGCTATTCGGCAATGAAAGACGCCGTCCTTGCCAACCAACTTGACGCATTTGGTTCGGTCCCGACATCGTCCAACATGCGCCAGATTGAAGCTTCGCCGCGTGGTCTGATCTGGCCGCCATTCGAGCCCGACAACAAGAAGGGCTGGGAAGCGATGCAGAAGATCATCAGCTTCGTTGCACCTTCCAAGGAAACCAAGGGTGCCGCGCTTAGCGAAAAGAACCCTGTCTGGCTGGTCGGTTATCGTTATCCGATGATTACGACATATGCGACGACGACAACCGATGAAGTCTACAATCTGGTGAAAGCGATCGATGAGTCGTTCTCGCTGTACAACAAGACGACTGCCAGTTCGGGAAACTGGATCCTCGATCGTTCAGCCAAGACGCCGGCGGATGCGCCATGGCATGACGGCACGATCAAGTACGCCAAAGAAAAGGGCATCTGGACTGACGAGGACCAGGCTTGGCACGACAAGCGTCTTGCCCGTCTCAACGCGGTCAAAGCACTGTGGGAGAAAACCCTTACAGAGTTCGACGCCATGCGCGTTGCTGAGCGCAAGAAGGGCAACAAGATTAACGCGAAGAAGGCTTGGCCTGCGGTTTGGGAAAAAGCCCGCGCTGAAAATCTGAAATAGGCGCCACGACAAAGCGATAGAACACTTGCTGCGGCGCCCTTAACCGTCAAACCAAGGGCGCCGCAGATTACGTTCCAATCTACCGCGCAGCGTTGGACTTTCCGCCCGATCGTGTCTCCTGTTCGAGTAACACTGAACGCACTTTGATTTTTGTTCCGCCATCCAAACCGAGTGTGCCGACATGAGCGACGCTTCGCAGCCAACCGATTCGACTCCAGAGGTTTCGCCTGCTGAGGGTGGCCGTACCGGGCGCCTCAAAGGTGTGGCCCGTTGGCTCGCGATTACAGCCGGTGTCATCGGCATCTTTCTGAACGTCAATCAACTGTTCAATTTCCAGTTCTTCGTCGGCGCGGTGATGATTGACACCTCGTATTATTACCTGCTTGCCGGGCTGTTTCTCGCGACCGTCTTTCTCATTTACCCAGCACTGCCAAGCCAGAAGAACGAGATTCCCTGGTTTGACTGGGCAATGGCGCTGCTGACATTGTGCCTGACCGGTTATCTCGCCTGGAACGGCGAGCGCATCATCCAGGAAGGCTGGGACATCCGGGCGCCGACCGATGCCAACATGGTCGCCAGCTTGCTGCCTTTTCTCGGCGAGATCGTCGGATCGGACGTAACAATCTTTGCCGGTCTGTTCTGCTTCCTCGCGCTGGAAGGCGTCCGCCGCGTCGGCGGCGGTGTTCTGTTCTCGATTTGCTTCTTCTTCTTCCTCTACCCGTTGTTCTCGGAAAATATGCCGGGATTCATGTGGGGACCATCAAGCGACTTTCCGCAACTCGTCAAACAGCACGCTCTTGGCACCGAAAGCATCATCGGCGTGCCGATGCGCGTCGTCGCTGGTCTGCTGATCGGCTTCTTGATCTTCGGCTCGGCGCTGGTGATTACCGGCGGCGGTGAATTCTTCATGACCTTCGCGACGGCCCTGATGGGGCGGTCTCGCGGTGGCCCGGCGAAGGTTGCGATCCTCTCGAGTGGGTTCTTCGGATCACTCTCGGGCAGCGTCATTTCCAACGTCGTGACCACCGGCCAGCTGACCATCCCGACCATGAAACGCGTCGGCTATCCGCCGACCTACGCCGGCGCCGTTGAAGCTTGTGCTTCCACCGGCGGGGCGCTGATGCCGCCCGTGATGGGCGCGGTCGCGTTCATCATGGCCGAGTTTCTCAATGTTCCATACTCGACGGTAATGGTCGCCGCCATCGTGCCAGCGCTGCTGTTCTACATCGCGCTGATTTTACAGGCGGACAACTATGCGGCGCGGAACAACCTCAAGGGGCAGCCTGCCAATGAAATCCCGGAACTGCTGCCCGTTCTAAAGGGCGGTTGGCACTTCCTGTTCTCATTGATCGTCCTTGTATATCTGCTGGTTTGGGTCGGTATCGAAGCCCATGCGCCGTATTACGCGACGATCATGCTGCTCTTCACCAGCGCGTTCCAGCGCAAGAACCCGTTCCGCCTCAATAAGGTCATCGCGTTGATCGAGGACTCGGTCAGGAATATCGCCAACATCGTCGGCGTTCTGGCGGGGATCGGCATGATTGTCGGCTCGCTGTCCTACACCGGTGTCGGTGGTGCGTTTAGCCGCGAACTGCTGCAATTCGCCGGCGGCAACATTTTTCTACTGCTGTTCTTTGGCGCGATCACAAGCTTTATCCTTGGCATGGGGATGACGGTCAGCGCGTGCTATATCTTCCTCGCAATCGTAATGGGCCCGGCGCTAATTGGCGCCGGTCTCGACCCAGTTGCCAGCCACCTGTTCATTCTCTACTGGGGCATG
>JAGDYV010000019.1:0-48704 GCA_049116495.1 Hyphomicrobiaceae bacterium | reverse complement strand
ATTTATGTTCCCGAACAAGCACGCGGTCTACTTTCACGACACGCCGTCGAAGTATTTGTTCAAGAAAAAATATCGAGCCTACAGTCATGGTTGCATGCGGGTGCGCGATCCGATGAAAATGGCTGCCGTGCTGTTCGGTGAAGATCGAGGATGGACGCAGGCCAAGATTGATGAACTGGCAAAGTCCGGCGTCAACAATCGCCAAATCCGGCTCAACAAGAAAATTCCTGTTCACGTCACTTATTTCACGGCACGGGCCAACCAGGACGGCGAGATTGAACTGGTCAACGACGTTTACGGCCACGAAAAGCTGATCCAGAAAGGATTTGACGGTCGTGCTCATACCATCGTCAAGCCGAACCGCAGCCTTGATAAGTATCTGCGTGATCGCGTCGGTCGCAGCGAAGTTGCGACAAACCGGGTCCGGCGCCAGCGAAGTCGCGAATGGATGCGCAATATCTGGAACAACTGATTGGGTGAATCTGTGCGGCTTTCGCGCCGATGCCGTTGTTCACTTGATTGCCTTTGCTGAAGGGCTGACCGGCGAACGATGAGTGATCAGCGATGGCAGCCAGGTGACGGACCCGGACAGCGGCGATTGCCAATCAAAACGCGCGCGAAACGCTGGCTTGTTGATCTGGCCGTCCGCGATCCGCGCATCCGACGAATGGCGCTCAATCGGATATTTGCTGATTGCGCCGCCAACGGCACTTTATGCTTGGTGCCATTTGCCGACCATAAGGTGTTTGTTGATCCGCGAGATGACCGGGTTGCCTACACGATACTGAGCGGGCGGTCTTGGCAGCGCGAACATCTTGAGCGGGCAATCGACATTGTCCGTCAGGCGGGGCGCATCAAGGCGGGCAGCGTATTTGTCGACGTCGGCGCGAATATTGGATTGATCACGACTTATGCGATGCTGAGCGGGCGTTTTGGCAAGGCAGTTGCGATCGAGCCGGACCCCTGGAACCGGGCCATTCTGCAGCAAAATCTCGAACTCAACGGGATCAACGACCGCGTTCTGGTTGTCGCCAAGGCCGCAAGCGACCGAGTTGGCGAGATGACACTGCACCGTGATGCCAAGAACCTGGGTGCACACTCGCTGGAGCCGGGGTTTTCAATGTCCCCGGTGGAACAGACAGAGTCCGTTTCCGTGGCGCCGCTGGATGCGATCCTTGAGGACATTGGCGTCGCGCCGACGTCGGTCGGTTTGGTGAAGATTGACGTCGAAGGGCATGAATTTGCAGCCTTGGCCGGGATGCCTGGGATTTTGCAGGCACGACCGCCCCTCATGCTCGAAGTAACGTTTGATACAAGCGATGGCGGCCAGAGCGATAGTGAACGGCTGCGGCAATCTCTGCCGGGTTACGCGCATGTGGCCGAAATTGACCGGCCCACGGCGGATCCGCCGGTCGCGCTCTCTGACTTTCAGGCAAGTGCAGACCAGCATGAACTCGTGATTTTTTGACGTGCAGTCGGCGGATGACTGCTGTTTCATTCGTCAGGACAGCATCTTACGCCGACTTTGGAGCGAGCTTGGTCTCAATCTGCGCCAATTTTCCTGACACGTAAGACACTGGTTACGGGGATCACGTATGGTTAACGCTGCCGGGATCGGCTGGCGATCGGGCTTCAATTGCGCTCGAGAAGGGCGAAATGGCAATATTGAGGGACATCGGGGGGTGCGCTTCGAGCGCATGGAGGGGACCAGCGGCGCTGATGTCAGTGGTGACCTTGTGCCTGATCAGCCCCTCACCGCTCGGTGCCAATGGTGCCCGGACGATTGCCCTATACAACGTTCATACCAAGGAAACGCTGCGCATCGTCTACAAGCGCAACGGGCGCTATGTGCCGGCTGCACTGCAGAAGCTCAATTGGCATTTGCGGGATTGGCGGCAGAACAAGCCAACCAAGATGGACCCGGCACTCATTGACCTGGTCTGGGAGATTCATACCGAACTCGGCAGTCGCATGCCGGTTCATGTGATTTCCGGCTATCGCTCACCAAAAACCAATAGCATGCTGCGCAAAACGCGTGGTGGCCAGGCGCGGCGGAGCCAGCATCTGCTCGGTCGCGCGATGGATGTGCGGTTTCCGGATATTCCGGTGCGCCGCTTAAGGTATTCGGCATTGCTGCGCGAGCAGGGTGGCGTTGGCTACTATCCGACGTCGGCGACGCCGTTTGTGCATGTCGATACCGGACGTGTTCGGCACTGGCCGCGGATGGGCCGGCAGGAATTGGCGCTGTTGTTTCCGCATGGCCGAACCCGGCATCGGCCGCGCGGTGGCGGTCCGATTACACGGCGCGATGCGGTAGCTGCGCGCAGCCGCAATCCCGTGCTTGCCCGTCGTGTGGCGGCCTTCCATGACTTGAGGCGCAGTGGTCCGGCGCGCGCAGGGTCTGCGCGGACCCGCGTTGCGGCCGCGTCGCGACCGGTTGCCGTGCCACCACCGCGCCTGGTGCAGCGCCCGCGTGTCGCCAGGCGCCCGGCGTTCGAGCCGGCACCACAGCCCTTGCAGCCGCGCGTTGCGCTTGGCTCGAGCAGTTGGCAAGCAACGACTGTGCGACGGCCAGCACGGCCGCGCCTGCCCATCAGGCCGACTCTGGCGGATGCCGGACCGAAGCCGCTGCCCTTCCGACCAACGCGGCAGCCAGCCATATCGCCCGCTGATCGAAGCCTCCTGACACAGCTGGCAAGTGCCGTGTTTGGTCAGTCATCGGCGCGTCGACCGGGCTCGCCAGAAGTCAAGCCGCCAAATGCCGATGAATGGATCAGCGCGCCGGCCTATGACGACGAGCACCCCGAAGAGATGTTCTACCGGCCGTTTCCAATTGCACCTTATATTACGCGCACGGCGTCGTTCGATGATCCGGCATTGCGCCGCTTGCGGCATCCGGATATCGACAAGACACTGGCATTGCTGGTTGCTGATGGTACAGACGATCCGCCGCTGCAGATCCGGCCGGGATTGCGAACCGCGAACCTGATGTGGTCGCAGTCGTTTCGTGGCTGGCCCGACGGCCGGCCACCGATGGTGGCGTATCGCGACCGCAGGCCAGCGCTTGGCCGCCGTATCGTGAAGGTTGCAGAGCGATAAAGTCCGCTATTCCGCTGCAATCGGATGGACGTTTTCGTCCGGCGCGGCGGCGCCGCTTGCCGATCCGTCATCGAAGCTGTCGATCATGCCGAGCGCGTGGAGGTAGGTCGATAGGATCGCGTCCTCCTCATCCCGATCGTCTTTGGACTTCTTGCGCAGGCGCAGGATCTGGCGCATGACCTTGACGTCGAAGCCGACGGCTTTGGCTTCGGCAAATTTGTCGCGAATATCGTCGGCAATTGCCTTTTTCTCTTCTTCGAGACGCTCAAGTTGTTCGATGTATTGGCGCAATTGAGTTTGCGCAGCACCTTGTAGTGCGGTCATGGATGGTCCCCGCTGTTACTTCCACAAACACTCGCGACGCCCAAAGCAAAGGCGGGCGTGACATAGCTGTACATGGAACGGGACCGCCGACACGACAGGCTGGCGGTAAACTGGACGAAAAACTATACGCGTCCCGTGCCTTGCCCAGATGGTTAGCCCGCGTTTCGGGCCGCATCAAGGCTCACGAGTTGTACGCGCGGAGTTTTCCCCGTTGTGCACTGATTTGTCATTAAGGTGTTGACGCGCCGGCGGGATAGGCACCTCCGGGTCGCGGATTTTCTCTAGTGCTTGTTCTGCTCGAACGCGTCAAGCTGGGCTGGCGAAGCCTCGCGCTGATACTTGGCCTTCCACTCGGCAAACGGCATGCCGTAGATGATTTCGCGGGCTTCGTCTTTGGAAAGCTCGGTGCCACCGTCACGGGCAGCGTCGGCATACCAATTCGAAAGGCAGTTGCGGCAGAACCCGGCCAGGTTCATCAAATCGATGTTCTGCACATCTGTCCGTTCCCGCAAATGAGCAACGAGGGTGCGGAATGCGGCTGCTTCAAGCTCTGTTTGGGATGGTTTGTCGCTCATCGAAGGCTCCTGACTGCGCAGATCATTTGGCTCAAGATTATGTTGTTGTTCCAACCGCCATAATCAAGTGTTTTTGCAAAAGGCGCTCAAGCCTGACGGACTTATTGGTCCGTCGGCTGCCATCAAAACGCCGCGTCGCCATGTTGCCTGAGAGGCTTGACGCGTTCGCCTCTGGCGCGCATGGGATTGACTGGGTTTGGGGCTATGGGGAATTCCGCCACGATGTTTCGATCGATCGTTGACCGCCGGCTGTGCGTGGTGCTCGGCGTGGCTTGCTTGTCCGGTTTGATGCCGATGAGGGCAGCGGCTGATCTCAAGTTGTGCAATGCGACGCCGGGACGGGTCGGGGTGGCATTGGGTTATCAGGACAAGAAGGGCTGGGCGACGGAGGGGTGGTGGAACATTCCTTCGCAAACATGCGAAAACCTGCTGAAAGGTACACTGCCTAGCCGCTATCTCTACGTGCATGCCGTGGACTATGAGCGCGGTGGCGAGTGGTCAGGTACCCATTATATGTGCACGAAAGACAGCACCTTCACGATCCGCGACACGAAGAACTGCGAGGAACGCGGCTTCAGCCGTAAGGGGTTCTACGAGATCGACACAGGCACATCGCAAAGCTGGACGATCCGTCTCGCTGATCCCGACAAGACCGGAAAGGCGCAATAGCAGGTCGGCGCGCCGGGCGATAAATGCCAGCTAATTCTGTGCGCAACCGAGGCGTCGACCAGCAGGAGAACGGCGCTGTGCTCTGGATGCCGCGGCCTTCTAGATGCCGCGGCCCTCAACTTTACCCTTGAGCGCTTCGTAAGCCTTGTCCATGCCGGGCCAGAACGGATGTATCTGGCGCAATTGCTCGTAAATCTTCAGTGCTTTGTCATCGTCGCCGATCTGTTGGAAGATCGAGGCGAGGCCGTCGAGCGCCTTGAAATGGTTCTTATCGAGGGCCAGCGCACGGCGCAGATCACCGACAGCGGCGCGGTAGTTCTTGGACGCATAGTGGACGAAAGCCCTTCGGTTCCAGGCTTCGGCGTTGTCCGGTGCGAGTTCAACGACGGTATCGAGCAATTCCAGCGCGAGCTTTTGATCTTTGGACTTCATTGCGCGCCCGGCCCGTGACATCAGCACGGAAACGGTGTCGCTGCCCGAGGTACGCCAGACGCGTTGGATCTGGCGGGCAATCTTCTTGGCTTCTTCGGCGCTGGCTGCGGTGGCCAGCAGAGCATAGAGATCCTCGCGCAGCGTTGCCCGCTTTTCGGCGTGCGAAGGAATGCCGTCCTTCATCACCAGGTCGAGGGGGGATGCTGCCTTTTTTGGCTTGGGTTTGACTTCGCGGCGGATCGGCGGCGGCGTCGTGATCCCGCGCTCGGTATCGGCACGGTCATCATCCAACGGCCGTTGCGACGGTGGTGTCGGCTGATCTTGTGCGGCTGCCGGGCCGGCAATCATGATGGCGGCCGCAAAAACGCCCGCCAGTGCTGTGCCCCATGACCGGGAAGTTATATCCATCGTGTTGACCTGATCCGAACTGCTGCGAACGACCGGATGCAATCTTACGCCGACGGATTGGCAATGAAAACCGTTTGAACCGCCGGATCACGCAATTGCGTCCCAGTGAGATATCCCAGCTTAGCCGGACGATGTCGGGGATTTTGCGGCGGGCACGGCCAAATCAGCGATAAAGCCGGAGTTGCTCGAGCGGTGGCGTGCGGACACGAAAAAGCCGCCGGCGAACTGCCGGCGGTTGAACGTTAATAAGGCATTGGTATTACGAGGGTTTTTAGCCCTGGCGTGCCTTGAAGCGGCGCTGCGTCTTGTTGATGACGTAAAGACGGCCCTTGCGACGTACGACCTGGTTGTCGCGATGGCGTTCTTTCAACGCTTTCAATGAGTTCTTAACTTTCATCTCAAGTCCTGACTTGCTTTAAACATGCTGCGGTGCCGTCTCCTGAAGTGCAGGGACAGCGCACCGGGCACGAAAAATGGTGCGGTTCGGGCGATGTGCGCCATAAGAACAGCGCGTGACATGACCGACGGCTCAAATAACCGGCCGGGCATCGTGGCATACCGCCTTTCGGAAGGCGTTATATGCTGGTTTTGGTGCGGCGCGTCAACCGTGCTCCGGACATTTTGAGGGTTCGCACAACAATCGGGTCGTTGGTTGATGCTATCCATGATCTAAGGCCGCCCAAGGGGAACGCCAGGGGAACGCCGGGGGGCCACACCATATGCCGACATCGCACAAGCTGAACACGGCCATGTCACCTCTGGAGTGGGGCATGTTGCTCGCGCTTTCGCTGCTCTGGGGTGGATCTTACTTCTTCACCGGTGTGGCGGTGCGGGAATTGCCGACGTTTACCGTTGTCGTCGGACGGGTGGCGATCGCAGCTGTTATCCTGCTCACAATCCTGAAAATCTCAGGCCAGCGTGCCGGAGGAACACCGGCCAGGTGGTCAAGTGAACTCTGGCTGATGTTTGCCGGCATGGGGTTTATCAACAATGTCGTACCGTTTTCGCTGATCGTTTGGGGCCAGTCGCATGTCGCTTCCGGCGTCGCTGCGATTTTCAATGCAACAACACCCCTGTTTACGGTGTTCGTGGCGCATTTCCTGACCGTCGACGAAAAGCTCACGACCGGGCGGATTGCCGGCATCCTCATTGGCATCGCCGGCGTTGCCGTGCTGGTTGGCGTCGATGTGGCGGCAGGCCTGGATTCGAACGTCTGGGCCCAGGCGGCCTTTCTGGCAGCCGCGCTGTCGTACGCCTTTGCCGGCGTGTTCGGACGCCGGTTCCGCGCCATGGGCACCACGCCGATTGAGACGGCGGCCGGGCAGGTGACGATGTCCAGCATCATGCTGATTCCGATTATGCTTTATGTCGACCAGCCGTGGACGCTACCAATGCCGAGCGCTGCAACGATCGGCGCACTGTTCGGCGTTGCAGCCCTGTCGACGGCGCTTGCCTACATTCTCTATTTCCGCATTCTGGCAACGGCCGGGGCGACCAATCTGTTGCTCGTGACGATGCTGCTTCCGGTAAGCGCTATCTTGCTTGGTACCGCCTTTCTTGGTGAAGTGCTTGAAACCAAACATTTCATTGGCATGGCGCTGATTGGGTTGGGCCTTGCCGCGATCGACGGTCGGCCTTGGCGTTGGCTGCGCGGACAATGAGCTCGGGCGCGGGCCAGCGTTAACCGCGCAGCGCACTGACCCTGGTGCGGCAGTCCTTGCGCAGCTTTTTTGACAGGACATCTTCAAGCGTTGCCCCATCGAGACTGACGCTGCTGCCGTCTATGTGCGTGATGTCGATTTTCAGGACCTTCAGGCAGAATGGCTTTTGCAGGTACCAGATGTTTGGCCAGGTCGAGATGCCGGGTGACCGACGTGGCCGCAGCGGGCCGGTGAACTGGAGCCTGACCGTCGCAGAGTTGTCTCCCTCGCGCATGATGGGATCGCCGACGCGATTGGTCGCCGTGACATGCAATTCGACATATTTGTAGGTCTTGTTGGAGGTGTTGAAGAATTGCGCGTTGGCGTCGATGTGACCGCGCTGCTGAGCCTTTTGGGCGTACAGATTTCCAACGAAGATTGGCCGTTTCGCCGCCTTGGCCTTCTGCAGTTCCGGCGTGAGCGTCGCGCTACATGCCACGCCTGCTAGCGTGACGACGCCCACCAAACAATATTGGAAAGAACGCATCGGAAACGGACCCCACGCAGACACTTCAACCGGGTCGATCGGCCCAGTAGACGCAATTCGGGGTGCGGGCGCAACTGGGAGAAACCCCAGTGACTGTCATTGGCGGGTCGGTCGCCGGTCCGCTGGCGGGTGACCGGCGGTTTGGCTTCAGTTTTGCTTGACGGTTTCGACGACGCTGCTGATCGGCCGTTGCGCCATACTGCTGCTGCCGCGCAGGTTCTTGGCGATCTTCTTGTCGTACTCGGGCAGTGTCGTGACCGGTTGCTTGGCGGTTAGATGGACGATCTTGTAGCCACCCTTCTTGAGCTTGGCGAGCAACTGCGGCATCGCACGCGCGGTGACGCGCTGAATGTCATGAAACAGCAGAATTCCCTTGCCGCGTTTTTTCAGGTTGCGCATGACACGCGCGACCATTTTCTCCGGCCGGCCGCCCTTGAAGTCAAATGAGTCCAGGTCCGTCGAGAATACCGCAATGTTGCGGCTCGCGAGGTATTTGATCGTGTCGGGCGTATCCTTCAGATACGGATACCGAAAGAACGGTGCGCCGGGTTTGCCGAGTGCCAGTTTCACGGCGCTGACGGCGTCCTCGATTTCATCCTTGGCGCGTTTGCCTGTCATTTTCTTGGACGCCATGTTGCGATGCGACCAGGTGTGGGAGCCGACGGTGTGGCCCTCGTCGGCGACGCGTTTGAGGATTTCCGGATAACCAATCGCGAGCTTGCCGACCGGGAAGAATGTGGCGCGTACGCAATGTCGCTTGAGCTCGTTCAAAATGGTCACGGTGTGCGTTGGCAACGGGCCATCGTCGAACGTCAGGACAACTTCGCCCGGTTTGAGGAAATCATAGAACTTGTAGTGCTGGAAGCCGAAGCCGGGACCGCCTTTGGTGTTGATCGCAACGACGCGGCTGGTACCGAGTGCGTCTTTGTTGCCGGGGCAATCGCGGGCCATGGCGGGCGCCGTTAACAGCGCGCTGCCGATGATGGCTGCGCAACATGCCTGCAGGAACGGAGAATCAATTGAGTGGCGCATCTGAATACCTTGATTAACCATAAGGAGTGGGCGGACCATCACATGTTGCACCTGCCTGATGCAAGCGCCCTATCGGAAGCGGTTCCGAAGTTGTCACAAGTGATGCGGAGACGTTACCGGATCAGCACACACCGCCTCGCGCGCTGGATCTTCGTTATGCTCGATTGGGGAATATGATGATGATCTAATGCGCCTCTGCGAGCAGTTTGGCGACATCGAGCTTGCGCGTGAACATTGCCAGGGTGCCATCGTCGTTGCGTGGCCAGTCCTGTGGTGCGCGGTCCCAATAAAGCTCCAGGCCATTGCCATCCGGATCATCGAGATAGAGCGCCTCGCTAACGCCATGGTCGCTGGCACCGGTCAGCTGGATACCAGCCTGGTCGATGCGCCGAAGCGCTATCGCGAGGGCGGCACGGTCCGGATAGACGATGGCGACGTGGTAGAGGCCGGTTGTGCCGGGCGACGGTGCGTTGCCGCCTTTGCTGTCCCAAGTGTTGAGGCCGATATGGTGATGGTAGCCGCCGGCTGAAAGAAACGCCGCGTCATCGCCGATCCGTTGCATCAGATCGAAACCAAGGACACCGCAATAGAACATCAGCGCGCGATCGAGGTCAGAGACTTTGAGGTGCGCATGGCCGATGCGGACGCGATGATCAATTGGAAAGCCGGCACCGTCTGGAAGTGGCTTTAAGGCTGGTGCGCTCATCGGCGCCTCCTTGCTGTTGTGGCGTTGCGCTGGATACTTCTCACCTACGTGATATGGGCGTTCAGGTGACGCTCGCGCTTTGCCGGGAGCCTAGCGAACCGCTAGGGTCCGCCCAAGCCATTCAAGCTGGGTGCGCCACATTTGCCGCAAGCGTCGTCGTGACGATTTGCGATGTCATGAATGTGTGTTCGTGCCCGCTGAACACCATTGAGTAAGAGATTGGAAGGATTGAGAGCATGGCCGCATCGGACCGCGTGATTGGGTTTATCGGACTGGGCCAGATGGGCGGACCGATGGCAGCCAACATTGTCAAAGGCGGCCACCCGCTGATCTGTTTCGACAAAGCGGGGACGAAAGCCCTTGCGCCCGAAGGGGCGACGGCGTGTGGTTCGGTTGCCGAGGTTATCAAAGGCGCTGACACGGTATTCCTGTCACTGCCGAACGGCGCCATCATGGAGTCGGTGGCGGCGGAAATTGCCGACGTCGACAGTGCCCGTGCGTCACTGATCATCGACCTCTCGACCGTTGGTCCCGATGCTGCGCGGTCAGCGGCGAAAAAGCTCGCGCTCAAACAGATCGGCTTTGGAGATGCGCCGGTGAGCGGTGGCCGCGCCGGCGCTATCAAGGCAAGCATCTCGCTGATGTTCTCGGGCGACAAGGCGATCTATGACGCTCACCTGGATGTGTTCAAGTCGTTTGCCGCCAATCCCTTTCACGTTGGCGACGAACCCGGGCATGGCCAGACCGTGAAGATGCTCAACAATTTCATGTCTGCAACCAATATGGCGGCAACGTCGGAAGCGGTCGCGTTCGGCGTTAGTCAAGGCCTCGACATGAAGCTGATCCTCGACGTCGTCAACGTATCGAGCGGCCAGAATTCAGCGAGCCTTGATAAATTCCCGAACCGCGTTTTGCCGGCAACCTATGATGCGGGCTTTTTTGCGGAACTGCTCAACAAGGATGTGCAGCTCTACATCAGCAATGTGCGTGCCGCCGGAACCGCGTCCGATATCGGTGAAGCCGTTGCGACGGTCTGGCAAGCCGGCACGGATTCATTTGAGCCAAAGACAGACTTCACGAACATCTATAAGTTCATTCGTGATCGCCGCGGCAAGAAGAACCAGTCGTAGCTTTTCTTGTTTTGATCTCACTTGAGACAATCCCCAATGGAGATGCATGTTATGTCGAGTACCAAGTCTGCAACCGGCCAATGCCTGTGCGGCGCCGTAAGTTATACGATCAACGCCGACGAGCCACTGCGTATGGCGCAGTGTCACTGTAAGGATTGCCAACGTGCCTCCGGTGGCGGGCACATGTCGCTGGCGTTCTTCAAAGCCGATGACGTCGAGTTCAAGGGGGAGATGTCGAGCTTCGGCGCTACCGCGGCAACCGGCAACATCAACACGCGTCACTTCTGCCCGAAGTGCGGCAGTCGGGTATTTGGCGAGAACTCAGCGCGCCCCGGCTTGGTTGGTCTATCGGTCGGGTGCACGGATGACAACAGCTGGTTCAAGCCTGCCGCGATCGTCTATGCCAAGGACCGTCCGGCGTGGGACCAGACATCGACTGACATTCCCAACTTCGACATGATGCCACCGCCACCGCCTCAGAAGTAGGCGCGTGACGACACTGTTGTGAAGACGCAGCCGGTATACGCGGCTGCGTCTTTTTTGTGTGCTTCATTCGGTCCGAACTTCAATGCGTCTGAAATGATCGTCTTTTTTGATTTGTGTCGATCGATGTGCCGCCTCATTTGCAATTATGCTCTTTAAATTCAAAATAACTAATTGAATTGTAACACTAATTTACTTGAAACTGTTGTTCGAGTTGTTATCCCTGCACCTGTTTCAGTCCGTGTCGCGGTGCGGTCATACGGGAAAAGGGATTTGAATAATGCGCTGGATTGTTAGTTTTTGTCTGCTGTTTGCAGTGATCGGCACGGCGGCCTCGGCTGCCGATTTGGGCGGTGACAATCGAGGCTCGATCAAGGACGAGCCGCCCTATGTCTCGCGGTTCAATTGGACGGGTGCCTACGTTGGCGCCCAAATTGGTTATGGCTGGGCCGATACCGAAGCGAGCACCGGTCCGATCGCGGGTATCAACCAGACCTACGAATACGAAAGCTCCGGCTTCCAGGGCGGTTTTCACGGCGGTTACAACTTGCAGAACGGGAATTTCGTTTATGGCATAGAAGCAGATATCGACTTTGCCGATCTCGATGGCAGCGGCGTCGGTTCGCTCGGCACGCTGTCGCACCAAACCGAAGTCAACTGGATTGGTTCGTTACGCGCGCGCGTTGGCTTTGCTGCGGACCGGACGTTGTTCTACGTGACCGGCGGCTGGGCATTCGGTGAAGTGGACGTAACGCAGCGCAGTCTTATCGGGCCCGCAATTTCGGCATCGTTCTCCGACATCCGGAACGGCTGGACGCTTGGCGGCGGCGTCGAGCGGGCGTTCACGAACAATCTTACGGCACGCTTGGAATATCGCTACACCGATCTTGGTGACTATGACGTCAGCGATTCAGTGCTCAGTGCCTTGGACAATAGCGATGTGACGATCCATTCCATCCGGGCCGGCGTCAGCTACAGGTTCTGATACGCTTGCCAACGAATGTTTCATTGCGTGACTTACGTGTTGGTCAGGAACCAGCGGGCGCCAAAATATATAAACGTGGCGGCGCCTGCACCGAGGATGATGCCGAGCAACGACATCTGGAACAGCCTGGATGACACCGAGGCGTCGCCGGCTTCAATCCGCTCTTTAAGCGCACCGCGATAGAGGCGCGCATTGGCGACCTGAAAGCCGGAAAGCGCGCCGACGATGGTCGCTGACCACCACGGCCAACCGGCGTAACCTGCATAGGCCGCGAACAGGCTGGCGAACGCTTCGATCATTGTGGCCCCATATTTCCGCAGCAGTGGCAGTCTATCGAGCCGGACTATAGCGGACGGTGCGCAATCTGCCAGTCCACCGGACAGGTTCTTACGGCAGCGGCACGCCGGTCTCTGCAAATGCGGTCTTCTGGCGCTCGGCAACGGTTTCGAGATCAAAGCTCTCGATCGTCTCGTTGAACAGGCGGTACCAGTTCTGGCGGGCATCAAGATGCAGGAAAACCCCGCCGAGACCGATCGCGGCGCGGTCCATGAAGACAAACTCGCGCGGAATTCGTACGGGGCCCTTTTCCTTCAGGATCTTGTGGACCGAAAACGCTTCCTTGCGGCCATATTCGGCAGGCGTTGTGCCCTCCGCAATGGTGCGCTCGCGGTCGTCGAGCAGCGGACCATAGATGAACCGCGCCCAGATATTCATCGCATCAATCAATTCATCGGTGAGGCCGACGAAGCCCCAGCTTTCGTAGGCATGGACGACACGGTCGCGATCGTCGTTTTCAAGTCCGCGATAGAGGTCGATAACGCCCTGGATAAACTTGGTCGGGAACGTGCGGATGCAACCGTAATCGAGCAAGTTGATGCCGGCTGGCTCGCCATCGGTTTCGAAGATGGAGTAGTTGCCAAGGTGCGGGTCGCCATGGATGACACCGTAGTGGCTGAACGGGAACCACCAGGCGCGAAACATGGCTTGTGCAATACGGTTGCGATGTTCGAGTGGCGCCTGTTTGTAGTCCATCAGCGGTGCACCATCGAGCCAGCTCATGGTCAGGAGGCGACCGGTCGACAGTTCAGCGTCGATTTCTGGCACGCGGATCAGATCATCATCGCGAAACATCAGGCCGTAGAGTGCGGTATGGCGTGCTTCCAGGGTGTAGTCGAGTTCTTCGCGCAGGCGCGCGCCGATTTCGGCAAGGATCTCGCGCGTGTCGACGGCCGGGTTCATGCGCGCGTGAATGCCAAACACAATCCCGAGCTGGCTGACGTCGGCTTCAACAGCGGATTGCATGTCGGGATATTGCAGTTTGCAAGCGAGTTTCCGGCCGTCGTGGCTGGCGGCGCGGTGGACCTGGCCGAGCGATGCCGACGCGGCGGCTTTGGTGTCGAATTCAGCGAATTGCGCGCGCCAGTCGGTGCCCAGTTCGGCAACCATGCGGCGTTTGACGAAGGCGGGACCCATTGCCGGCGCATTGGCCTGGAGCTGCGACAGCTCGCGGGCATATTCGGCTGGCAGCGCCTCAGGGATTGTCGAGAGCAACTGCGCGACCTTCATGATCGGGCCCTTGAGGCCGCCGAGTGCGCGCGCAAGTTCCATCGCATCCTTCGATTTGTTCGCTTCGAAGCCGAACAGGCGCTGGCCCGCGACTTTGGCCGCGATCGTGCCGACATTGCCGCCGACCCGGATGTAGCGCGCGGCACGGGCCGACAGGCGATTGTCTTCGCTGCTCATGAAGAATGCTCTTGGTTGTCACGGTTCGCGATCATTACGTGGGAGATGGGGGCGCCGATCACCCTATGCAATGCGGCAGCGTGCCAGGGGCAACGCGACGCGATCCGACGGGGCACGGCTCTAGAGCCCTTCAGACTGAGATGGAGTCCGTTCTGTTTCCAAACGGGGAGGCGACTAGCAGGAGAACGGTGCAGCGCGCAGCGGTGCTGCGGGCAAGCCGTTCGATGCACTAGGCGGCCGCCGTTTGGAAACCCATTCGATGTTCGTGCTCCAAACATCGGCACGAAAATGGGCCGGGCGGATTTGCCCCGATCTCTGCGCGTTCCGTCTTGTCCGTAGTACCGCTACGCACCGCGACGGTCCACTTGATCTCGGACCAAATCCGCCTCGGCAGAATGGGTCCATCTCAGTCTGAAGGGCTCTAGTTGCGCAGACGGGCGCCGATCATGACCGTGCTGGCATTGTAGTCACGGGCCGTGTTGCTCGACCGAAAGCGAACGTGTTGGAGGCGGGTGAATAGCGCAGCATGGCGGTTGAAGCTGTATTCGGCGCTGGCATCGATGGTTACATCGTGCTCAGACAATGTCGCGCCGCGGTAGTCCTGGGTGCCATAGGAAACACCGGCTTCACCAATCAGGCGGTAGGTAAAGGCATGTCGAATGGCGCCGCCAATGCGCCGTTCAACGGTGTTTGAACTGCCGGTCAACGTGGTCTCGCCGAAATCTGTGCGCGCGCTGAACAGCACGGACGTCAAAGGTGTGATGCGCCAGGCGACGTTGGCGTCGATGAGGAAGGCGTCGACGTCCGGCAACGTTGCGTCGTCGGGCCGCTGGATGCCGTAACCGATGCTCGCTTCGCCGCGCAGGTACTCGCCGGTCTGGCCGAGTGCGACGCCGACGCGATAACGTTCACCGTCGGAACTGCGGCTGCGGCCATCTGATGCCGCGACGGCGTCATGGCGGCGCCGGTCATGCTCGAACTCGCCGAAAACGGAGAACGTCGGCCGGAACTCCCATTGCGCGCGCGCGGCGAGGGTCCGCGCCGTGAAGTCGCGATCGCTGGCGCTGCCGTCATCCTCGTAAGCCGTGTCGGCATGACCACCACGCAATTGCAGCGACAGTCTGTTGAAGCGCTGATTGAGGGTCACGTTGGCGCGATTGGTGACGACATCCGATCGAGGTGCGCTGAGTGTGCCGGCAGCGTCGACGGAGTTGCGGCTTTCCTGGCGAAACTCATGTGCGCCGCGAGCTTCAATGTTGGTGCGCCGTGTGATGTCGATCCGACCGCGCAACTCATAGGTCTGTTCGGCGTCATTCTCGCCTGTCAGCTCGCGATAGTAGGAGCGGTTGTGCAGCATGCGCAGTTCGAGCGCATGGTTTGCCCAATCGGAAACGAGCCGGGTTTCAGACATGAAGTCCGCGCGCCAGTCGCTGTCCGGGTCTCGACTGAGTAAAACGTTTGAATTCCATGCGGGTGCCAGTTCGAACTCCTGGAACAGAACGAAGCCGCCGAGGCGCCAGCCGAGGTGCGCGAATGGATCGGCTTCGAAAAACTGCCTTGTGCGCCGGTCTGCCAGCGGTTCGATTTCGATGCCGAACAGGCGCGGATTGTGGCCGGCTGGCGGGTTTTGAAACGCGTCCCGATCACGTTGCGAGCGGATGTCGGGGTCCAGTGCACGTGATGGATTGTCGGCAGCGCTGCCGGAATCGCTGGTATCGGAACGGGTTGGGGCCTGCGGCGTCGAGCTGCGATTGAAATCGGTCAATCGATGGTTGCGGCTCGAGGGACCAGCTGTGTTGCCGAAGGTCGTGCCGCGCAGGCGATCCTGTCCGCTGCGCGCGAATGCCGTCGGCGGAGACGCATCGACAGCGGCCCCGTTGGCCGTTGCTGCGGGGATGTCGGTCTGGCGTTGCTGGGCATTGGACGCGTTTGAGCAGAGCGTTGCCCCGACGATCGTCAAGAGCGCTGCCCCTACCGCCGGCCGGACGCAGTGTCGCCATCGGTTTTGCCAGTCCACCAGCTACTCCAGGTGTCATTTATTTGGGCTGAACGCGGAACAAGCTGAACACCTGACGGTAAGGCGTCTATGGTTAACGTTTGATTGAAAAGGTGAATTTCGCTGAACTGGGAGAAATCTCCTGTGCACCTCCATTAAAATTGGCATCAAACGTGGCAAATGGGGTTGTTACACGCCTCGAAGGCAGTATGGTCGCGCGCAACGATCTGAGATGACGAGAGCGGTCGGGGGGTCGAATGGCAGCGAAGAAGATTAAGCGCCAAAGCCTTGATTCGTTGGATGCGGCCAGCGGCAAGAAGAGCCGTGTGGTCGTTGACAACGCCGCGTCGAAGCCCGCTAAGAAGCCTGGATCGGTCAAGAAGGCCGCCAGTCGCGGACCGGCTGCCAAGACCAGTCAAGCCAAAACGTTGCGGACCAAGACGGGCGTGACCAAAGCCAGTAAGGCCCAGACTTCAAAAGCCAGGCCCTCAACATCAAAGTCCTCAACATCCAAGACCTCCACTGCCCGGTCCTCAACTTCCCAGCCCTCCATTGCCAAGGCTGCACGGCCGAACACATCCGGTGCGAAAGCCGGCAAGACAGGCGCCTTGGCCAGGACGACGATCACAAAGTCAGCCAAACGGACGCTCAAACTGGAAAGTCAGGGGCTTGCTGATCTGTTGCAGGCGGTGAGCGGGCGGATGGCTGCGCCTTTTGCAGATGCTGTCGAAATTCTGAATTCAGCGACGGGCCGCGTCATCGTCACGGGTATGGGAAAATCCGGTCACGTCGGCCATAAGATGGCGGCGACGTTTTCTTCGACCGGCACGACAGCGTTTTTTGTCCACCCCAGCGAGGCGTCGCACGGCGACCTGGGGATGATCTCGAGCGATGACGTGATCTTGGCGATGTCATGGTCGGGCGAGACGGTTGAGCTTGGCAGTATCCTGACGTATTCGCGCCGTTTCGCGGTGCCGCTGATCGCGATTACCTCACGGCCCGAGTCAGCCCTTGGCAAAGCGGCCGATGTGGTTTTGCACCTGCCCAAGGCATCCGAAGCCTGCCCGCACGGTCTGGCGCCGACGACTTCGACGACGATGACACTGGCGCTCGGTGACTGTCTGGCCATTGCACTGCTGGAAGCCAAAGGATTTACGGCCGAGGATTTCAAGCGCTTTCATCCGGGCGGTTCGCTTGGCGCGCAGTTGCAGTATGTCGAAGACGTCATGCATGGCGTCGATGAACTGCCGCTCGTGCGCAAAAACGTGCTGATGTCCGAGGCGATCGTAACGATGACGCAGCGAGGCTTTGGCTGCCTTGGTGTTGTTGACGGCCGCGGGCGTTTGATCGGCGTGATTACCGATGGCGACTTGCGACGTCACATGAGTGCCGATCTTCTGTCCGCCACGACAGGTGAAATCATGACACCGAATCCAAAGTCGATCCGACCCGATCTACTTGCCTCGGCGGCGCTAGAACGGCTCAGCGGACGGATCACGGCGCTGTTCGTGGTGGAGAAGTCGAAGCCGGTTGGCATCGTTCATATTCACGACCTGCTCCGCGCCGGTATTGCCTAGGTCGTATTCAGCCTGCCCAGGTCGCTCGTAGCCCTAATCGGCGGCTTCGACCATCAGCACCGTGCCATCGAGTTTGGTGATTTTGGCTTTCGCGCCGGCAGCGAGGTCAGGGCCTTGTGCTGTCCATAGCGTATCGCCCAGCCGAACCCGGCCACGGCCGTTCTTGATCGCTTCCTCGACGACGACAATGCGCCCGACGTAATAGGAGCCGCGCTCGTTGAGGCCTGGTTGGTCGCTGGGCGCTGTCTGTGGTGTCACATAGCGGCGCACGAGAAGGGCGGCGGCAAACGACAACAGGCCGAAAATCACCAGCTGCCACTGCCAGTCGATGCCGGTTGCCAGCGCCAGCACACCGACAATGGTCGCGGCCATGCCGAACCAGACGAAATGGACACCCGGTACGAAGGTCTCGAGGATAACCAGAACGACGGCTAGAATGAGCCAGTTCCATGGGCCCAGTGCGATCAGGAATTCCATGCAATCACCCTCTTCTGGCAGGTCTCGTTGATCGTGACGCTGAAACCAACTGACGCCACCCCGATCCTCGGATCAAGGCAGCGCCATAACTCAGTATTCCTGGTCCGATCGCGAACAGGTCGCCGCGTTTCGGACGGATTATTCAGACAATAGAGCAAAGCTCCTTAAAACTTATGAATTACCCCATGGTGCCGAGCCGGATGCGGGCGGGGTCGATGGTGGCGTCGGTGTGTTGTGGGTGCCACTACCGTTGAGTTTGCCTTTGTCACCGAACGCTTCGCCCGTGATTTCGGCGAGGCCGGCCAGTGAACCAATCACGCTCGACGCCTCAAGTGGCATCATCAACACTTTCTGGTTTGGCGACTGCGCGATGGCTTCCAGGGCCTTCATGTAGTTGTTGGCGACGAAGTAGTTGATCGCCTGGACGTTGCCGTTCGAGATGGCGTCTGACACCATCTCGGTTGCCTTGGCCTCGGCCTGTGCCTGGCGTTCGCGGGCCTCGGCGTCCTTGAAGGCGGCTTCGCGGCGTCCTTCAGCCTCAAGTACGGCGGCCTGCTTTTCACCCTCAGCCTTGAGTATGGCTGATTCGCGCAATCCCTGGGCTTCGAGGATCTGGGCACGCTTTTCGCGCTCTGCCTTCATCTGACGGCCCATCGAATCGACAATGTCGCGCGGTGGATCGATGTCCTTGATCTCGATGCGCGTGACCTTGACACCCCAGGTTTCGGTAGCAGCATCAACAACTTCCAGCAATTTGGCGTTGATGATATCGCGGTTTGAGAGCAATTCGTCGAGATCCATCGAGCCCATGACGGTCCGAATGTTGGTCATCGTCAGATTGACGATTGCGGATTCGAGCATGTCCACCTCGTAGGCGGCTTTGGCTGCGTTGAGGATCTGGTAGAAATTAACGCCGTCGACGTGGACCATAGCGTTGTCGCGGGTGATGACATCCTGGCCGGGAATGTCGAGAACCTGTTCTTTCAGGTTCATTTTGTAGCCAATCCGCTCCATAACGGGGACCAGAAAATGTAGTCCCGGTGTCAGCGTACGGGTATAACGGCCAAAGTTCTCAACGGTGTAGTTGTAACCTTGCGGCACGATCTTTACGATTGACCAGAGGATCGCAATAGCGAATGCGATCAGAATAAATCCGGCGATACCTGCAGGTCCAATCATGGCCAATCCCTTGCGTGCGTTGGTATAACGTTATTGAAAACAAGTCCTCTTTTATTTGTATTAACAAAAGATTTACCAGTGAAACTAGTTTTTCATTGGCTGAATAAATCTTGTTTCGTACCAATTTTGTTTTTTGTACTATGAATGAGGAAAACGGTTAGAATGCGGCCAGCGCTCATTCGTAAAATTGTTCAATCTTTTCAATGTCTTGATGTTTGGTGGGCCAAATCTCATGGTGCCATTGAGGTGCCCGTGTCAGGTGGCTAAATCCAACCGCCCAATTCACGACGTACAATGTTTTCGATGACATCCAAGCCGGGCTCCGAGTCATTCAAACACGGAATGTGAGCAAATTCCTCGCCGCCGTTTTCAAGGAAGCTATGTTTGGCTTCAACGGCAATTTCCTCAAGAGTCTCAAGGCAATCGGAAACGAAACCAGGATTGAAAACAGCGATCCGTTTGGTGCCGTTTTGAGCCAGTTCTTCGATGGTTTTGTCAGTGTAAGGCTGTAACCATTCCTCCGGACCAAAACGCGATTGAAAGGTCGACATCAGAAAGTCTTCGCTCCAACCGAGTTGCTCACGCAGCAGGCGTGACGTTTTCAAGCAATGGCAATGATACGGATCGCCTTTCTTGAAATAGCTCATTGGAATACCATGATACGACGCGATGACCTTTTCCGGTGCCCAATCGAGCGTTGCCAGATGGGTTTTGATGGACGTTGCCAGCGCCTCAATATAACCAGGGTCGTCGTGATAGGGCGGAACCGTGCGCAGGGCTGGCTGCCAGCGCATTGCCTGTAGTGCTTCGAAAGCTTTGTCATTGACCGTTGCCGTCGTGGCAGCGGCATAGTGCGGATAGAGCGGGAACAGCAGGATACGATCGCAGCCGATATCCTTGAGGTGCTCGATTTTTTCCTTGATTGACGGATTGCCGTAGCGCATCGCCCAATCGACGGCGAGGCGTCCGTCCTCATTAGATATCCGCTGGCTAAGTTTGTCACTCTGGTTGCGCGTATAGGTGCGCAGGTAACTCTCGTTGAGGTCGGTGTTCCAAATGGATTCGTAGGCCTTGCCGACTTTCTGGGGCCGCTTGTTGAGGACGATGCCGTAAAGGATCGGGTACCAGTAGGCACGCGACCATTCGATCACGCGCTTATCCGTCAGGAATTCCTCCAGATAGCGGCGCATCGACCAGTAGTCGGTGCCATCGGGGGTGCCGAGGTTGACGAGCAGGACGCCGACGCGGCCGGCTAGAACGTCGGGATGCGCATCTGGCCAATGGCGGCGGTCGACCGCAAAACGGGTCGCGTTTGGCTTGATGTTCATCGTTGATCTATCCGCTCCTGCTGATCGGTCCCGGTGCCCGCAATCGGCGCCTTTTATCAGGTGCTTGCGTTGTCGGGTAGTTTGGTTACGTATTGCGTCGCACGTTGGATTGCCGGCGGTGGCTTGATCCGGCTGTCGTCAGCGGCCACATTGCACGCAGTACACCCCATTGTTTCGGAGCTTGGCATGTCGTCGATCCCATCTGCCTTTTTGGTTACGTCACTCAACCAGCCCGCTGATACGTCAGGCAGTTCGGCAGCCGCTCTGGGTGATATGCCCGAGTGGAACCTCGGCGATCTTTATGCCGGCCCCGATGCCCCGGAGGTTGCGGCCGATATCGAGACATGCCGCGGGCTGGTCAAGGCGCTGCAGGACAACTTCCAGGGTAAGTTGGTTGAGGTTGCAGCCGATGGCGCCCGGCTGGCGCAGGCGATCAAGGATTATGAAGACATTGCCGAACTGATGAGCCGGCTCGGTACGTTTGCCGGTTTGTACTATGCCGGTGATCAATCCGATGGCGACCGGGCCAAGTTTTACGGCGACACCATTGAGGCGCTGACGGCGATTGGTCGTGATCTGATCTTCGTTGAGTTGGAGCTCAACCAGATTGACGAAGCCGTGCTTGCAAAGGCCGTCGAGGTGCCGGCGCTCAAGCGTTACAAGCCGTGGCTCGATGACCTGCTGAAGGAAAAACCATATCAACTCGACGAAAAACTGGAGCAACTATTCACGGATAAATCGCAAACGTCGGCCGGCGCATGGAACCGGCTGTTCTCCGATACGATGGCAGCACTGCGCTTTGACGTCGCCGGCGAGGCTGAGCCGCTGTCGCTGGAGCCGACGCTCAATCTGCTTACCGACGCGGATGAAACGCGCCGCCAGGCTGGCGCCGAGGCGCTGGCGAAGACGTTCGAGGATAACATCCGCGTCTTTTCGCTGATCACCAACACGCTCGCCAAGGACAAGGAAATATCGGACCAATGGCGCGGCTTTGATGACATTGCCGACAGCCGCCACCTTGCCAATCGGGTCGAAGGGCCCGTGGTCGAAGCGCTGGTCGATGCGGTTACCGAAAAGTATCCGTCGATATCGCACCGCTACTACAAGATGAAGGCGAAATGGCTTGGCAAGGAAGTGATGCCACACTGGGACCGCAATGCGCCGTTGCCGGACAAGCCCGAACGTGTGATCGCCTGGCCGGAGGCGCGCAAGATGGTGCTCGATGCCTATGGCGGTTTTGCACCGGAGATGGCGGATATCGCGCGCGACTTCTTTGATAAGCGCTGGATCGACGCGCCGACGCGGCCGGGCAAGGCGCCCGGTGCGTTTTCACATCCGGCGGTGCCCTCGGTGCATCCTTACGTCCTGCTCAACTATCTTGGCAAATCCCGCGATGTGATGACGCTTGCGCACGAGCTTGGTCACGGTGTGCACCAGGTCTTGGCGGCGAAGCAGGGGATGCTGCTCAGCCAGACGCCACTGACATTGGCGGAAACGGCCTCGGTGTTCGGCGAGATGCTGACCTTCAAGGCGCTGCTGCGCGAGACGACCGATCCGAAAGAGCGCAAGGCGCTGATTGCCGGTAAGGTCGAGGACATGATCAATACGGTCGTGCGCCAGATCGCGTTCTACAAGTTTGAGCGTAAGATCCACCTCGCGCGACGTGAAGGCGAGCTGACACCTGACAAGATCAACGAGCTGTGGATGAGCGTCCAGGCCGAGAGCCTTGGTGACGCGATCGAGTTCAAGCCGGGTTACGAAGTGTTCTGGGCCTATATCGGCCACTTCATCCGCTCGCCGTTCTATGTCTATGCCTACGCGTTCGGTGACTGCCTGGTGAATTCGCTGTTCGCGCTTTATGAGGACGCGCACCCGGACTTCGTCAACAAGTATTTCGATCTGTTAAGTGCCGGCGGCTCCAAGCACCATTCGGAGTTGCTGGCACCGTTCGGTCTCGATGCGTCACAGCCGTCGTTCTGGCACAAGGGGCTGTCCGTGATCGAGGGCATGATCGACGAACTCGAGGAAATGGAAAAAGCCGGCGTGTAACGCGTCACCGATGCAGCAACGCAGTCGGCTATCCGCTTGCGCCTGCCAACGCGTTTTCGCGTGCCAGGTGCCGGCGATACCAGGCGGCCATGAACTCCATCGCCAGCATGGAGGCAAGGGCGATACCAAGCAACACCCAGGTGCCGGTTCGATAGTTTGATGCGTCGACGATCAACGCGAACAGCATCGGCGAGAGCGCGTTAAAGAGCAAGATCGGCGTGGCGACGATGCCGAGCACTTTGCCATAACCGTCGGCGCCGAACAGGGCGAGCGGGACGGCGCCGCGCACGACCGTCACGAGCCCGTTCGAGACACCGAAGATGACCGTAAAGGTCGCAGCCGTCAGCCAGTCGGCACCACCGGCAAGCAGGACGACAAACGCGAGTGGCAACAGGCCGATGGCAAGCCGGCCGAGGCCGACCGGCGCGATCCGTTGGCCCCAGATGATTTCCCAAAGGCGGCCGGCAACCTGGGCGATGCCCTTGAACGACGCAATGGTAACGGCCAGCGCGAGGGCGACGCCGGAGGCTTCAAGCAGGCCGACAAGATGCACGGCGCCGACCCCGAACACCAATGCGTTGCCCGACATCACGACGCAAAAAAGGACCATCGCAATGGCGCGCGCACGCCCTTCGAGTGGTGGCGTTGCTGGCGCCGTTGCTTGCGACGGAGCGGTTTCGGCTGCCGCGGTCTGCTTGCTCTCCGGTTCCTTCCGGGCGAGACCGATCAGGCAGAGGGGCGCGCATACCAGCAGGTTGAGAAAGGCGAAGATGATATAGGTTTGCCGCCAGCCAAACTCGGTGACGAGTTCGTGTCCGATGATCCAGAAAACGGTTGAGGCAAAGCCACCAAACAGCGTGAGGAAGGCGATGGCGCGACGGCCGTTGTTGGGCGAGACCTGGACCATTGCGGCGAACGCGGCGTCGTAAAGCGTCATCCGCATGCCGATGCCGATCGCAGCCCAGGCGGCGAGATACATCCACTGGTCGCGAACCTGCGACACCCAAAACAGGGTCGCCGTCAGGATCAAGCAACCAGCCGTCATTACCAGGCGTGCGCCAAATCGGTCGATCGCTGCGCCGATGGGCGCTGATATCAAGCTCGAAACCAGCAGCCCGACCGTCAGCCCGGCAAACACGATACCGTTCGACCATCCGGTGTCACTCACGACCGGCTTGCCGAGTACACCGAGTGAATAGAAAGAGGTGCCCCACGCGATGATCTGCACGATGCCGATCAGGCAGACGGCGACGCCTGTCGGGGACATGAGCCAGCGAAAAAACGAACGGATCAAAGTGGTTTCCTAGTGGCAGCGTCGTTCAAACATGGCCCCAGTGTCGATGGAATTGACATGGGTTACAAGTCGGACCGCCGGTATTGAGGTGATGGATCAACGTGGCGATCGACGGATCGATCCGCGCTCGTACGTGGTATCAAGGTGAAGGCCGCTTCAACGACACCGAGGCCGGCTACTGGAAAAACGAGTGATCGGGAATCGAAGCATGATGAAGAACGGCTTGAAGGCAGGTGTTGTCACCCTGGCGCTGGCGGCAACCAGTTCTGGCAGCGTTTTCGGTGCCGAAGGCGACAAGCACGCGCCTTATGCGGGACAGCAGTCGCGGGTGATCAAGTCCTTGTCGGCAGCCGATATCGAGGCGCTGCGGCAGGGCCGTGGCTGGGGTTTTGCCAAGCCGGCCGAGTTGAACGGTTATCCCGGCCCCCTGCACGTTCTTGAGTTGCGTGACGCGCTCGGCCTCAATGCCGCACAGCGGGCCAGGATTGAGGCGATCTACGGCGACATGAAAGCCGCTGCGCAGCGTATTGGTCGCGACTTTCTGGCGGCTGAACAGGCGCTCGATGCGGCGTTCGCACACGGCAATGTCACCGTCGACAAGGTCGAGGCGTTGACCGTGGCTGCCGCGCGCTTGCGCGCCAGACTGCAGAGCGTCCACTTGCGCGCCCATCTGCTGACCACGCCGCTGCTGAGCACCGCCCAGCGGCATCGCTATGCCGTGCTGCGCGGTTACGCCGGTTCCGGTCACGGTGCGCGCCACGGCAAGGGCTCGCACAGCGGCCACCATTGAGGGTCGATCGGGAGCTGGCAGGTTGCGTTAGCGCTCCGCTTGCGTCGCGTAACGCCACGGCGTTGCCGGCGGAATTGACGTTGATGCTCGATCAGGAGTCGATTGAGCGGACGAGTGACGTTGCTGTCGCAGGCCGGGCTGATACAAACGCAATGTCCCAATTGCTGTCATTGCCCCCGGGCATGCTCGGCGGGGGGCATGTCCGGAGTTGGTGATCGCTGCCATTGCGGCGCAGCATGAGCATGTCGCAAAGGGCCACGACCAATCATGACATCCCCCGGGAGAGACGTTGGCGCTAGGCCGAGAGCCGTCATGGCGCGCTGAACTGCTCTTTCGATGCAAGCATCGCTTGCACTGCGATGGATTTCTTCGGATCGTAGAACGGTTTAGGAACGACTTCGCAATTCCGCGACCGCTCTGACGCTGCTATGATCAAGCGCGTACCGATCTCAGCGTCCTCACGGGCCACCATCGCCAACGCGATGTTCTTTTCTAGTCGGGGTGAATAGATTGCGGACGTGACCCGACCAATAACTTGTCCATCCTTGGTGATGGGCCAATGTTCATCGTTGGAGCCAGCAAGCGGCGGACCATCGAATTCCAAACCAATGAAGAGCTGGGACGCGCCCTCGTTCTTGATCCGTGTCAGAGCTGACTTGCCTACGAAGTTGGCTTCCATATCCAGATTAACGAGGCGATCCATGCCGAGTTCATACGGGTTATTCGTCAAGGTCATATCTGCGTGATACGACAGCATCGCGGCTTCGATCCGCCGGATGCTGGAGGTGTGGCCGGGTTGCAGCCCAAGAGGCTGACCCGCTTCCATCAAGTGTTCCCATAGCCGATCGCCAGCAGAGCCATCGCGCAAGAAAATCTCATATCCCAACTCGCTCGACCAACCGGTTCGTGAAATGACGAGTGGTACGCCATTCCAATCATATTCCATGAACCAATAGTATTTGAGCTCAGTCGGCTCATCTCCAAAAGCTGCGCGCAGTATATCGCGCGATTTTGGCCCCTGTAGTTGAAGTGGAGAGACGTCCGGTTCTTCAATGTTCACGTCCATACCGGAATTCACAGCCAGACCTTTGGCCCATAGTAGAACGTCACTGTCGGCAATTGAGAGCCAAAAGTGGTTCTCGCCGAGTTTCAGAAGTACGGGGTCATTGATAATGCCACCATCCTGATCTGTGAGCAGAACATACTTACACTGGCCGACTTGGCACTTTGAAAGGTCTCGGCAGCAGAGATACTGCGTAAACCGCGCAGCATCGGGACCAGTGATCTCGACCTGGCGCTGAACGCTAACGTCACACAAAATGGCCTCGTTCACGAGGTTCCAAAAGTTCTGCACCGGATCGCCAAAGTCTCTTGGGATATACATGTGGTTGTAGACCGAGAATCCCTGCGCGCCCCAACGCAAAGCGGCGTCCGAGTAAGGGGATTTTCGCACTTGAGTTCCGAAGCTGTACTTCTGGAACGTTCGAACATTGTTTGAGTACATGCTTGGCGATCCCGTGCATATTTCCACTGAACGTCTCAAGCTCGACATGCCCAGACCCAATTTCTCCCGCAATCCAAGCAGCGACTCATAATTGTCTGGAAGCGAAGTTTTTTCTTACTGAGGGTTTGGGGTCAATAGTGAGCTCGTGCGCTGCACACCGGATTTCCGCAGCTGGTGATAGCGGACACACATGGCGCTCAGGCCGTTTCAGTTGCAAGAATCCGCAACCTGCGCAAAACCCACAAAAAAATATTATCCCCCCTTCCGCCCCCGCCTCCATACTCGTCTCATCCCGCTCACCAAGGGGTCGCTCGTCCGGAGGCGTCCACGGGAGGGAGCGGGCTGTAGGTCACGCGCCGGCGCAACGTACGCCCGGCGTTAAAAGTGACGCCCTGCCGTCCTGCCTGTGGTGCAAGTCCCAGGTGCCCGCAGCTTAAACGAGACGTGACTCAGCGAAAAATCCTGCACGGGGCGACAGCGCGTCGCTCAAAAACAAAATCGGATGCGGTCGCGTTGTCGCCCCGGACCCCTTGGTTGATTGGAGCCTCCGGCGGTTTACCGTGCGGAGCGATCGTCGTGCCATCGACCCAGTGCGAACGATCCAGAGCTGGGCGATGCATTGGCGCCCTCTGCTCCGTGCACAAACCGCCTCACCAGGGCCTTAGACGAACAGCGCGCTTGTGTTGGCTGGCAATCTCGGCGATCGTCGCCGAAGGCACAACCTGCGATCCAATGGGAGCGACATCGCATGGCATCCGATCCCCTAACGCGTGACCCGGATCTGCATCCCTTTATCGGCGATGTTGCGCCGGTGCGCTGTCCTGACAGCCTGCTCGACAAGGCGCGGGCACTGGGACCGGTGCGCGTTGCGGTGGCCTGCGCAGATGCGGCGATGCCGCTGGAGAGCGCCCGGGCTGCGACAGATGCCGGCATCATGACGCCGGTGCTTTGCGGTGATCCGGCGCGGATCGAGGCGGAAGCTGGCAAGATTGGCTGGTCGATTGACGGTTTTGATATCGTCGCCGCCGAGGGTGAGGAGGCCGGCGCACTGGTTGCAGCACAGGCCGTGCGCGAGGGGCGCGCCGGTGTGCTGATGAAAGGCCAGGTGCACACCGACGTCTTCATGAAGGCGGCGCTCAACAAGGAGGTCGGCCTGCGCGGCGGCGGACGCTTCGTGCACGTTTTTCACATCACGCCGCCGCATAACGATGTGCCGATCCTGATTTGCGATGGCGCCGTCAATGTCGCGCCTGACTTCGAGACGCGCAAGGTGGCGGTCGGTGCGGTGGTCGAAGTGGCCAAGGCCATCGGATTGACGCAGCCGAAGGTTGCCGTGCTCTCGGCCACGGAAGAGCCGATCCCGTCCGTGCCATCTGCGGTCGCCGCCGCCGAACTCGTCGAATGGGCGCGCATCGCGCATGCCCATGCGGTCTTCAGTGGGCCGCTGGCGCTCGATCTCGTGCTCTCGAAGGCGGCAGCCCGGATCAAGGCGCGCGACGGCGATCCCGTGACCGGCGCCGCCGATGCGATCATCGTGCCCGATATCGTCGCTGGCAACGTGCTCTTCAAGGCGTTGGTCTATCTATGCGGCGGCTGCGCAGCCGGCGTCGTGCTCGGCGGCCGCGCGCCGATCGTGCTCACCAGCCGTGCCGACCCGCCCGAAGCGCGGCTTGCTTCGCTGGCGCTTGCGCGCCTGCTGTCGGCTTGATCCTGCTGAGCAGTGGTTGTTGCGCGACGTTGAGGTGTCATCCTCGGCTTTAAGCCGAGGACCCATTTCTCCGCGAGTCTCAGACCTGCCGATGGCGCTGTGGCGGTAAATGTCGACCCTCATGCGGACATTCTACTGGACCTGTGCTTGTTGCTTGATGGGTCCTCGGGACAAGCCCGAGGATGATGCCGTCGGGTGGCGCCGGTCGCGTGCCGATGGGCGCAGCGCCGATGTGCAGTATGTTACACTTGATCAACCAACCACAACGGAGCGCCAGCCTTATGATCCGCGACCAGGCCGCCATTGACCAATTGCTTGATGACACACGCCGATTTGTGCGTGACGTTGCCATCCCGAATGAGGATCGCACCGAAGCCGAAGACCGGGTGCCCGACGAGGTCGTCGCTGCGATGCGCGAGCTTGGCACATTCGGCTGGTCGATCCCGGAGGAATATGGTGGGCGCGGTCTGACCAGCGAAGAACTGGCGCTGGCGTTCATCGAGCTGACGCAGTGTTCGATGGCGTTTCGTGTGGTTGGCGCGCAGAACGCCGGCATCGGCTCGGAGTGCATCGTGCGCGATGGCACGGACGAACAGAAACGTCACTATCTACCGAAGCTGGCAACCGGCGAAATGCTCGGCTGTCTTGCACTCACGGAGGAGAACGCCGGCTCGGATGCGACAGCGCTGCAATCCGTGGCTGAGGATACCGGCGATGGCCACTATGTGATCAACGGTGCCAAGCGCTACATCACGCTCGCGCCAATCGCGCATCTGTTTGCCGTGTTTGCGCGTACCGACGGGCGCACGCGGGGCGGCTCGGGTGTTTCTGCGTTTCTGATCGAGCGTGGCACGCCCGGCCTCACAACCAGCGGCTCGACACCGAAGATGGGCCAGGAAGGTGCGCCGATCGGCGAGGTTTATCTTGAGAACTGCCGCGTGTCGGCGAGCGCGATCATTGGCGGTGAACCGGGCCTTGGTTTTCGCACCGTGATGAAGACGCTCAACAAGCAGCGCGTCAATCTTGCCGCGCTGTCGGTCGGGCCGGCGATCCGCATGCTCGACGAGGCGCTGGCTTACACGGTCGAGCGGCAACAGTTCGGCCGGCCGATTGCCGAATATCAGCTCATCCAGGCGATGCTGGCCGAGTGCAAGGTTGAGATCGAGGCGGCACGTGCACTGATCCTGGAGACGGCGCGCAAGCGCGATCGAGGTGAGGATGTCGCGCTCGATGTGTCGATGTGCAAGTACTACGCGACTGAGATGTGCGGCCGCGTCGCCGACAAGGTGGTGCAGGTATTCGGTGGTCAGGGTTATGTCAAAGGCCGCGGCATCGAACGCTTCTATCGCGACGTGCGTGCGACGCGGATCTACGAGGGCACCAGCCAGATCCACCTGCTCAACATCGCCAAGAACCTCTACAAGAGCGTGGGTGGCTGAGGCGTATGGACTAGGCTCGCGGCCCCTGAGGGGCGCGGGTTGCCCGTGACATCCTGAGCGCCTTGCGCCGCCCGGCATTAGCGCCATGTGGCATGCTTCGACATCGTCAGGCGAGCCCCAACAGTTTCCATCCCGGCAGCTCCATGAACCCGGTCAGCAGATCGGATTTTGAGATGTACAGCACGAGGCCGAGCAGGACCGCCGGCACGATGACGATGTGCACGAACGCGAGTAGGTTATTGATCCACGGATTGGCGACGACGCGGGCGTTGATCCGAAGTATCGACACGACGATCATGAGGCTGACCATCATGTAGTCGAACATGAAGATGCGGTCCGAAATGGTCGCGGTGTCGGTATCAATCTGTGGCAGCGACAGGTAAAGCGCGACGGCGGAGAGCAGCGCCGTAACCTGGATCGTGACGATCGCTTCGAGGTGCGTTTTAGGGATAAAGATCGAGAGATAGGCGACGATCAGGATGAACATCAACGGGACGACAACGCGGATGTAGTAGTCCGTCGTCTCGCGCTTCATCTGCCAGACGTAGCGCACGTTGTAGAACGGCACGATGCTGGGTGTGTGTGTAAACGCGTCGACCATCGGCACGAAGTCCTCGACGAAGGAGACATATTGCTTGTCGGGAATCCACCCCTCGCTGGCGATGACGGTGTCGCGCATCTTGGCCGGTGGTGCCTGGATAATGAACGTCTTGTCGCCGCTCTTTGGCTGCAGGTCGATGGAGAATTGCTGCGTATCGAACGGGTATTGGGAGAAATCCGGCGTGAAGCGAAAGCGGCCGGCGACCTTGTACATGCGCATGTCGGGCGGGTAGGCGTCGCTCTTGCCGCCTTTGTGAAGAACGTCGATTGAGATTTCGCGCCCGTTCGTCAGCGCATCGCGGCTGGCGCGCGGGTCAAGGAAGGCGTTGGTGAACGTGATGTCCTCGATCGAGAAGTTCGGGCTGACGCGCATGGCCAGATAGAACTCGGCAAAGAAGGATTTGGCATTGTTGTCGACGCTGTAGGCACGGATCATGTCGATGTCCATATAGAGCGTCTCGATCGGCTTGAACTTGCCGTTGCGCAGGCGCACGAACTGCGTCGGCGCCAGTTGTTTGCGCCCGATCGTGTGCGGCAGGATCACGACGAACGGCGTCAATGCGCGTACGCGTTCGTTATGGAACGACCAGTTTTCAAAGATGCCCTTGAACGCGCCGCTGCCGGCCGCATAGGTCTTGCCGAGGTCGGCCATGATGGCCTTGCGATATTTCTCAATCGGTGTCGTCTTGCCGCTATAGGTGGTGCCGGTGTCAAGTGTTTCGCCTGATTTGGCGGCACTTGTTGCGATCAGTTTGACCATGTCGGCAAACCGCGCTCCTTCCTTGGCCGCTGCGATATTGCGGGTTGAGTAAGTTGACGGCACGTAGTTGCCCCAAAAGGCATCGCACTGGTTTTTCTTCCAGTTTTCGACTGATGCTGTTCGCCGATCGGCAAAGATCCAGTCTTCCGGCGTGCCTTGGCCGAGCACATTGAATAACCGATCACTTTCAACCTCCGGTACGGATGCCCAGTCGATGCCGTACACGGGCTGGGCATACGGCTTGCGCCGATCAAATAGATCCTTGGAGAGGTAGCCGACCATGAACACAGGCAACTCAAGGTTTGCCTGCTGCAACTGCTGCAATACGTATTTGGTATGCGCCGTGCCGACTGCGAGTGCCAGCATGCCTGGCGGATTGTTCTTCATCTCGGCGATCGCGGCATCGAGTTGTTGGCGATCAAGCTGTTTGTCTTTGTCAAGATCGATGCGATGGTCGGCGATCATCTGATCCTGCAGGATCTGCTTCAGGCCTCTGCCGATCGTATCGATATAGAGGACGCCGGAACGCCCGAGGAACGTCACCTTGTCGATGTTGTTCGCCTTGAAGAACTCAGCCATCACTGGGACCCGCTCAAGTTCCTGGTTGGGCCGCGTCGAAAACACGTTCTTGTATTTTTTGAAGGTATCGCCAACTGACACATTCGAAATGAACGGCACCTGATTGGCGCCGGTGATACCTTCCATGGCTTGGAATATCTTGGCCGCGCGGTCCTCGTTGGAGAGCCCGATCATCGCGAGCAGATCTGTCAGCGCCAACGCCTTGGTGACGTTTTGCTTGGCACGTTCGAGGTCGTTCTTGTTGTCGTATATCGTCAGTTCGATCGGCCGGCCACGAACGCCGCCAAGTGTGTTGATCCGCGTTGCGGCAAGATTGGCCAGGGTTTTGGTCGCCTGTATGTGCCCGCTGCTGTAGCACAGGATTGGGCTTGAATTGACGAACAGGGCGATATTGAGCGGTGGTCCGGATGCCGCGACGGCTTCATCAGCAGCATTGGTTGGTGCAACGAGTGAAGCGATAACGACCGTGATCGCAAATAGTGCCGCGACGGCCTGAAAACATCGACGACCGAACATCGGAGTTACTCCGCCACTGAACAAGCTCATAAACAAAAAGGTCCCGCCGGGAGCGGCGCGCCGTCATGCAGCATTCACGCCGAGGTACAAAACGCCAGAACCAACCCAACTTTATACCCAGTTGAGCGCGTGCAGTGTGGCTATTGGATCACGATTGATGTGCCGACAGCGGACGGTCCGGGTTCGGCCCGGGCGTTGCCACTGACGGTTCGCTGACCATCGTTGCCCGGCCGTGCGCGTTGAAATGAGAGACGTTTCTCGCTGCTACATCGCCGACCAACTGGCCTCTTGGTGTCCACCGGGAACATAGTTGCGGTTGGTCATCACCGGATTGCGGTTGACCAGCGGTCGCGCGTACATCGGGTGGCGCATGCTGCGGACTTCATGCTCAAGCTGAAAAACGGCATTGCCGCTGTCCAGGTCGATGATGTCGATGAAGCGATACTCGTGCTGATTGGTCTCGCGGGAGATTAGGCTGCGCTCAAGCAATTTGTTATAGGGGCCGGAGAAATTCGCGAGATAAACCGCAACATGATGCCCGTCGAACTCCGGTTGCGGGACGTCCGTTTCTCGGAAGATCAATTGTTGCCCGTCGCCGGCCGACACGCATGCGATGGCGGCATCTTCGTCTCTATCGGTGCGCGCCGGCGCGCCGACGATCTCGTTGTAAAAACGGGCGATGGCAGGTGCCGTCCCGATTGGCACGTTGAAAGAGACATAAGGAATACCGAGCCGGATCTGTCCGAACCGTTCGCCTGGTTCATAGCACCGGATTATATTGCCCCAAGGACAGCTGACTTCGATGTAGTCACTGTGTTCTTTGATTGAGAATTTCGTGCCCTCGAGCATCGGCTCGATTTCCGCGAGACGTGCCAACAAAGTATCGCGTCCATCGATGACGAGGGCGCTATGGCCGCGTACGACCTGGGGATCGCCACTTGGCAGATGGAACTGTGCGCGACCTGCGTTCATCCACATGTTGGTCGTGCCTGTCATGATGTACGGGTCACGCGTCAGGCCGAGGCCCATGACGTAGAACGTGGTGGCGAGTTGCTGATCCGGCACACGCGTATTGACGTGTTCAAGGCAGACAATGTTGCCGAGGTCTTCTACGGAGCGGTCAAATTGGGCCATGGTTCGTTCTTTCGGAGTTTCTTCGAGCGGCATCGTGGAATGCAATTATAAGGACATTGCCGGATCGGGCTCAAGGTCGAGCAGGCATCGACCGGCGATGATGTAGTTGGTGGAACGCGCCTGCACCTGCTGCGACGCGGTCATTGCGTCACGAAAGCGGCGCTCAAACGGGCCGCTTGGGAAAATCGCGCTAGCACCGGCGGCACGATAGGCCGCCAGCGTGATCTCAATGGCCTTCTGAATAACATGCACAGTTGCCAGCTTAAGGTTTACGCGATCAGCGCGAAGCAGGCTGGTCGAACGCGTAGCGGCGATGGCATCAGCTTCGCTGGCGGCAGCATGCAGGTAGGCGCGGGCCGACCGGTATTGCGCCTCGTTCTCGGCGAGCAAGGTCTGGAAGACAGGATCGGCGCGCAGGCTTGAAGGGGCTGCGCGCGGTGTCTTGGTCATGGCCAGTGCGAGAAGTTCATCAAGCATCGCGCGGGCAATGCCAAGTTGCAGGGCAGAGAAACCGACACCATAGGCGAGCGATGTCGTGCAGCGATAGAGGCCGCCGCTTTCGCGGCGTTCCGCCTCATTATTGCGATCAAGGGTTTCGTCTTCTGGAACAAACAAGTCGGCAACCTCGAAGGTATTACTGGCGGTGCCGCGCAGGCCCATCACGTTCCAGACGTCGTGAAAGGTCGCCTTGTCCGCGGCAAACAGCATTGTGCGGTCGCGCCGACTGCCATCCGGTTTGGTTGCGGGCGTCGTGCCGTCAGCTTCGAAAACAAAGCTGTGACCGCCGAGTAGAGTGGCGTGGCCGCTGCCGCTTGCGAAGGCCCACTTGCCGCTGACCCGGTAACCGCCATTGACTTTGATTGCCTTGCCCTGGATGCCGGCCCCCCACGCGAGCACAGCGTTGGCCGGTCCAAATAGGCGTTGCGCTGTTGCCGGCCCGAGCCATGCTGCTGACATGGCACAGCCAGCGCCCTGACTTATCGTCCAAGCGGTGCTGGCGTCAAAGCTGGCTATCACCTGCATGACCTCAGCGAACGTCTTGAGGTCGAGTTCGTCGCCACCAACCGATTGAGGGAGTAAGAGGCGAAAGAGGCCGGCACCATGCAGTGCGGCAACAACGTCCTCGGGCAGGCTGTTGGCGGCTTCGATCCGCGGAGCTGCGGCTTTCAGTAAGTCACCGACGCTGTGCGCTCGTGTCAGGACGTCGTCTGATTGTGTCGCCCTGTCCATCAAAAACCTCGTCGACCCTGAATTTAGGACAACGAGTCTACACCCGCATGGAGTGCCGTGCCATCCAGGATTGAATACCTGCGCGGTGCCTGCAAACGTAAACGATTCTATTCGTTCAGAGTGTTGAGCCAGACAAACAAGGGTTTCAGCGTTTTGAAGCCGGCCGCGCTGGCACCAACGATTGTTGGTTTGGCGGCCGCGGCCGGGCCGCCTGGCAAATCCAGCCATGCCGTCAGGCCTTTGTGGCGCAACAAATCGGCCTGGGGAAGGTCGGCATCGAATCCGGTCGGAACGCGCTTCAATTCCGGGTCGCGGATACGAATGCCGGCTTTGCGCATCTTGTCGAGTTGCCGGGCAAGTGTCTTGCCTTCCGCACCCGCGACGCGATGGCGGTAGGTGTTGATGGCGGTCTTTTCAAATGCGAACACGCCGGAACCGAGGACGAGCTTGTCCGGTTCCAATCCGAAGAACCATTTCGGCGCGTTTTCGGTATCCTTCGGCTGAAACAGCATGTGCAGGTAGGCTTTATAGGGCGTTTTGTCCTTTGAGAAGCGGACGTCCCGGTTGACGCGAAAAACCTTTGAGCGATGTGGCAGCCCGGTAAGGTGCTCGAGTTCGACAGCCATTTGATCGCAAAAATCGGTTGCCGGTTGTTTGACCATGAGGTCGTAGCGCGACTTGTTGGCCTGAAACCATTCACGGTTGTTGTTGGCTTTCAGGTCGCTCAGGAAGGCTACCGTATCTGGCGGAAAGCTGAACTTTGATGCGGTTGGCTTGGCGGTCTTCCTACGCTCGCTCATGGCTTTCTCTCACTTCTTCGGCAGGTTTTGCGCGTTCTTGATCGCGAGGGCGATCCACTGGGTCATGACTTCCGGGCTGCAATCGTTTTCTGTGACAAAGAACAGGCCGCTCATGCGCCGGCCTCCCTGGATCATGGGCTGCGCACCGGGTAGTGCACTGGCGATTGTGTCGTTATCCTTGCCAACGCGGAACATGAAGCGACCTTCGCCAGCCTTGGTCCGGTCCGCTCCTCCGATCATGTTGCCGTTGAGCATGAAGCACACACCGCCCATCATTTTCTTTTCCGAGAGGCCATCCCTTTGGCCGAGTGCGTCTCGGAAGGCTTCGTTGAGGTTTTCGTCGACGGCCATACAGACACCTCGTTTCGATCGCTGATGCGGCGCTTCGGTAAAGCTCCTGAAGCTAAGCACAGGTTCATGGTTATGTGAACCTTTTGGTTGAGTATTTCGCCGACAAGACCGCGGCAGAGAAGTGTCGCGTTACGATAGGTGAGAGCATGCTGGCAGGAACGGCGGTGGTGCGTTACCAATGCGCGCTTGTCGTTTGGCGCAAGGTAAACAGCGATGCTAGCAAACAAGGGAGCCTCGGGGGACCGACGGTGTACGCCATGAAGGTACGCTCGCTGACGCTCCTGCTGATCGCGGAAGTCACCGGCATGGGCTTGTGGTTCATTACAGCTGCGGTGCTGCCGGACCTGGTGCGGGAAACAAATTTGTCGCCTTGGCGGCAGGCGGCGCTGAGCAGCGCCGTGCAGGCAGGATTTGTCGCCGGTGCATTGCTTTCCGCCATTCTCGGCATTGCCGATCGTTATGACCCGCGTCGCGTTTTTACAATTGCAGCGGTGAGTGCCGGCTTCGTCAATGCGTCCTTGCTCATCCTTGATCCTGCGAGCGACTTGGCGATTGCGGCACGGTTCATGACCGGCGCCTTGCTGGCCGGCGTTTACCCGGTCGGCATGAAGATCGTCGTCGGATGGGGCGTGAAGGATCGCGGGTTCCTCGTTGGCGCACTGGTTGGTGCGTTAACGCTTGGCGCAGCGGTGCCGCATATTCTGGCCTATGGCGGCGGCACCGATTGGCGCTTGACGATTGCATTGGCGTCGCTGGCGGCAATTGTGGGCGGCGTACTCTGCCTGTTCATCTCACTTGGTCCCCATCACAGCACGGCGGCACGATTTGATCCGCGCGTAATTGGCCAAGCCTGGACGAACCGTCGGGTTCGGCTCGCCTATGGTGGCTATCTCGGCCACATGTGGGAGCTCTATGCGATGTGGGCCTGGATCAGCGTTGCCACGGTGATCTCATACAATGCAACGATGCCCGAGGCAGACGCGCAGGCGTTGGCCAAACTGACCGCTTTTTCCGCGATCGCAGCCGGCGGCGTGGCATCTGTTTTCGCCGGTCTGGCAGCAGATAAAGTCGGCAAGTCAGAGGTTGCCATTGCTGCGATGGCGGTTAGCGGGACATGCGCGGTGTTGACCGGACTTACGTTTGGTGGCCTTGCATGGCTGACGTTTGTCATCGTCTTTTTCTGGGGGCTGAGCATTGCACCGGATTCAGCGCAGTTTTCGGCCCTTGTTGCGGACGCCACGCCACCGGATCAGGCGGGCAGCTTGATGACCTTTCAAACCGCGCTCGGCTTTACCCTGACGTTCGCAACCGTGCAACTGACGCCTGTCGCAGCAGACATGTTGGGATGGCCGGCTGTTCTCGCCATGCTTGGCGCCGGCCCGGCCTTAGGTATTGTCTCGATGTTGCGTTTGCGGGCGATGGGGCCTGCGAACCAGGACTAGTCATTTGTCGGAAATCTCCGGTGATGCAATAGTTGTCAGGCAATTTCTGAGTGCCGGACAACGGCGCCGCAACTTTTTTAGGCGAGGACAACATGGAATATTATGATCTCGGTGCGCACACCAGAACCATTGCAACGAACTCTGCGGACGCGCAGTTGTGGTTCGACCGCGGCCTGAATTGGACCTATGGCTACAATCACGGGGAAGCGATCGAGTGTTTCAAGAAGGCCATCGAGCATGATCCGACATGTGCGATGGCGCATTGGGGCGTCTCTTATGCAGCCGGCCCCAACTACAATTTGCCCTGGCATCTATATGACCCGAAAGGGCGGCAGATGGCGCTTGAGGCCGCTTACGATGCCATGCAGGAGGCGCTTGCACATATCGGCGGTGTTTCACCCGTTGAAGCCGGTCTAATCCAGGCACTGCAGGCGCGTTATCCGCAGCGCGACTCGATCGAAGACATGCGTCCGTGGAACGTCGACTATACCGATGAGATGCGTAAGTTGTTTGAGGCGCATCGCGATGACCTTGAAGTGCGCACGGTGTTTGCCGAGGCGATCATGAACGAGACGCCTTGGAAGATGTGGGATCTGAAAACCGGTCAACCCGGTAAGGATGCACGGACGGAAGAAGCCATTGCCGTTCTCGACGAAGCTTTCGAGATGATGCCTGCGTCGTGGGATCATCCAGGGCTGCTCCACCTCTACTGTCACTTGATGGAGATGTCGCCCTATCCCGAGCGCGCATTGCGCCAGGGCGATCGGCTGCGCGATCTGGTTCCAGATGCGGGACACCTCATTCATATGCCGACGCACATCGACGTGCTGTGCGGCAACTACCGCGATGTGCTTACCTACAATCAGAAAGCTATTGTTGCGGATCAGAAGTTTCTGGAGCGTGCCGGTGCACTCAACGTTTACTCACTGTATCGGACGCACAATCTGCATTTTGCGATTTACGGTGCGATGTTCCTTGGTCAGTTCACGCCAGCCATGGCGGCTGCTCAGCAGATCATCGACAATACGCCGGAAGAGCTGTTGCAGGTCCCCTCGCCGCCAATGGCCGATTTCATCGAAGCTTACATTGCAATGAAGCAGCACGTGCTGGTGCGTTTCGGCAAATGGCAGGACATCATCGATCAGCCGCTGCCGGACAACCAGGAGCTCTACTGCTCGACGACGGCGATGATGCTTTATGCCAAGTCCGTTGCGCATTCGGCGATCGGGCAGGTTGACGAGGCCGAGAAAACCCGAGCTCTCTTTCTGGACGCCAAAACCAGAGTGCCGGAAAGCCGGCGTGTGCACAACAATACCGTGGTCGATATTCTCGAGATCGCCGAGGAAATGCTCAACGGCGAATTGGAATACCGGCGTGGCAATTTCGATGTTGCATTCGGCCATTTGCGCAAGTCAGTGGAACTTGACGATGCGCTGCCTTACGACGAACCATGGGGGTGGATGCAACCGGCGCGCCACGCCTTGGGTGCGCTTCTGCTGGAACAAGGCCACGCCGAGGAAGCTGAAGAAATCTATCGCTCGGACCTTGGTCTCGATGGCAAACTTAGCCGCGCATGGCAGCACATCGACAATGTCTGGAGTTTGCACGGGCTCTATGAGTGCCTGACGCGGCGCGGTGAAACCGTCGAGGCGCCGTTGATCAAGCAGAAGCTGGATCTCGCGGCTGCGCGGGCGGAAGTGCCGGTACGGGCGTCATGCCTTTGCCGACAAGCTGCATGAGGTGAAGTTCGATCAAGCGCGGGGAACGGTGACGATTTCGCCGTCGACGACTGAAACGGCAACTTCGCCGCGCTTGATCCGCAGGGCTTCCTCGCCAAATACCTCGCGGCGCCAGCCTTTCATGGCCATCACCTCCGGTTCGTCCTCAGAGGCGATCCGATCGAGATCGCCTGCATCGGCGATCAGCTTGGAAGCAACGCGATGACGGGCGGCACATGCTTTCAGGAGCACGCGCAGCAGGTCCGAAATCGCAGTTGCCTCGGGCGTCAGCGCGTTGCCGGAATTGAGCTTCGGCACCGTCGCCATATCGCGATCGAGGCCGGACTTGACGACCTGAACGATTTCCTTGGCCCGGGCAGAGCGGGCAAAGCCATCACTTAATGTCCTAAGCTGGCCGAGTTTGGCCGGATCTATCGGTGACTGGTTGGCAATGTCGTAGAGTGCTTCGTCGCGCAGGATCCGGCTGCGCGGCACATCCTGGTCCTGCGCCTGCCGGTCGCGCCAGGCCGCAAGTTCCATCATGACGGCCAACGCACGACGGTTCTTGACTCGCATTTTGAGGCGTCGCCAGGCTTGGTCGGGGTCTGCGGCATAGGTTTCGGGTGCGCTTAGCGTTGCCATTTCTTCCGCGACCCAGCTTGTGCGTCTTGTGGCTTCCAGCTCACTGGCGAGGTGCGTATAGACGCCGCGCAAATGGGTGACGTCAGCCAGTGCATACGTAAGCTGCTTGCTTGATAACGGCCGCCGACTCCAATCCGTGAACCGCGCGCCCTTGTCGAGTTCGCGGCCCAGTATGCGTTTCACCAGATTGACATATCCGATCGATTCGCCGAATCCACAGACCATGGCTGCGACCTGGGTATCGAACAGTGGCGTTGGGATGATGCCGGCTTTGGCGTAGATGATTTCGAGGTCCTGCCGGCCCGCGTGGAAGACCTTAACCGTCTCTTTGTGCGACATCAGCTCGAAGAACGGCGCGAGGTCGATCTTGTCGGCGAGCGGGTCGACAACAAACTCGCCTTCCGGTCCGGCCATCTGGATCAGACATAGTTGCGGCCAGAACGTATTCTCGCGCAGGAATTCTGTATCTATCGTGGCAAATGGCTGCCCGATCAGCAATTTGCAGGCGCGGGCGAGCGTGTCCGTATCTGTAATCACATTCATCGACCGGGATATAACCCCATTGTTCTAGGTTTGTCGCGCGAAAAATCCAGGCGGTGCCGTGGTTTAGCGTTGAACATGCCTTAACCATGGCGGACAAACCGAGCTGGACGTTGTAGTTTGCGTACCCGTGGTTTACACGGACAAGGCGTCGATGTTTCGAAACACCTATTCATCAGATGTCGGCGCGCGGACCGAAACCCGCAATCCATACCATCCAAATCGCTCAAGTGGTAAACCATGACTGACACGAACTTGCATCGCTATCGTTCCCATACCTGTGGTGCGCTGCGGGCCACCGATATCGATTCCAACGTCCGCGTTTCCGGCTGGGTTCATCGCGTACGCGACCATGGCGGTGTGCTGTTTATCGATTTGCGGGACCACTACGGTATTACGCAAGTGGTTGCCGACCCCGACAGTGGGGCGTTTTCGACGGCTGAGCAGGTGCGGTCCGAGTGGGTTATCCGGGTTGATGGCAAAGTGCGCGCCCGCCTTGACGGGACCTCCAATGATGCTTTGCCAACGGGTGAAATCGAACTCTTTGCCAGCGAAATTGAAGTGCTTTCCGAGGCCGGTGAATTGCCGATGCCGGTGTTCGGCGAGCCGGACTATCCGGAAGATATTCGTCTAACTTATCGCTTCCTTGATCTCAGGCGTGAAACGCTGCACGCCAACATTATGCGGCGTCTGGCGGTCATCAAGTCGATCCGCGCGCGAATGGACGACGCCGGTTTTAACGAGTTTGCAACGCCGATTCTGACGGCCTCCAGTCCTGAGGGCGCGCGCGATTTTCTGGTGCCAAGCCGTGTGCATCAAGGCAAGTTCTACGCACTGCCGCAGGCGCCGCAGCAGTATAAGCAGCTTTTGATGATCTCTGGCTTTGATCGTTACTTTCAGATCGCGCCTTGTTTCCGAGACGAGGATCCTCGCGCTGACCGTCTGCCTGGCGAATTCTATCAGCTCGATGTCGAGATGAGCTTTGTCGAGCAGGAAGATGTTTTCGAGACCATGGAGCCTGTGATCCGTGGCGTCTTCGAGGAGTTTGCCGAAGGTAAGCCGGTGACCGAGACGTTTACGCGCCTGCCCTATGACGAAGCGATTGCCAAGTACGGCTCCGACAAACCGGATCTGCGCAATCCGATCGAAATGCAGGACGTGACGGAACATTTCGCCGGCTCCGGCTTCAAGGTGTTTGCCGGAATGATTGACAAGGATCCGAAGGTTCGTGTCTGGGGTATTCCGGCACCGACCGGTGGGAGCCGTGCTTTTTGCGACCGGATGAACTCCTGGGCGCAAGGTGAAGGCCAACCTGGTCTTGGCTATATCATGTATCGCGAGAACGAGGCCGCAGGTCCGATTGGCAAGAACATCGGACCGGAACGAGCAGAGGCCATTCGCACACAACTTGGTCTGAATGCCGGCGATGCGGTGTTCTTTGCGGCCGGCCGACCGGAAAAATTTCACGCATTCGCAGGCCTTGCCCGGGACCGCATTGGGCAGGATCTCAAGCTGCTCGACGAAGACCGCTTCGCGCTTTGCTGGATCGTTGACTTTCCCATGTACGAGTGGAACGAGGAAGATAAGAAGATCGACTTCTCGCACAATCCGTTCTCGATGCCGCAGGGTGGCCTTGCGGCACTGGAGGCGGCGACGACGGATGAGGAATTACTCGACCTTAAGGCCTATCAATACGATCTCGTGTGCAACGGCTACGAAATCGCGTCCGGTTCGATCCGAAACCATGTGCCGGCGACAATGGTGAAGGCTTTCGGTATTACAGGCCTCGGCCCGGAAGTCGTCGAGGAGCGGTTCGGTGCCATGTACCGTGCGTTCCAATACGGCGCGCCACCGCATGGCGGCATGGCGGCTGGGGTCGACCGGATCGTGATGCTGCTTGTTGGTGCGCAGAACCTGCGTGAGGTGACGCTCTTCCCGATGAACCAGCAGGCGCAGGACTTGCTCATGAGCGCGCCGGCGGATGTGGCACCAAGCCAATTGCGTGAATTGGGTTTGAGGGTCACGGCGGCGCCTGCGAAAAATTCAGACTGACGCACGACGAAGAAGATTTCAAGGGACGCAGCAATAACGGTTGGACCGGTTCAAGCTCGATCATGGACTACTGGAACAAACAGCTGTTTTCGTACTGCGAGCGGGCGCTTGACCCGGCTTTCTGGGCTGAGCCGATTAATGCCTGGTCGAACGCTGCGTTCTGGATCGCAGCATTGGCTGCGTTGCTGCTGTGGCTTCGAATGCCGCGCCGCGAGCGCCAGGCATTTGATCTGGTTCTGGTGGCGCTGGTCTTTATCATCGGTGTCGGAAGTTTCCTGTTTCACACATTTGCGACGCGTTGGGCCGTGCTCGCCGATGTGTTCCCGATTACGGTTTTCATGCTGGTTTACCTCGGTTGTGCACTGAAGCGCTTCCTCGGTTGGAACTGGCTTGGTACATCGATCGGCGTTGCACTGTTTTTCGCGACGCTGCAGCAGGCCGAGAAGATTCGTTGTGGTGATGGTCCCTGCTTTAACGGGTCGATCGGCTATGTCCCGGCGTTCATTGTTTTGCTTCTGGTTGGCGGTGCGTTGGCGATCCGCAAGCATCCGGCGGCGCGGAGTCTCATTGCCGCCGGATTGATTTTCGCCGTTTCACTCAGTTTGCGAACTGTTGACCGCACGGTTTGCGATGCGACCCATGTTGGTCTGTTTGAAAGCCCGCTTGGGACGCACTTCCTGTGGCACGTACTGAATGGGACGCTGCTCTACATTCTGGTGCGGGCTGCCATCCTTCATGGCCGTTTCGAGCGCACCGTGCGCGAGGGGATCTAACCCATCGGCCAGGTTGGTCGAGATCGCATCTTGTCGGCCCAGCGATTGACGTGTGATACGCTTTCGGGAATGGCTTGGTCGATAATCTGGCAAATCATCAAGGAAGCCATTCCGGTGATGTCGGCAATGGAAAACGAATCGCCGGACACGAACGCGCGGCCATCTGATAGTTCGCCGTCGAGCCATTGCAGTTTTTCACCAAAGCGTCGGCGCAAAGACGCTGCGTATTCGGGGAATTGTTCGATCTGATCGGCAAAAAGCGGCATTTCATGCATGCCGACGTTTCCGACGGTGTCGAAGATGTGCCGCTCAATTCTGCGGTTCCACATTTCGACCTGTGCCTGCTCCGTGGCGCTTTCACCAAATAGCGGCGGTTTGGGGTGAAGGGTTTCCAGATAGCGGCAAATGGCGACGCTTTCGGTTATTCTCGTCCCGTCGTCGAGTTCCAGGACCGGCACCTGGCCGAGCGAATTGATCTGTCGAAACGCGGCGGTTCTTGTTTCACCAGCCAAGATGTCGACGTTCTCTGTTGTGATCTCGATTTCTTTTTCCGCCAGATATATTTGAACCCTGGCGCCATTTGGCGACATCCCATTATAGAGCTTCATGGCGCGTTTCCTTTTGCAATATTGAACTGAGCGGTTGACTAATCCAGGCGCCCGAAATAGTCAACCATATAGTTTAGCAAATGAACCATCCAGGAGAGGTGGTCGAGACCGTCTCCGCCTGATCTTCGAAGGAGAATGACACGATGCCAGTTACTTTCCCGAACGAATCTGGTGATTACCGGGCCGCGCGCAATGCGCTGCTTGATGCCGAAATTGCGTTGCGTGCGCAGATCGAGGCGGTGGCCGAAATGCGCCGCGCGTTACCGGCTGGCGGCGAGATTCCGGAGGACTATGTGTTTGCGGATCTAGAGGGCGGCAAACGGTCCTTGTCGTCGCTGTTCGGCGGACATCCGACATTGGCTCTCTACAGCTATATGTTCGCTGTCGGTGATGTGCGCCCGTGTCCAGCCTGTACGAGCTTGATTGACGGGCTGAACGGCTTGTCGCCGCAGATCATGCAGCGGATCGCGTTCCATGCCGTCTCTTCCGCTACGCCAACGCAACTGACGGCCATCAAGGAGGCGCGCGGCTGGAGCAATGTGTCGCTACTTTCTGCGGACGGAACGGAATACCAGACCCGCTATCATGGTCGAACGGCCGATGGCGAACAACCAATGATGAACATTTTCAGCAAGCAGAATGGCATCATTCGGCACGTCTGGTCGACGGAGATGCTGCTTGCAGATCTGAGCGGGCATCCGCGCCACATGGATCTTGCCTGGCCGATCTGGAATATTCTGGACATGACGCCAGAAGGTCGTGGTGATTTCTTCCCGGAAGTTTTCGATTGACTGCAATTCCGGTTGATCGCGACCAAAAGACAGCGATTGTGCACTGATCTCAAGCCGGAGGGATTGGCCCTTTACGATCCTTGAAAATGTCCGTATTTATCCGCCCATCGCTGTACCTGCGGGCTTCGAACTCTGACGGTCAGGCAGGATTCCCGGCAATTTATGCGGACGTGGTGGAATCGGTAGACACAAGGGACTTAAAATCCCTCGATCCTAGATCGTGCGGGTTCGAGTCCCGCCGTCCGCACCAGCAAAGCCAAACTGGTGACTGCTGCCGTGTTGCGACTGCCAAGCATCCAACTTTTCTTATCGAGCGAGCCAGGAACGCCGGATTGATTAATCGCGGCTGACGCGTACGCTCAGTGATCTGCAATTGGAATGACATGCAGCAGAGGTTGGTGAATTGAACAACATACTGAGACGGTGGCGCCCATTCTCACCGGCGAATCCGGCGCAAGGGGAGGTGTTGCCGCCGCATTCAAATGCGCTGGCCGAGCAATCGATTGCGACAGCCAAGCGTGAAGGACTGGAACTGGCGGTTCGCGCACGCTGGGTTGCGCTCGCCGTGATCGCGGTGCTGGTGCCTTTTCTCAATCCCAACTGGGAGGTGATTTACTATCTCGTCTTGATCGGTTTGTTTGCGCTGATCGGCTGGGCGCATCTTAGAGTTGGCAAGGTTGGCCAATCCCGCGCTGAACTCCTTCTTTTGTTCTGTGATCTGGCCTTGTTGACGATCATTACTGTGCTGCCCAACCCGTGGCGGACCGTTGATTGGCCGACGCCGATGCAATACCGGTTTGACAATTTCATTTACTTCTTCGTGTTTCTTGCCGCCGGCACATTGGCCTACAACTGGCGTACGATCGTTGCCATCGGAACCTGGACGGCAGGTCTATGGACGGCAGGGATGTTGTGGATCATTGCGTTTCCCAATGCCAATCCCGGCATGGCGGCGGCCATTGCCGTGGCGCTGGGTCCGCAAGAGCGACTGTTGTCGATATTCGATCCAAACTCCATTGAATTGGGATTACGCGTTCAGGAGATTGTGGTCTTCCTGATCGTCGCTTTTACGCTTGCCATGACTGTGCGGCGATCGAGCCAGCTTGTCGTTGACCATGCGGGCGTTGTGCGGGAACGGGCCAACCTGGCGCGGTATTTCTCGCCGAACGTGGTCGAAGAATTATCTCACAATGATGAGCCGCTGAAGCAAGTGCGCAACCAAAATGTGGCGGTTCTGTTCGTGGACATTGTTGGCTTCACGACGTTCGCTGAGGGGCGTACGCCAACCGACGTCATCACGACGTTGCGACAATTTCATGCGGCGATGGAGGGGCAGGTCTTTCGTTATGGCGGAACGCTCGACAAGTTTCTTGGCGATGGATTGATGGCGACGTTCGGCACGCCGCTTGCGGGTGAACGTGATGCGACGCAGGCATTGTTGTGCTGTGCCGCAATGGTCGAGGCGGTTGAGGCTCTCAATGCCGAGCGGGTGGCCGCCGGCCAACCAGCGCTGTTGGCGAGTTTTGGTGTGCATTATGGTCCCGTCGTGCTTGGTGATATCGGTGCCAACCGGCTGGAGTTCGCAGTGATCGGGAACACGGTCAACGTTGCAAGCCGACTGGAGGGGCTGTCGCGCCCGCTTGAGTGCGTGCTTGTTGCAAGTGACGACATTGTTCGGCAGGCCAGACAGGAGGCCGACTTCGACGAACGTTGTCTGGCGCATCTCGTCGAAGGCATACCGCAATCAATTCGAGGTCTGGAACACCCAATCGTGGTTTGGACACGGGCGCGGAGCAGCTCTGGGTCAGCTACGTGATGGGCGCGTCTTTGTGATGCCGGTTTGATCCAGGTCAGAGATCTCGTCGAACGGTTGCGCGATCTTGCTCGGTGAAAACCAGCGAGGATTGAACATGCAGGATATCAAGGCGCGCGAACAAACGCTCCGGGCCCGTTTGGCCGAACTGGATGGTCGACTGCACCGTATCGAAGACCATCTTGAGCAGGCACCGGACCCGGATTGGGAAGAGAACGCAACCGAGGCCGAGATGGATGAGGTCCTTGAAGGCCTGGGGCAAGCCGGCGCAAACGAAATGGATTTGATTCATATGGCGCTGACACGCATCAAAAGCGGCACGTACGGTATCTGCGTTGGTTGTGGCAAGGATATCTCGAATGAGCGCTTGGACGCTGTTCCCTATACGGCATTGTGCCGGGACTGTGCTGCAAAGAAAGCGGCTGGTTAAACTGCTGGATCTGTAAACCCGGTGCCTGTGCCCGGTACGGCTTTGCCGTCCAGCACTTACGCTATCTCAGCGAACGACGAGCACCGGGATTTTAGAGTGCGTCAGCACCTTGGTTGTTTCGCTGCCAAGAATGAGGCCGGAGATGCCGCGTCTGCCGTGCGACGCCATAACAATGAGATCGCATTCCTGTGCTTGCGCGGTATCAACAATGCCCTGATAGATCGGTTCGACTTCAGAGCGGATGGTGGTGCACGCGATGCCTGCGCTGTCGGCGTGATGGGAGATTGCTTCGAGCCGGGCTTTCGCCATGGCGGCGGTGCGTTCCTCAAACACTGTCGTATCAATGGCGACGGCGACGTCGCTTGTCATGTACGCAGTGTAAGGGATGGTCACGGTCACGGCAGTAATGCGGGCGCCGACTGCCTTGGCTAGTCCGATGCCATGGAGCTCTGCCTTTTTGGCAAGATCAGAGCCGTCCGTCGCAATCATAATGTTTCGATACATGACCGGTCTCCCACCGATGTCCGATGATGGTTGCTGGGTTCTGAGTATTTGCGTTCGGTCGGTAGCGAGCATTGATGTTTGTCAAACTGCGACGGATCAGCTCTTACGGATCAGATCGCCGAAATGCTTTCTTCCAGCGCTCCGGCAGACGGTCTTCTATCGCCTGGATAACTTTGTTGGCGCCGGGATGATGCTGGCGGAAAGATCTCAGACGGCGCGCTATCATTGCACTTGATGAGACCAGTAGCACGAGGCCAGCAACAATCATGACAGCGCCAAACGGAACCGGCAGCGGGAAAACAATGAGCCCGGCCAAGAAAAGGATTGCGCCTGCAGTAATCGACACGAATTTGATCACGATTGGCTTCCGCCGTGTCAGTGCGACATAAGCACCGGCGCCGTCATGCGCTGCAACAGGTTTTTCGTGACGCCGCCAAATAGCGTTTCGCGCAATCGCGAGTGGCCGTAGCAACCCATTACCAAAAGATCGCAACCGTCGTCCGCCAGACGATTAAGTAACTCGTCGCCAACTGCAATGTCGCCGCTTTGCGTCACCGTGACCTCGGTCTTGACGCCGTGCCGCGCGAGACACAGGCCGATCTCGTCGCCCAGCGCGATGTTGTCATAACCGTCACGGCTTTTAGGATCGATCGCCAGTACACGCACAGATGCGGCCGACTTCATGAACGGCACAGCATCGAATGCTGCCCGTGCGGCTTCCCTGCTGCCGTTCCAGGCCACGACGACATGCTTGCCGACAGTTGTGAACTTGCCTGCGTGTGGCACGATCAATGCGGGCCGTGCCGTTTCCATGACGATCCGCGAGGGAAGGTCCGCGGGTGTTTCGTAGCCTTCGTTGTCTTCCTGCGCGACAACGATCAGATCCGCGCAAAGCGATTGGCCGATCACGTCGGAAGCGATATCGTGATGCTGCACCTTGTTGCAGCGCCATTCCGATTTGACGCCCGCCTTGGCACAGCGTGTCTCGAACCGATCGCTGAGCTGCTCGGTGGCGCGTGTCAGCATTTCCTCTTGATGGGTCAAAATGGATTGTGGGACTTCCGCGGCAACCGCACCGAGCAGCATTGGCACGCGAGGCCTGACATGTAAGCCGATCAGATGCGCATCGTGATCCTGGGCAATCGGAAGCGAGACGTCCAGTATACCGTCAAGAGACTTGTCGTTTGGCAGGTACGCAAGAATGGTCTTGTAGGACATGTCAGGCCTCCCAATCGCAGGTCGTACTCGGGGTTGGTGGCAAAGTAGAACCGCCGGAGTTGCATGAGATGTTGATAGGTAGGATCGACTGGCTGGGCGTTGATGCAAGTCAAATTGCGAAACGCTGGGCCTGCCTCATTCGTTGATATCAGATGGGTGGATCCTGCCGGGCGGGCTTGCTCTGTTTGCGCCGATCGTCGATGTTACTGACCCTCGCTTCGTTCAAAGGTGCCATCATGCTCAAGTTTTACTTTTCGCCGCTGACGAGTTCGCTCGCGACGCATATCGGACTGATCGAATGTGGTGCAGAGTATGAGCTTTGCCCAACGTTGATGGCTAAGCAGGAAACGCGCAGCCCCGACTATCTGGCCGTCAACCCCAATGGCAAAGTGCCGGCGCTCGTCACCGATAGTGGTTTTGTCATCACGGAAGTGGCGGCGACGCTTTACTACCTTGCGCGAACGTATCCCGATGCCGAACTGTGGCCGGTCGGTGATGTCGAGTCGGAAACGGCCGTGATTTCCTGGATGTCGTTCACAGCTTCCACGATGCATGGTGCACGGCTTGGCGGACCCGAGCAGATCGCGGCGGCTTTCGAAGTGGCTAACCGCAAATTGGGCGATAGCGAATGGGCGGTTGGGCAGTATTCCATGGCCGACATTCACCTGTTCCGGGTGTTCTGGCGTTTCCACCAGCAACTGGACGCGAAACCCGGCACCTATGCTGCACTTGAGGCGCACCGCGATCGGATGTTGTCACGGCCGTCGGTGCAAAAAGCTATGGAGATTGAGAATAAATACGTTTGACGCAGGCGTGTAGAGCAACTTCTTGCTGTGTTGCGGTGGTTACTCGCGCTGACTTCCAGGTATTCGGATTGGGCGCGGTTCCTGGTCTCGGTTTGTGTCAACGCATGATCACGAGCATGCACCCGCAGAAAATGATGATCGTCGCTAAGATCGTTGACCAGCCGAGCGGTTCTCTGCGGAAGAATAGCCAGCCCGTAAACAGCGTGAAGGCTGGTACCGTCGCGATCAGTGGTGCGACTAGGACAACATCACCCAGTGTCAAAGCGACGTTGAGGCCGACAAG
>JAGDYV010000018.1:0-33414 GCA_049116495.1 Hyphomicrobiaceae bacterium | reverse complement strand
CAGGAGCGCTGACGTCGGACAGCCCAGAAAGGTGCCCAATCCACACTCGACGCGGCGGGTGAGATTGCGACGAAGATGAGCGTCGATTGCGATAAGATCCATGTCAAGGACGTGTATCCAGCGAGCGGCATTCTTGAGACGGCTGAGAAGACCAGCGCTGAGCTGATAGTGGTCGCATCGCATGGCCGGCGCGGATTGAGCAAGGTGCTGCTCGGCAGCGTTGCCTATGAAGTTGTAACGAAGAGCAACGTCCCAATTCTAGTTATCCGCTAGTCGTCAGTCGGCTCTCATGCTCGGGCTTGAGGAGTGCCATACAGCCCGATTGGCCCACGTAACTTGCTAGGACGCGTTTGCCTCCGTACGACGCTCCCGCACAGTAGGAAACGCGTGTGCAGGGCTCGGGCCCTACCGCCTCTGACACACCCATCGCATTTCGGTCGGCTAAACGTTTGATTTCGGGCAATAACTGGTGCCGTGATAGCAATTCAAATTTGTGATGGGCGCTCCAACGGTGAGCGTACGGGAGCAAGCCTACTCAGGCAATGTACACATATCGCCAAGGCAGAAATTCGTCGATACGATTCGCCTTGTGATCGGCAATGCGACTGAGAACATCAGTCAACCGAAAGGCCTCGCAATGTATTGAGGAAGATCAAAGCAGCAATGACGTCGGCCAAGTACACTGCCAACGGTAATGCTTCAAGCGAACGGGTGATAGCCGACCAGGCGGAGCAGGTCTTCAACGTGAGGCGAGCATCATGGCGCACTGGATAGATGCAACGTCAGAGCACAAAAAGCGACCGGTGAAGATCAACTCAAATGCCATTGGGTACATGGTGTGGGACGAGCCGAACGGACTGACCCACATCCACTTCATCGGCTCGGATTATGCATCCGGCAAGCCGAATCTGCTGGTTCTCGAAACGCCTGAGGTGTTGATTGCGCGCATCGAGCGGCTGCAATGACGTGTTGTTGCGGGCATTTGGGCCATCCCCACCCTAAACTGGGATGGTGACTACACGTGAACCGTGTCTGTGTCGGCGCAATGACCGAATGAGACACGTGACGGTCCAAGAACTCCATCACCTACCGCTCAGCCAGAGGAGCCGTGAAGTGGATGATTAAGCGTATCGTACATCCGACGGACCTCTCCCCCGAAGGCGATGCAGCGTTTTCTCACGCGCTGCGACTCGCAGTAGAATTTCGGTGCCGGTTCGACGTCTTGCACGTTCGGACAATTAATGATCAAGAAAACTGGGCTGAGTTTCCGCATGTGCGAGAGACGCTTGCCCGCTGGGGCCTGCTCAGCGAAGACGCATCACCGGACGACATAGAAGCCCAACTCGGTGTCGCACTTCGCAAGATCGAGATCGCCCAGCACGACGCGCTCCGCGGCATCTGCACATTTCTAACTTCATCACCCCCAGACCTCATCGTCTTGGAAACCCACAGTGCATCCGGATTAACGCGTTGGCTCTCAGGCTCTGTTTCGGAGAACATTGTCAGACGGACAAGGATTCCAACGCTATTCATTGGAACTAACACTCGTCCTTTTGTCGATCTTGAATCAGGTGCGCTACAGCTCAACACAGTTCTGGTTCCACTGGCTCGCAATCCGTCACCTCGGGGTGCACTCCAAATTCTGAGTGCTCTGCTCGACCGGCTCACGGCACGTATTGAAGCCGTCCATATAGGCGATGTTGCACCTTGGATCCTCGACAAGTCGGGCGAACCGATCGACGTCAGGCTGCTGCAAGGCCCAGTTGTCGAAAGCATTCTCGAAGCCACAAAGACTGTCGACATGATCGCCATGCCAACAGAGGGCCGTCACGGCTTTCTCGATGCGTTGAGAGGCAGCACGACCGAACGTGTCCTACACCAGGCTGGCTGTCCGATGCTTGCGATCCCGGCCTGAAAGCCCGAGAGCCCGTCATATAAGATAATTTGTAGGAGCGAGCGGCCCGTATGGACGGTGTAAAGGAAGGCAATGAAGAATCGCCCCAGAACGGGGCAAGGCTTTCGAGCGGACGCGCCATGAGCCTTACAGATGAATGGGCTTGGCGCGAAGTCTTAGACTACGACACGACGGAACTTCAGGGAAAATTGCCGGCGTGGATCGCGTCGCTGTTCAAAGGAGATTGACCGATGGTGATTGGAAGACGGATTGAGAACGGGCCGGACGCGGTGCTGATCGCCGAATTCGAAGACCTCTGGAAGCGATCGGACCCTTGGACGCAAAGGGCCATCGTGAGAATGGCTGAGCAGCTGGAGCACGAAATAGACATAGACGTCATGTACGAAGAACCAACCGCCGAACAAATCGCTGAAGCAGAGGCGCAGGCTAAGCTTCGAAAGCATCGCAAGCCGGCGGAAGCGTTCATCTATAAGAGCGGCTTCAGAAGAATTCCGTCACGCGGCATCATTTCGAGGCGTCTGACCCGTGCGGAGTTCATGAAGGAGGCGACGGCTTCTGGTGTTCCAGAAGACACCCTTGATTGGGCTTGGGGCGACTACCTAAAATTCGATCACGGCGAAGACTGGCACTATTCGGAAGACCGAGACGAATGGCAGAGGTCCTCCTAACGACAAGGCCGCCGACCGTGCTATCTCGGTCGACGTAGCCCCGTTCAACAATCTGATGCACCGCGTCACGCTTGAAATCATCACTGAATTTTGGATTACCCATAACGGCCTCCTCGCCTCAGATTTAGGAAACAAGGTGTCTACGAATCTAGGGGCTATTCAGGTGTCACGCTTCGTTCTCAGACTGGCGGCTTCTGAGTGATGAGTTGTCGTCATCAGTGCGCAACGGCCGGCAGCAGTTGACCCGTTGCTGAAGTTTAGTCTTACCTAACTTTCTCGAAGCTCGTGTCCGCTGCTAGTGGAAGCTGACATTGTAGGCTTGAATCGGTGCAACCCCGACACATCTACTGGCGCGCTCGCCACACGGGGACTTTGATCAAAAAGCCGAAGCTCCAGTTGACCTTGAAGAAAACCAATTCTAATTCGTTCTGAACGCGTCCCAGGGCGGCTCGGGACCGAAACGATCGACGAGGAAGTCTATGAGCACCCTCGTCTTGGCAGCCAGGTATTTGTTGGGTGCATAAAGCGCGTAGATGCCAAGTTCCGTCGGAGGGTATTCGGGCAGGACTACTTGCAGGCGACCAGCTTGGATATCGTCGCCGACAAGAAATGTTGGCAGCTTTGTAATGCCTTGACCAGCAAGCGCCGCATCGCGCAATGCATCGCCATTGTTTGAACAGAGGCGCGAGTTGATCGGCACACTCATTGTTTTGCCTGCGTGCGTGAGTTGCCAACGTTGCAGCAACGTTGTGTGGCCATAGTTCAAGCACGCATGGTTTGCGAGTTCGCTCGGTGTCTTGGGTCGGTCGTGCTTCGAAATGTAGTCGGGCGAGGCCGCGAGCACGCGTCGACCCGGGCCAAGTTTGCGCGCAATCAAGCTCGAGTCTGCAAGATCGGCAATGCGCACGGTTACATCGAAGCCCTCTTCGATTGGGTCGACGAAACGATCATTGAGGAACAGTTCGACTTTCAGATCAGGGTAGGCTGCCATGAAGTCAGCGATGGCGCGACCTACGTGCAAAATTCCGAATGACATCGGCGCGTTGAGCTTCAGAGTTCCTTTGGGTTCGTCATGGAGCCGAGAGACCTGCAGCTCGGTTTCTTCGATCTCAGAGAGAATTTCGAGGCATCTTTCATAATAGGCCAAGCCTGCTTCTGTTGGACCAACCTTGCGGGTTGTGCGGTCCAGCAGTCGCGCGCCAAGGATTCGCTCGAGCTCGATTACTCCCTTGCTGACGGCTGATCGTGTCAGTCCCAACTGGCGACCAGCTTCGGCGTAACTGCCTGATGATACGACCTTGGTGAACGCCAGCATGGCATCGAGCTTGTCCATTTGATTGTATCCATTCTGGATGCAGTCTGATTCAAAGTGACTGGATTGCACAATTACGGCCATCATCCCAATTTCACAACAGAACAAAACGGCCTTGTGGCCTCAAAAAATTGGAGGATGGGTATGGCCCTGACTTTGAGACTTGCTGAGGAGCGCGGTGGCGCAAATCTCGGCTGGCTGGACTCGAAACACAGCTTTTCCTTCGGCCACTATTTCGATCCGAACCATATTGGATTTGGCCCGTTGCGTGTGATCAATGAAGATCGTGTGGCCCCCGGCGGTGGCTTCCCGACGCATCCCCATAGCGACATGGAGATCATTTCCTATGTCCTCGACGGCGCCCTGGAGCATCGCGACAGCCTTGGTACCGGTTCGGTGATCAAGCCGGGAGACATCCAGCGCATGTCAGCAGGCGCGGGCGTTCGCCACAGCGAATACAATGCGTCCAAGACGGCCCCGGTCCACTTTCTTCAGATCTGGATCGTGCCCGAGCGCGACGGACTGGAACCGTCCTACGAACAAAAAACGTTCTCGTTCGAAGATAAGTGCGGCGTGTTGCGCCTGATCGGCTCTCGCGACGGACGAGATGGCTCGATCGTCATCCACCAAGATGTCAACCTCTATGCTTCTGTCCTGCTGCAGGGCGAAAGCGTCCGGTATGACGTCAAGGAAGGTCGAGGCACCTGGGTGCAGGTGACGGCGGGTCAACTCACCGTCAATGGTGTTGACGTCAAAGCAGGTGACGGACTGTCGAGAGCCGAGGCAGGACAATTGCAGATCTCGGCTGGCGAGCAAGCCGAGTTTCTCCTGTTCGACCTAACCTACTAGTGAACTCAAGGCCGCCTGCAATGGCCGGCGGCCCGTCCACAACGGCCCCTGCGAGTTGACACCATGCCATTGCGACGGCTACCGGCATTGAACGCCCTGCGCGCGTTCGAAGCAGCTGCACGACATTCTTCGTTCAAGGTAGCGGCAGACGAGCTATCCGTGACACCGGCTGCCATCAGCCAGCAGATCAGATCGCTCGAGGCCGAGCTCGAGGTAGCGCTATTTCGTCGTGAGCCGCGATCCGTGGTCGTAACAGCAGAGGGGCGACGCCTGCAAACGGGGCTCGCAGAAGCATTCACGAAAATGCACGCCGCTGTGGAAGACGTCCGGACGCCGGACCACGAGACGCTGATCATTACGTGCTCCGCTCCGCTGCTCAACAAGTGGCTCGTGCCGATCCTCTCTCGATTTGCGGACAAATACCCCGACATTACGATTCAGATCGATGCCAAGTTCGAAATGGCGAACATGGAGGCGTCCGCGCCGAACGTTGCCATCCGGTTTGGTAATCCTCCGGACCCGGGCCTTTATTCCGAAGAGATCTTCGATGAGACGCTTGTCCCTCTCGCGAGCCCCGAGCTCATCGAGAGATTGAAACTGGAAACCCCGGAAGATATCCGTCGCGCACCACTCATCCACGATGACAGCCTGATCGAGCGGTTTGCCGACGCCCCGACCTGGAGTGATTGGTTTGAACAAGTTGGCATCAATCCTTCGCAAGCAAATCGCGGCGTCCACTTTGGCTCCTACGGAGACCAGGCAGTCGATGCCGCAATAGGGGGTGTCGGTGTCCTGCTCGGTCGCTCGCTCCTCGCGTGCAATGATCTTCAGGCCGGCCGGCTGGTGTCCCCATTCGGTCCGAACATACGATTGAACCTGCGCTACTACCTGGTGTGTGCAGCCAGCACCGAGGGCACGCCCGCCGTCGCGGCCTTCCTCGAATGGGCTCGGCAAGAGGCGGCTGCCACCAAAGCCATCCAACCCGTGCCTTGAGGCATCCAAGGGCAAGCACAGCTTTGTCTAAGGCTTAGAAACTATCGTTTGTTGGAAGCAACAGGACTTCCCACCTAGCAATCATCGAAGAACAGCAAGACCTGCAAGAAACCGAACTCGGTCAGTTGACCACTCTCAAGGCAAGGAGTTGAGAATGATGAGTGAAAAGCTTGAAGTCCTGACGCCGCAGAACAGCCAGTTGATCTTCATTGACCAGCAGCCACAGATGGCTTTCGGCGTTCAATCGATCGATCGTCAGACATTGAAGAACAACGTTGTTGGTCTTGCCAAGGCCGCCAAGATCTTCAACGTGCCGACCACCATCACGACGGTCGAAACCGATAGCTTCTCCGGCCACACTTATCCGGAACTGCTGGCCGTGTTCCCGGAGCATCCGTTGCTTGAACGCACGTCGATGAACTCGTGGGACGACCAGAAAGTCCGGGATGCACTGGCACAGAACGGCCGCAAAAAAGTCGTCGTCTCGGGGCTGTGGACGGAAGTGTGCAACACGACCTTCGCATTGAGCGCCATGCTCGAAGGCGGCTACGAGATCTACATGGTCGCCGATGCCTCCGGCGGCACGACGATGGACGCCCACAACTTCGCCATGGACCGCATGGTGCAGGCCGGTGTCGTACCGATGACCTGGCAGCAGGTTCTGCTCGAATGGCAGCGCGATTGGGCCCACAGGGAAACGTATGATGCTGTCATCGAACTCGTCAAAGAGCACTCCGGTGCCTATGGCATGGGCGTCGACTACGCCTACACCATGGTCCACAAGGCAGACGAGCGCGTCAAGCACGGCCCACGCATGGAACCTGCAGCAGCAGCCTAGAAAAGGGCCGTAGCCCAGCCAACGGCGCTCTTCAGTCAAATCTCGAAAAGCCAATGCTGGACTTCGTGCCAACGAAGCCGGCATTGGGACGACACCGGCTTGCCTGCCACCATGCGCAGAGCAGGCCAGCGACAATTCCGAATGGAGATGATCATGAGCACAACCAAACATCTACCGATGGACCGTCGCGCATTTCTTGCCGGCGGCGCCGCCACGGTGGCGATGGGGGCAGCAGCACCAGCTCTTGCGCAATCGGCCGCAGCCGACCTTGTGCTGGTCAATGCGCGCATCACAACCATGGATCCTGAACGACCTGAGGCAACCGCGCTTGCCGCGCGCAACGGAACATTCGTTGCCGTGGGCAGCAGGCAAGATGTCGCCTCGCTGATCGGGCCTTTCACACAAGTCATCGACGCGCAGGGCCAGCGTGTCATTCCCGGCCTAATCGACAGCCACACGCACGCGATCCGTGGCGGCGTCAACTACAATCTCGAAGTCCGATGGGACGGCGCCGACAGCCTCGAAGAAGCTCTGCACCTGTTGCGCGTTCAAGCCGAGCGCACACCTGAAGGTCAGTTCATTCGCGTTGCCGGTGGCTTCTCCGAATTCCAGTTTAAGGAAAAGCGCCTGCCAACGGTTGCGGAGCTGGATGCTGTCGCGCCAAACCATCCGGTCCTGATTCATCATCTCTACAAACTCACCCTGCTCAACAGCCGGGCGACCGACTACTTCGGCTACAACAAGCCGAGCCACCCTACGTATCCGGGCGGCATCATCGAAAAGGTCGATGGTGAACCGACAGGTCGCCTGCTGGCTGCGCCTTCCGGCCTGCTCATGTACAAGACCCTAGCAGGCGCACCGAAGCTCTCACTGCGCGATCAGATCAACTCATCCATCCAATACATGGACGAACTCAACAGCTTGGGCCTGACCTCGGCGTCCGATGCCGGCGGCGGCGGCATGGAGTTTCCCGATGCGGATCCCTACAAGGTCTTCCGCTGGCTGCATGAGCGCGACCTGATGACCGTACGCGTCGGCTACCATTCCTTCCCTCAGGTCAAAGGCCGCGAGCTCGCCGACTACCAGAAATGGACGAAAAGCATCAAGCCAGGCACCGGCGACGACATGCTGAAGTTCGTTGGCGCGGGCGAGAACCTGACATGGTCATCCTATGACTATGAAATCTTCGCCGATAAGCGCCCCGACATCGATCGCGACGCCGAGGAGATCCAGACCAAGATCATGACGGTGCTCGGCGAGGCCGGTTGGCCGTTCCGTCAGCACATTACCTACGATGAAACGGGCGATCGCCTGCTACCGGTTTACGAAGACGTCGCCAAGGGCGCCGGGCTGACAAAGGGCTGGTTCATCGACCATGTCGAAACGTTCTCGCCGGGCAACCTCGAGCGGATCGCCAAGCTTGGTGGCGGTATCGCACTGCAGAACCGTCTCCAGTTTCAGGCCGAAGACTTCATCAATAACTATGGTGAAGAGAAGCTGCGCGCGACGCCAAACTTCAGACGCATCCTGGACCTGGGTGTCCCTGTGGGTGCCGGCACGGACTCAACGCGGGTGACGTCCTACAATCCCTGGTATTCCCTGCAGTGGCTGTCGACAGGACTTTCTCGAGGCGGCAGGCGGATGTACGGCGACGACAACCTGCTGACCCGCGAAGAAGCGCTTCGTCTCTGGACGGCGGATGCTGCCTGGTTCACGGGAGATGCCGGCCGCAAGGGGGCCGTCAAGGCGAGTCAGCTTGCGGATTTTGCCGTACTCGACCGCGATTATTTCGCGGTGACTGACGCCGAGATTGCCAAGCTCAGATCCGACCTGACAGTGGTTGGGGGCAGGGTCGTCTTCGGTCGCAACACGTTCGCGCGCCATGACCTGCGTCATACACCGCCGGTCAGTCCGGACTGGTCACCCGTCATCACATTTGGCGACAGCCGCAATGCTTAACGATCCAGTAGAGCCGGGGGCTCAAGCGGCTTCCGGCTCAACTCTCTTTGCACATTGGAGCGACCTACGATGGCTGATGTCATTTTGACCAACGGCAAGATCACAACTTTCGACCCGAACCAGCCGAGCGCTCAGGCCATCGCAATTGGCGCCGGCATTGTGGAGGCGGTCGGTGCCGACGCCGAAATAATGCGGCTGGCCGGCAAAGACACGACGACGATCGATCTAAAAGGTCAACGCGTCATTCCTGGTCTGATCGACAGTCACACCCACATCATTCGCCAAGGCAATAACTTTGCCATGGAGTTGCGTTGGGACACCGTATCCTCGCTTGCCGACGGATTGGCGATGCTCAAGGCGCAGGCCCAGCGCACACCAGTCGGGCAGTGGATCCGCGTCGTCGGTGGCTGGTCAGCCGACCAGTTTGCAGAGAGGCGTCTGCCGACGATCGAAGAGATCAACTCGGCCGCGCCGGATGTGCCGGTCTATGTCCTGCATCTTTACGACCGCGCCTGGATCAACAAGGCAGCCCTTCGCGCACTCGGCATCGACAGTCATTACTATGAGCCGTTCGTCTCAGGTCGACTTGAGCGCGACGACAACGGCAATCCAACAGGCCTGGCGTTGGCACGTCCAAACGCCCAGCCGCTTTATGCCCTGCTCGATATGGCGCCGAAGCTCGATTTCGAGCAGCAGATCCTCTCGACCAAGCATTACTTTCGAGCGCTGAACCGGCTTGGCCTGACGTCGGCGTTGGACTGCGCCGGCGGTTTCCTAAACTATCCCGACGACTATGGCGTTATCAGCGAACTCAACCGCCGTGGCGAGCAGACCGTGCGCATTGGATACCAACTGTTTGCTCAACGCCCGCTGTTGGAACTTGACGACTTCAAGCGTTGGAATGACATCGTCAAACCCGACCAGGGCGACGACTATCTCAAGTGCGTCGGCGCCGGCGAGATGCTGGTAGCATCAGCCTACGACTTCGAGGACTTCTCATATCCGCGGCCCGAGTTGCCAAAACGCATGGAAGGCGACCTGAAACCGGTTCTCGAGTTTCTGTTTGAGAACCGTTGGCCGATCCGCTTCCACTGCACGTATGAAGAGAGTGCCCATCGTCTGCTCAAGCTAGTTGAGGAAGTCGGTCGCGATAAGGGCATCAACGAACTCAATTGGATCTTCGATCACGGCGAGACAATTTCCGAGCGCACCATGGAATGGGTGGCACGGCTCGGCGGAGGCATCTCGTACCAGAATCGCATCGCCTTCCAGGCGACAGCCTATCGCGAGCGCTACGGCGAAGCTGCTCTACGCGACGTCATGCCAGTCAAGAAGATGGTGGCTTCGGGTACGCCTCTGGCAGCTGGCACCGATGCGACACGGGTTTCTTCCTACAATCCATGGCTCGCCATCCACTGGGCAGTCTCGGGCAAGGGCCGCGGTGGCGATGTCATTTGGGCGCCAGAAAACCGGCTGAGCCGGGAAGACGCCCTCCGCCACTGGACGGCGGCCGGTGCTTGGTTCAGCCGTGAGCAAGGAAAAAAGGGACAGCTAATGCAGGGCCAGTTTGCCGATCTGGCCGTGTTGGATCGTGATTTTTTCGAGGTGGCCGAGGATGAGATCGCCGATATCACCGCTGATCTGACCTTTACCGGTGGCAAGATAGTCTACGCAGGCGGCCAGTTCACAGAATACGGGCCTAGGCCCCTGCCAGAGTTGCCGGACTGGTCGCCCGTTCCCGTATTTGGCGCGCCCGGCGCACCAACAACAATCTGAGGACACAGCCATGGACTGGAAACCATATGCGATTTCGCTGGCGATCGGCTTGGCTGTTGGTGCTGCTTATGCCCTACTCAACACACGCTCACCGGCGCCACCAATTATCGCGCTGCTTGGTCTTCTTGGCATGCTATTGGGCGAAAGCGCAATGTCTTGGGCGAAGTCGCGCATGACACTGTCCGATGCAGCAGCTCACTGCCTCCATGCAAAAGACTTTGCAGCCGCGAACCGGCGGGCAAACGAACGCTGCAACGGGCCGGCGTCCGCCCAAGCGCAACGCCCATCCAGGAACCAAGATCATGCTTAGACTGTGCGGACTCGGCATAGCCTCAACGATCTTCGCGCTGAGCTTGGTGCCAGCACAAACGGCTGCCGCCAAGGGCCAGCAGCCGCGCTTCACATTCATCGGCGCTGTCGAACCGTCGCAGATGGTTGTAGTTTCCAATAGGGTGACCGGTGTCATATCGGACGTCTTGGCGCGGCCGGGGAGCCGGGTTGATGTGGGTCAAGCGCTGTTTCGTCTTGACGCGGCCGTGCTCGAACTCGCGGTCGCCCAAGCCAAAGCCGCGCGCGATGAGGCGGCTGCTGCTCTGGCGCTGGCTGAAGATGTTGCTGCACGCCAGGCCATGCTGCGCGCGCGCGGTGCAGGTGCGGTAGCAAGCGCCCGCCAGTCGAAACTGCGCGCAGACATTGCCCGCGCAGCGCTCGCACGGACCGAAGCGGATTTGTCCGTCGCGAACCTCAATCTCAAGCGCACGGTCATCCGCGCAACTATCTCCGGGATCGTGACCAACGTCATTGGTCGTGTAGGCCAATTCGTTGAAGCGGAAGCCAACACACAGCTTGCGGAGATTGTTCGGATCGATCCGGTTCGTGTGCGTTACAGCGTGCCCCATGGCAGCCGACAACTGGCGATGCGCCTGACAGGCGCGACCACCGTTGCCGAAATGCTGGGCCGCATGCGGTTGACCATAATTGAACCAAGCGGTGCGGAGCATCGCCAAACAGGCCGTGCAGATTTCGAAAGTGCAACAGTCGATCCCGCATCAGGGATGCTCACCACGTGGGGGCTGGTGGCAAATCCACGTGGAACGCTGCTTCCTGGCCTCAAAGTCAAGGTGCGATCGCATATTGCCCCAGCTGACGGATAGCGAGCGAGCAATGTCGGACGTGAGGATCGCGCATGAGCAAGTGTAGCACTGGTCTCAGAGTAAACGTCATCTCGCACCTAACAGGCGTTGCGGAGATGGGAGCGGACTAATGGCTGAAACAACTGCAACCGGCACCGCGCGGCCGTCGGCCTGGGCGCCGTTTCAATATAGCGCCTTCACGGTGCTCTGGATCGCGACCGTTCTGTCGAATGTCGGAACATGGATGCATGATGTCGGGGCCGGCTGGTTGATGACAGAACTCTCATCGTCGCCCCTGACCGTCGCTGGCGTGCAAGCGGCAACGACGCTGCCCATCTTTTTGTTCGCCTTGCTGGCCGGCGCCATCGCTGATATCGTCGATCGTAGATGGTTACTCTTAATCGTCAATTTGCTCGTGGCCGCGGTGGCAGCAGGGCTGGCTCTGCTCGTCTATCTGAATCTCGTGACGCCTCTACTGCTGATCCTCTTCACGTTTCTGCTGGGTACAGGCGCAGCCTTCATGGCTCCTGCCTGGCAGGCCCTTGTTCCGGCACTGGTGCCGCGATCGGACCTCTCTTCGGCCATTGCGCTCAACTCAGCCGGTATCAATATCAGTCGTGCCGTCGGCCCGGCACTTGCCGGCTTTCTGATTGTGGCACTCGGGGTCTGGTCGCCATTCGCCCTCAATGCTTTGAGCTTTGTCGGCATCATCGCTGCGTTGTTGTGGTGGCGGCAACCACCGAAACCGCAGCATCGCTTGCCGCCGGAGCACGTCGTTCCTGCCATCATTGCCGGATGGCGATACGTAGCCAATAGCGCCCCCCTGCGCGCGACGCTCATTCGCGCGGCAGCTTTCTTTGCCTTTGCCAGCGCCTATTGGGCAATGCTGCCGCTGATTGCCCGCGAGCTACTTTCAGGCGGCCCGACGCTTTACGGTTTGCTGCTCGGTGCGGTCGGCGGCGGTGCGGTGCTCGGGGCTTTGCTTCTGCCGACGATCAAGCGTGCGCTGGGCCCTGATATGACGGTTGCAGCGGGAACTTTGGGGACCGCACTCGTGCTCGCGGTCTTTGCCACCGTCGGCAATCAGATGGTTGCCATCGCTGTCTCAGCGCTTGCCGGGATGTCATGGATCACCGTCCTTTCAAGTTTCCACGTCTCGGCACAGACGGCCTTGCCAGATTGGGTGCGTGCGCGTGGTCTATCCTTTTTCCTCACGGTGTTTTTTGGTGCGATGTCGGCTGGCAGCTTGATCTGGGGACAGGTCGCGTCCAGTGCCAGCATTGTCACCAGCCTTCTGATCGCGGCTGCCGGTGCCATACTTATGATCCCGCTGACGTGGCGCGCCAAGCTCAATCAAGGAGAGCAACTCGATCTCGCACCGTCGATGCATTGGCCAACACCGGTCATTTCGCAAGATACAGCCGGAGACCGTGGACCGGTCATGATCCAGGTCATCTACAAAGTCCCGCTGGAGAACCTCGATCAGTTTTCAGCATTGATGACCAAACTCAAGACCGCGCGCAGACGTGGCGGTGGCTACGGTTGGACGCTGATGGGGAGCATCGAAGAGACGGACCTGCATGTCGAAACTTGGTTTGAAGCGTCATGGAATGATCATCTTCGCCATCACGAACGCGTAAGCGGCGAGGATCAAAAACTGCAGGACAGCATCCGAGGTCTGCTCGTCGAAGGGACCCAGCCAATAGTGAAGCACTATCTGGCTGGCGGCGAAAAGGGTCTAGCGCAACAGAAAGCAACCCCTCTTGAATTGGACAACACAAGGAAAATGCGATGAGCTGGAATCCCGCACTTGAACCCAACTGTCCGGACTGCGGAAGCCTCGAAAGTATCGATACCATTATTGTGCCGCGTGCACGGGACCTTGGCGGGTTCGAAGTTCGCCGCGCTTTGCCGTCGGGGCAGCGCCAGATGGTTGGTCCGTTCATCTTCTTTGATCAGGCAGGTCCCGCCGACTTCGTGACCGGCAAAGGTATTGATGTGCGTCCGCATCCGCACATCGGGCTTGCAACCGTAACGTATCTTTACGAAGGTGAGTTCCAGCATCGCGACTCGCTCGGTACCAACCAGATGATCTATCCGGGCGCGGTAAACTGGATGATAGCTGGCAACGGCGTTACTCATTCCGAACGCACGAGCGAAGAAACGCGCAAAGGTGCCCATCATCTGTTCGGGATTCAGACCTGGGTCGCGCTCCCTGAAAGCCACGAGGAAATTGATGCGGGTTTCGAGCACCACGGCAAGGACGCCCTGCCTTTCCTGGAAAGCGAAGGTAAACAGGTTCGCCTCATCATTGGCAATGCATACGGCGAGTCCGCGCCGACTAAGACTTTCTCCGAAATGTTCTACGCGGATGCCGTGCTGGAAAGCCGTGCCCTTCTCCCGCTACCGGACAATCACGAGGATCGCGGCATCTATGTTGTCAGTGGATCGATCGAGATCAGCGGCGATGTTTTTCAAAGTGGTCAGATGATGATCTTCCGGCCAGGCGATCAAATCACTCTCAAGGCCGGTGAGGCAGGTGCACGGCTGATTCTGCTCGGCGGGGAGACGCTCTCTGGCCCGCGCTACATCTGGTGGAACTTTGTTGCGTCTTCGCAGGAAAAGATCAATGCCGCCAAAGAGGCCTGGGCTGAGGGCGATTGGGAGGCCGGCCGCTTCCAGCTGCCACCGGATGACACGGAGGAATTCATACCGCTGCCAGATGGAAGTTAGATAAGCTCCGGTATGAAGGACTTCGAGACAAGGAACCGATCTGATGTTCTGCTGGCCGGTTCTCGCAGCGCAACACGGTCAGGAACCGAGCAACAAGTCCGTCGGTTAAAAGTGCTCTGAACAAGTAAGTTCGCACTAATTGAGCTGCTGTCGAAAGTACGCGACGTTCAATACCAAGCCGGGAAGAAGCCACTGAAAGAGTCTCACGACTTCGGTGATTTCTTCAATGCTACCGTCTTCACTAGCTGCTGCGCTTATTTGCCGACAATTGAGAACGCTCGGGTTGGGCAATGTATGAGTTAGATTGATTGCAGTGCTGTGAACGGAAGTGAGAGAGGCGCGATAGCTCTCGGTGCCGACATGCGGGCGAAGATCGTTCCAGGCAAGCGCGAAATAGCTCGGCCAGCGTGCCAGTGCGCGATAGTCGGTGTTCACGAATGGCAAGCCAAGAGTTTGCTTGATGTCCTCGTAGACGTTCTGGGTGGGAACGTCCGCATGATGTGGTTCGATCAGTACAGGACGGCCATACGCCGATGGGCCGTGGCGCTCGTCAAACGGACTGATCTGCCGTTGATCTGAAAGCTCGCTGCCTTCCAGCAGTAGCCGTGCAGTGGTCGCGATTAGCAGGTAGGGCATGTTGCCATGTGAGAAAACCTCGATCTGATCGCGTATTTCATCGAGTTCGCGATCGGCGTAGCCGAGCGCTCGGAGTTCAGCGGCGATGTTGTTTGTCCCGAGGTTCGCTGCATTCTTTTCGGCGGTGCTGCGAAGTGTTTTACACGCAGTGACGAACTCGCTGCTTGCTGCGACTTCTCGCACTCCGTTCCACAGGACGTCGTAAAATTTTGGATAATGTGCAAATGCCATGGTTACGACGCCCATCCATGGGACCTGCAGCACAGATTTTGTGTCTTCATAAACTGCGCGCAATCTGTCATCCGCGAGATACTCGGGGACTGGATTGATGGGTGGAATTGGTGAAGGCTTCAATCTCGGCAACTCAACGGTCATTCCGCCAGCTCCTGCTGCAGTTCTTCCGGCAATCCTTCCGACCAGATGCGCAGTTGATCCAGGCAATCCAACGCCGTCGCACCAAACGGCGTGATGACATACTCGACCGAGATTGGCGAACCATCGATGACACGACGTTCGATCAATCCGCGCGCTTCCAGTTGGCGCAGGCGTTCTGTGATCATCTTCTTGCTCGCCCCACCGATCATGCGAGCAAGATCGTTGAAACGAACCGGTTCGTCCTTGAGGTGCCACAGAATAGAACCTGTCCACTTTCCGCCAAGGATGCGCATGCCCCGTTCAATAGGGCATGGCTCCTCGCAAGCCTCCACGACTGACTTGCGGCCCTGATCATCCCGCTCGACACGCGCCTTCATGCTCAATCCTTAATAGGTTACCAAAAGTATACTGGTTGACTTTAGTTTCCAGAGTATCACTTTGTTGCTCGTGAGGCCAGGCTTGCGGTTGAGCAGGCCAAGTTCAACGAGATGACAGAGTGAAACACATGAGCAAAGTCTTCATCATCAACGGGCACCAGCCCTATCCATTCGCCAAGGGTGAATTGAACGCCGCGCTTGTCGAACGAGCACGCAAGCACCTCCTGGATGCTGGTCACGAAATCCGAAACTCAGAGGGGGCTAAGGGGTATGACGTCGAACAGGAAGTCGGCAACCACCAATGGGCAGATGTCGTCATCATGCAGTTCCCCGTCAACTGGATGGGCGTGCCATGGTCGTTCAAGAAGTACATGGACGAGGTCTACACCGCCGGTATGGACGGCCGCTTGACCGTAGGAGACGGTCGTACGGCCGAAGCCCCGAAAGAGAACTACGGCATGGGCGGCAGCCTGACAGGCACGAAGTATATGTTGTCGGTGACCTTGAATGCCCCAAGCGAGGCTTTTGACGATCCTTCGCAACAATTCTTCGCAGGGCGTTCCGTCGATGACCTGATGCTGCCGACACACCTCAATGCGAAATTCTTCGGTATGCAACAGTTGCCGACATTTGCAGCTTTCGATGTCATGAAGAACCCGCAGATTGATAGGGATCTTGCTCGCTTCGATACGCATCTTGGCCAGCTCTTTCCTGTACCGGTGGAGGCTTGAGCATGCCGCAAGCAGATATCCATCTCTACACCGCCGCAACCATGAACGGCTACAAGCCAGTCATCTTCCTCGAGGAAGCGGCCGTTCCCTATGATCTGACATTTATTGACTTCGCCAAACAGGAACAGAAAGCACCGGATTACGTCAAGCTCAATCCCAACGCGAAGATACCGACGATCTATGACAGGTCAGAAGATCGCGCAATTTTCGAGTCGGGCGCAATCCTTTGGCATCTTGCCAATAAGTACGACCAGTTCCTCCCGGAAGAGTCTGTCGCGCGCTCTGAAGTCATGCAGTGGATGTTTTTTCAGGTTGGGCATGTCGGCCCGATGATGGGGCAGGCCATGTACTTCCAACGCATCGCCGCGCCGAACGGTCATGAGGAACCGTTTTCGATTAAGCGCTACGTTGATGAGAGCCGTCGCTTGATGGAAGTGGTGAACACGCGCCTCGAAGGGCGCCAATACATTGTCGGCGATTACTCAGTTGCCGACATGATGATCTATCCGTGGGCGCGCGCCTTTCCTTGGGCCAAGGTATCGGTCGACGGGCTCAATCACCTTAAAGCCTGGTTCGACCGAGTCGACGCACGTCCAGCCGTGCAAAAAGCACTCACGATTCCCAAATCCGTGCCCGCGTTTTGGGGCCAAGGCGATGACGATGCCTTCTTCAAGGAAAACGCGGCGCGTTTTGCAACCGATGTCAAAGCCACTTCAACAAAAGGAAAGACGTCATGAGCGACAATACCTACACAATTGCGGTCCTGAAGGCCAAACCAGGCCAGGCTGATGCACTGATAACCGTTCTTGAGACACTTGCGACGGAGACGCGCAAAGAAGCAGGGGCAGAAGAATACGGTTTTATCCGAGACCAGAAGAACCCCGATATCGTGTTGTCCTACGAGAACTGGACGGACGCCAATGCCGAAGCAGCCCACTGGAAGACCCCTCATCTCAAGACGGCTCTCGCCCAGTTCGATGGCATTCTAGATGGCGCACCCACGATCTACAAAGGCCCCAAAATCATCTGAGTTGATCAAGTAACCGCGAACAAACGGACAGACAAATCATGAGCAAAACGATCCTTATAACAGGTGCTGGCTCTGGCCTAGGAAGAGGCACTGCAATCGGTCTTGCCCGCAATGGGCATACAGTGATCGCTGCCGTTGAGAACTGGCCTCAAGTCAGCGAGTTGATGGCTGCTGCCAATGACGAAGGCATTCAATTGGAGGTCACCAAGCTGGACCTCTTGAATCAGGCGGATCAGGAAGCAGTATTCCAAAAGTACGCCGACAGGCTCGACATCCTGGTCAACAATGCCGCCACCGGAGAAACCGGCCCGATCGCCGAGGTCCCGGTCGATCGGGTTCGTCACGTGTTTGAGGTCAACGTATTCAGCACTCTTGAATTTGCACAGCGCTTTGCTCGCCATTTTGCCAAAAAGGGTAAGGGCAAGATTATCTTCACATCGTCGATTGCGGGCTTCTCGACCTTCAAATACCTCGGGCCTTACGTTGCCTCCAAACATGCTCTTGAGCCAATCGTGCAACTGATGCGCGATGAGATGGAGGGAACCGGCGTTCAGATCGCAACCATCAACCCTGGTCCATTCCGGACCGGTTTCAATGATCGGATGTATGACACCGTCGACCAGTGGTACAACCCTGAAGAGAACTTCACGGAGGAAGAATCTATCCGTGAAATTCAACAGCTGTTTGCCGGGGAAGACCTGCAGTTGGACCCGCAGCCGATGATTGACTTCATGGTTGATCTCATTCCGCAGGATCAGCACAAGTTCCGTAATGTGTTTCCAGAGCGCTTCATTAAAGAAGTGAAGGCGTACCAAGATAGTCTTTGGACGAAGGAGATCTGATCAACGATCTAACGCAAGCGCTGATATGCACTAAGGGAGACAACACCATGACTAGAACGGAATTGCCAAAGATTCGTATCGACATCGTCTCGGACGTCGTCTGCCCTTGGTGCATCATCGGCTACAAGCAGCTGGAGCGTGCGCTTGAGCTGACCGGCCTCGCCGCGGACATTCATTGGCATCCGTTTGAACTGAACCCAAAAATGGTCCCAGTCGGTGAGAACCTGCGCGAGCACCTTGCTGCGAAGTATGGAACGACACCGGAAGGTAGCAAGAGGGCTCGAGCTCGACTAACAGCGCTTGGAGCTGAGTTGGGCTTCACATTCGACTATGCCGACGACATGCGCATGGTGAATACATTTCGCGCCCATCAAATCATGCACTGGGCGGGGACACAGGGCCGAGCGCACGAGATGAAGATGGCACTGTTTGCCGCCTTCTTCACACACCGGCGTGACCTCAACGACCCGCATATCCTCGCGGAGTGCGCAGCTGAGATCGGGTTAGACCGCAATATGGCATTGGCTATCCTTGAAGAGGAGCGCTACGCACAGGCTGTCCGCGATGCCGAACACCACTGGTTAGAACGCGGTATCCATGGCGTGCCGGCGATGGTCTTCGAACAGCGCTATCTGCTGACTGGCGCACAAGGTGTCGAGAATTACACGGGCGCATTAAAGCGAATAGTCGAACAACAAGCCGCCTGACGCCGAAGCAAGGGAGGGAATACATGTCCAAAGCCCAGGTCATTCATAAGCTCGGTCCACCTGAAGCGATGCATTGGGAAGACTGGCCCGTAGCTGACCCGGCTGCTGGCGAGGTGCGCCTGCGCCATACCGCCGTTGGCGTCAACTTTGCGGACACTTATCATCGCGGTGGCATCTCCCATCCCTGGCCGGTGCCACCCTGCCCCGTCGTTGTCGGCTTCGAAGGCGTCGGTGTTGTCGAGGGTGCAGGCGAGGGCGTGACGGATTTCAAAACCGGAGATCGCGTTGCTTACGGCATTCCTCCGCTCGGCAGCTACTCCGAAGTCCGCAACTACCCAGCCGATAAGCTCTTGCACCTGCCAGACGGTTTGGATGACCGAGAGGTGGCCGCGCTCCTTATGAAGGGGATGACGGCGCACTACCTTCTACACCGCACATACAAAGTGCAACCCGGTGATACGATCGTTGTGCATGCCGCTGCCGGCGGCATGGGGCTTATCCTCTGTCAATGGGCAAAGGCGCTCGGCGCCACGATAGTCGGCACTGTTAGCACGGAAGAGAAAGCAGAAGTCGCGCGACAGGCAGGCTGCCACTACCCAGTCGTTCGCGGCAATGAAGACTTCGTGACCAAGGTTCGTGCGGTCACCGACGGGGAAGGCGCCGCCGTTGTCTACGAAGCCATTGGCAAAGACACGCTGCAACAATCGCTGGATTGCCTGCGTTTGATGGGCGTGTGCGCTGCCTATGGGCACGTCTCTGGTCCACCAGACCCGGTTGATATCATCCAGGACCTTGGGCGTCGCGGATCATTGTTCATAACTCGGCCTGCCATAATGCACTATGTCGCCAAGAGGTCTGATCTTGAGTGGACCGCAGGAGATCTATTTAAAGCAATTGGTGACGGCATCCTCGATGCCAACATCAATTACGAATACGCGCTCAAGGATGCCGTCAATGCGCACCAGGGGATCGAAAGCGGTACCACGCTTGGCGCAACGGTTCTCATCCCATGAGCGTCACGCACATCAAAGCGCTGACGTTCGATACCGGTGGAACAATTCTCGACTGGCATTCTGGGTTTCGAGATGCCTTCGCACGGATTGGAGACAAGCGCAGTGTCACGCGCGACTGGTCGGCGTTGGCCAATGAACTGCGACGGCGCTCTTTGAAGATGATGTTGAAGCTGGGACAACACGAGCCGCCCAGCATCAACTTCGACGATGCTCACCGCATCGCCATGAAGGAGCTTGTTCGAGATTATCGCTTGGATACATTCAGCGATCTAGATATCGAGACAATTGCGCATGACGTGCCGCATCAGTTCAAGTGTTGGCCGGATTTCCCACCCGCGTTAGCGAAACTGCGCCGCCACCGAATGGTCGCATCATTTACAGTACTTAGCTATCGGCTGGTGATGGACACAGCGAAGGTAAACGACCTGTCATGGGATGCTGTTTTTTCGTGCGAAGGGATCGGCAAGTACAAGACATTGCCAGAGTCCTATCTGACCGTTGCAAAGTACCTGCAGCTGCGGCCGGATCAAATCTGCATGGTGGCCTGCCACGACTTCGACCTTGATGCCGCACGGGCCGTTGGGTTCAAGACCGCATTCGTGCGCCGCACCGACGAATGGGGCCCGGGCAGCGCTCAAGATCTCACAACGAACCGAGCCAACGACTTTATTTTCGACGATTTCTCTAAACTTGCGGAGACATTCAAAGAAACTTGTACCGGACGGAATTCGTGAACATCGCGGCATGTCAGCGCCGCCTTGGGTACCCATATTGTCGGGCTGAGAACGTCGGCTGTGTGGACGAAGCACGCATCGTGAGAATGAGTGTTCAGACCTCTGGTGTCTGACACGCAACATCGTGCTTGTCAGAGCCATGTCCGCTACCGGTGGAAGCAGACGAAGTGAGCAACGTGCTCAGATTCTTCCTCATGTCTCAAAGTGGCCCCTTGCCGTCCAACGCTGTTCGTCAGCTTTCTGGGGAGGTGCTGAAACAAACGTCGCTCCCGCGACAGCGGCAGGGACTAATCCAGTGATACACTGCCCCGGGGCAAATCCAGACGCGTCGCCATCCGAGCGCCGACAAACGAATTGCCATCAATCAAGTAAATCGTGCAGCGTCTTTTCCAGATCCGCCAACGAATAGGGCTTGCGCAACCACGGCGTGCCACTTTCAGGGATTGATCCATCTCGCGCATAACCCGACGTGAGTATTACTCTGGCTTTCGGATAAGTAGCTCTAACCCGATCTGCAAGCTCGGCGCCGGTCATGCCTCCCGGCATCACCATGTCGGTCAGTAGGACGTCGACTGTTGTCCCTTTCGCGAGAATGTCGAGTGCCTGTTGTCCGGTTTCAGCTTCAACGATCAGATAGCCAAGATGGTCTAGCCGAGCGACAGTGATTTCACGGACATTTGGATCGTCTTCAACGACCAAGACCGTTTCGCTCGGACCTTCTTTACGGACGGGTGCCTGAGCTCTGCTCGTCGCACGCGGCGCCGCATCATCGTTGGCGTCTGGAAGATATAGACTGATTGAAGTGCCGTAGCCGATTTCGCTGTAAATCTCGACATGGCCGCCCGACTGCTTGGCAAAGCCATGCACCATGCTCAAACCCAGCCCGGTGCCTTTGCCCTGCTCTTTCGTCGTGAAAAAGGGCTCCAACACCCGGGCCTGCACTTCCGGAGGCATGCCGACACCTGTATCAGTCACTGACATTCTGACGTAGTGACCTGGATCGGCATCAGCGCGGAGCCTTGCCTCGTCTGCATCAAGATCAACGTTTGACGTTTCAATCGTCAGTCGGCCTCCGCGTGGCATCGCATCACGGGCATTGATCGTCAAATTCAATAGCGCGTTATGTAGCTGCACAGGATCGATGAAAGTGCTGTCAACGTCCTCGTCCAGGACCGCGTGAAATTCGATCGTCTCGCCGAGCGTGCGTTTGAGCATGTCGCTCATATCGTCGACTAGGTCGTTGACATTGATCACTTCCGGAGAAAGAGGTTGCTGGCGTGCGAATGACAGAAGCTGAGTTGTCAGTTGGGCACCACGTTCCGCCGCGCTCGATGCAGCTTCCAAGAGCTTGGCAGCGCGGGCGCCATCCGTTTGCTTAGTCGAGAGCATCTCAAGATTGCCAAGAATCACCGTCAGCAGATTGTTAAAGTCGTGTGCGATACCTCCGGTGAGTTGCCCAATGGCTTCCATCTTTTGAGATTGGCGCAAGAGGGCTTCGCGCCGATGACTTTCGGTCAAGTCATGTACGACGCCTGTATACATGCGCTGCCCTGCGACCGCCATCTCGTCGACGGCAAGACGGATTGGAAACACGGTTCCATCTTTCTTTTGCGCCTGGACCTCACGACCAATGCCGATGATCTTCTTGTGGCCCGTTGCCTTATAGTGAGAGAGATAGCCGTCGTGTTCTTGGCGATATGGCTGCGGCATCAGCATCTTGACGTTGTGTCCGATGGCCTCGGATGCCGTATATCCGAACACTTTCTCTGCGGCTGGGTTGAATGAAGCGATGCATCCAAGTTCGTCGATCGTGATAACGGCATCAGGCACGATGCGTTGAACTGACGACAACGCTGCTTCCGCGTCCGACTTTGCCGTCACGTCGCGACCAACGCCTCGGTAGCCGGAGAAGTCACCGTTACTGTCGAAGATTGCCTTTGCACTGTTGGAAATGACCCGTCGTTGTGCGTCGTCACGGATCAGCGTATAGGTGAAGTCCGTCCAACTTTTGTGCGCCCGCATCGTTGCGATATGTTCGCGCCATTGCTCTTCTTCTTCGGGCAGGCGACGATCTTGATGCGCATCCCAACGGGTCTTGCCAATCACTGCCTCTGGTGGGACGCCAACGACGTCTTGGTGCCGCTCGGAGACATAAGTAAACCGCAGGTCCTTATCCATTTCAAAGAACCAGTCGGCGGCAGCCTCCGCAAAATCGCGCAACCGATCGTTGGATCGGCGTAATTCGTCTTGGACACGTCGAGCGTGCTCGAAGTCGCCATTTTGAGATGTCATGGCTTGCTCGCTAGGGCATATCGCTGCTTCCAATCTCCTCTGAAGGTCGTTTCTGACCGAGGAGTGGGAGCCAATATGGAGTAATCCTAGGTAAAGCAGGCGGAAAACTCAACGTTTTGAGTTGTCATCATTCCTGCTATTTGGTGGAACTTTGGCCGGAATTGGTTGGCGCGAAAGGCGCAGACGATAGACTTCTTGCTCAGTCATGCCGTAAAGGCTGGCAATCTGGCGATCTGTTAACGCCATCAGCAGTCTATCTATATCGCGCTCGTCGATTTCACGTCGTTTGGGCATTTGACAATGCCTCTTGCTCAATTCGTTCTTGCACCTAAGGCATTCCCATAGCTGGAAGGCTATCCCACCATCAAATGATATGCGGTCGGCGCTGGTACCGAATTGACCAAGCGCAATGCTCTCGGGTTATTTTTCTGGCATTATTGCGTTATTGAGCCCCCGCGTTCGACGCGCTGTTACAATTTTTCACAAATTGCCACTCAACTCTCATCATCCCGGTACGTCTCGGTCCTTAGATGGATGCATTCAAGGTCAACTTGAAACGGCAACCGGGAGAAACGAACATGTCGGCTGTTAGCGCTCCAACCGCGCCCGCAACACAACTGATGTCGTGGTCGAACTACGCAATTGATCAAAATATCGATGCAACTCGGACACGGATTATTGAACGCAAAGAAAACGTTTTCACGGAAGGTGATGACGTAACCCACATCTACAGGGTTGAAGCGGTACACGTTTGTATCTACCGCATGCTCGCCGATGGACGGCGTCAAATCGTGGGTTTTGCATTCCCAGGAGATTTTATCGGGCTTGGTGCGGTCGGTCACCACACGACCAATGCGGAAGCAACCGAGCGGACCCGCTTACAGTCGTTGCCGGTTTCTGATCTACACCGGGTCGTTCGTGACAGTCCGCAGCTCGGCTTGGATCTCTATGCCGCTCTCTCTGAAGAATTGGCCTCAACGCGAGAGCTTCTGATATCGATTGGTCAGAAAACTGCACAGGAACGTGTTGCCGGGTTCCTTCTACTTCTGTCGAAGCGCAATGTGCGCCGCGGCGAGGATCCCGATACGATCGTTCTGCCTATGACACGCACCGATATTGCCGACTATCTCGGTCTCACCATCGAAACCGTTAGCCGAACAATGACTAAACTGCGTATGAATGGGCTCATTGATATCGAGCAGTGCATCATTGTGACGATCCAGGACCACGAAGCGTTAAACGACGTGGCCGAGGGCGTAAGCCTGTGAGGCGGAGAGGCAACCATGAGTAAGTCAACCGACTCACGTCAGCAGAATGGTGAATTCTTCGATAACGACAACACCGACCAAGTTAACTTCGATAAGAAGCATTGGCGTACGCTCCTATTCGTGCTGACCCTTCTTGGAGCGACAATCCTTATGGTTTTTATGCTTGCTTGAAAGCAAGACCCAAGGTCCATGGCCTAGAGCGGATGGCCGCTTCTGGCCCAACGCGTCATCGCCATGTTGCAGCGAAATGGCAGCTTTCACCAGCAGCGGACATCGTCAGCGTTCGAAAGCGAGTTGGCCGATGTCGGTAGTGTATAGTGGCGTCACATGACGCAACAGGGATAATCCGACAGGGCAAATTTAGCCCAGTACCAATGCCACTGAGCTCGCATTTTAGCCGCCCGATGCCCCCACATGCGGCGACCCACATTGCAGTCACGAACAGACGCCGGACACGGCTGCCTTGTTCGCAAATGGCGTCAAGGCATGACCGAATTGCTCATTCACTGCGGTTTTTCCGGATTTCCAGCCGCATTTGTCGTCGCCCGGTCACTTTCCAGCTGATTGAGCCGTTCGTTCAAACGTTGGCCTATGCCCTCTTTGCCAGCGCGCGGCAGCGGCAAGCCCATAGCACGCAGATTGTCCTCAAGCCGGGAACGCGCACCTGCACGGCGGTCGTTGGATTGCTGTTGCGCCCGTTCTGTCGATTGAGAGTTACCCGGTGCCGATGAGGCGACAACAAACAACGCGGCTGCGGCTGCAATACATGAGATCTTGATCATCTTGCGATCATGGCCCTGAAAGTTGGCAACTGTCAAAACGTGCAGAATGAACGCGCCGATATCATGATGGCAGAACCACCCGCCTGGAACGATGACAACGTCCAGCCATTGAGCGGGGTGACCTGATTACCATTACCGCTACAGAGCACGTCGTGGAACTCGACTTGCCTGTGACGCCCAGCGCAATGTCCTGTCCCACACCGTACCGTCCACATTGGAGTATGGGTGATAGAAGGGTGTGCGGTGGAAGATGGATGGTACGGTGTCGCGTCGCAAGAGCGCGTGGGCTAAACTCCGCTCAGGCCTCCGACGTACCGAGGTGTGCCAACGCCGTATCAGCCTCAACGACAGTCTCGTTAAACGTCCATCGGGGCACCGTGCGTATCTGGCCGAGGTCGGCAAAGGCGTCGGACAGCTCGGCGCCATCGGGCAAATCCTCCCGAAGCACATCTCCGAACGCCTTGCCAAATCCAACAAAACCGTCTGCTTCGAGTTCGCAGACATGGAGCTGGTTCCATTCGATATTCAGGCCCGGAGCCTGATAAAGCACCGCCGCCGTTTCCATGGCTCTGAATGTCCCAAACTTGTTCGAACGCACGAGTTTTTGGGCGGCAGGACCACAATAATCCCGCATCACGCCTCGGTATTTCTTAAGATACTTTGGCTCCACCTGGATGAACTCCAAAGATGCCTGTAGCTCAGGCCGAGCGCTCGAGCCCTGCCAGTCAATCGGCATAACGAATGATGCGGGAGTGGTCAGAAGCAGTTCTGCGCGCAACAGTCGTAGCCCAGCTCGTTGCGGATCACCTTCGAGCTCACGCAGAGCGTCGGCCGATACGAAGTTGCGAAAGTAGCTCAGCTCGACATGGCTCCATACAAGCGCGTCCGAGGCGCTCTGGAATACGCTTCGGTGCCGATAGAGCGCCTGACCGATGCAGGTTTCCCCGAAGCGCGCTCCATTCTTGGCGTTATCGACGAGCGCTGTATCCGCTTCGGGATCGCGCACATCCATTATCCTGGCAAGCGCCACGAGACGGTCATCAGGCTCAATTCGAATGAGGTGTGGATCGTTCGAATGATGGGCGGTCCTAACCATCGCGCAATTCTCCAGCAACTGGAAATGAAACCACAGACTGTAACACAAAGCTGTTTGTCAGGTCCTCCAGATCGGATAGGTTCCCCATCGAAGACTGATTGATGTACCGGTGCCAAGGGCCAGAAGGAAACATACCGCTTTTCCGAACTTAGTAGATTGTCGGAACACGACCTCCGTCAATCGTGATCGCTTGACCGGTAATGTAACCAGCAGGAGCTGAAGCGAGGAATGCGCAAAGTGCTCCAAGCTCAGAAGTATCTCCGAGCCGCTTCATCGGTCCATGCGCTGCGTACGCCGCAACAGCTTCATCCTCGGACAAATCCGTCCGACCGCTGTGCTGACGAACGACCTTGCGCATGCCCGGAGTGTCGTAAGGGCCGGAGAGTATAGAGTTGACGGTTACGCCGGTTGCCGCCACCTCCCGAGCTAAGGTGCCAAAGGCTCCGACCAAGGCGGGCCGCAGACTGTTGGCGCGAGAGCCAAGTAACGAGATCTCCTTGCCGGAGATCGAGCTCAAATTGATCACGCGCCCCCAACCTTGATCGAGCATGGCGGGAACGCAACGAAGCGCCATGTCGATGGCCGGGGTGAGCATCAGGCCGAATGCTTCATCCCAAGCTTGCAGGGGCGTATCAAGAAACAAGTCAGCAGTTGGTCCAGCCCCATTCGTTACAAGGATGGTTGGAGAGCCGATTGCGTCGACGGTCAGTTGATGCAGCCGTGCTCGATCATCTTTGTTGGTGATGTCGGCCGTTATAAAGACGGCGCGTTTCCCTAGACCTTGTAGGGCGGCTTGGCCGCGCTCACTGTTACGACCATTGATGACGACGCGCGCGCCTTCCGCGACCAGCGCATGCGCGCAAGCCAAGCCTAATCCACGCGTCCCAGCCAAGATCAAAGCAGGCTTGTCCTTCAGATCAAAATCCATCGCCGTTATCTCCTCGAAGTTCTGAACTCCTGTTCGAAGCGCGACTTTACGCCATTGCCTGATTCGCGATAATCTTGAAAATATGCGCATTTTCATTGCGCAAATTGCAATGGTGAAGAAATGGATATGCTCTACAATCTGCGCGTGCTTTCTTCCGTTGCGCAGCACAACGGGTTTGCCGCAGCGGCCCGAAAACTGGGTGTTTCGACGTCCACGATCATGCGCGCGATGGATGCGCTTGAAGATTTCGTCGGAACGACGCTGCTCAGCCGGACGACGCGTCGTGTTGAATTGACGGAGGCGGGCCTGCGGCTGCTTTCAGGAGGCTCGCCGCTCGCCGATGAGCTGGAAGCACTGGTTCGCGACGTTCGCGAAACTGAAAACGAACTAACGGGCAATTTGCGTGTTACGTCCGCGCTCAGCTTTGGTCGTTCCGTGCTTATCCCACTTGTTGGCGCGTTCCTCGAGGACAACCCGGAGGTCTCTGTCGACCTCACTTTGACTGACAGCGTTGTCGATCTGGACGAGAACAATATTGACGTTGCGATTCGTATTGCAGATCCGAACCGTGCACCTGAATTGATCGTCCATGAACTCAGCGCCATGCGGCGGCACCTGTGCGCAAGTCCTGCCTACATCGAACGTCGAGGTCGTCCTCGCAAACCTGAAGACCTGCCCCGTCATGACTGTCTGCTGTTCCGCCCGACCCTTCAGCGCGATGTCTGGGTGACGGCTTCGGATGTTTGGACCTTTGCGAAACTGGCTCAGCCCGATCGATCAGTAGAGGTCAAGGGTAAGATCAGTAGCAATGATGCCGACGCTCTTGTTGCCGCCGCGCGCGACGGACACGGCGTCGTTGCGATGCCGGACTGGTTGGTCGCACCAGAAATCTCCCAAGGGCGCCTCAATCGGTTGCTTGGCGGATTTGAGCTGCTGTGCCCGGAACCCAAGTCGCTCCACTTGGCCTACCCGCAACACCGACGCCGTTCCCGAAAGGTGCAGGCGTTTGTGGCAGCAGTACGTGAAGGTTTCGCCAACCGCGCGACGCTCTGAGGTCGTCTTTGGGTTCCGCTCCTGACCGTCCAATGCGCTCCCAGAAGCCGCCTCAGGTTAACAGGCAATGGGAAGCGCCAGCCTCCGTCAGACACGGTCCATCCTGACTCCGAATGAACCCAGCGCCTGAACAATCAAAGGTTTGCGGTACGGTGTTGGATCCATTGGCGTGGTTCGGTCAGTGATCGGGACGGCGCGGGTTCAGGAGCAGAGGACAATGTCCGGAAAAGGATGCGGTGCGCAACAAATGAGATCGGCTTGCCGGAAGACGGCTTTGCAGAGAGCCTGTGTGAAAACGCCAGCTGTTGAACGAAGCATGATATGATTCCCGCATCGCGAGCGGGGGCTCTCATGAAACGTTTCATCGAAGGGTTGGATCGAAGCCAAACCAGCCTCTTGCCGGAATGCATCGACGACTATGTTGAAGAAGACAATCCGGTTCGTGCGGTTGATGCGTTTGTTGACATGCTTGATCTGGCCGCTCTCGACTTCAGCGTCGAGCCCGAGGTCACGGGGCGTCCCGGTTACCATCCGGCTACAATGTTGAGGCTCTATCTATATGGCTATATCAATCAAGTTCAGTCGTCGCGCAAATTGGAACGTGAATGCGGCCGGAACCTGGAACTGATCTGGCTGCTGGGTCGGCTCAAGCCCGACTTTAAAACGATTGCAGATTTCCGTCGCGATAATGGACCTGCGATCCGCAAAGTGTGCCGCCAGTTCATTGCGCTTTGTCGCGACATCGATCTTCTAGACGCGAGCCTTGTTGCGATCGACGGCAGCAAATTCAAAGCCGTCAATGCCAAGGCCAAAAGCTACACGCGCGAGAAGCTCAAGCGTCGCCTGGGTGAGATCGACACAGCGATCGATCGGTACATGGGTGAGCTGGATCGGACGGATGAAGTTCTGACCAAAACTGGCATGAGTCCGGTGGAAGCCAGACTGTCGCGCGTCGTCAAGAAGCTTGCTCATTACCGCAAAGAAGCACGCACGCTCCGCGCAATGGAGCAGCGAATGAACAACACCGGCGAGACGCAGGTATCTCTGACGGACCCGGACTGTCGCGCTATGGCGACAACGAGCAAGCAACCCCGCATCGTCGGCTACAACGTGCAAAGCGCTGTCGAAACCAAGCATCATTTGATCGTGGCGCACGAGGTGACGAACCACGGCTATGACCGTGACGCTCTTTCGATGATGGCGCACAAGGCTCGGGACGAGATGGCTGGCGATACGATCGAAGCGATTGCCGACAAAGGCTACTACAAAGGCGAGGAGATTGTTGCCTGCGAGCAGGCCGGTATCTCTGTCACCGTCTCCAAGCCGCACACATCTAATGCAGCGGCGGTCGGGCGTTTCGACAGGGCCGACTTCGTCTATGACGCCGAAGAGGATGCCTACCAGTGCCCGGCTGGCAAGCGGCTTCCTTATCACTACACAAACAAGCAGGATGGCAAGACGCTTCGCAATTACTGGACGAACGACTGTGTGGCCTGCGTGATTAAGCACAGGTGCACGACGGGCAAGGAGCGCCGCATTCGTCGCTGGGAACACGAGGATATCCTGGAGCGGGTCCAGAAGCGTCTTGACGATGACCCCGACAAGATCCCGCTGCGCAGCAGGACCGTTGAGCATCCGTTTGGGACGATCAAAGCTTGGATGGGGGCAACGCACTTCAAAATGAAGACTTTGAAGCACGTGGCAACTGAGATCGCTTTGCACGTGCTCGCCTACAACATGATGAGGGTTATCGCGATTGTAGGCGTACCAAAGCTCATCGAGGCGATGAGGGCGTAAGGATCGCTGCTATTACATCCAAAACTGCGGATACACCGCCCATTAGGCGCGTTAGGACAGTCGTGGGAGCCGAAAATCGATCGCAAGCACTCAATATTGCTTCCAGCCGTTCGGAACCTGTCGAATGCTCCAATGAAAGCGAGTTCTCACACAGCCTCCAGAGTTTGCGGACTCTTGGACCTGAGACTGCCTGGGCGCCATGTGTGTCCGCTATCACCAGCTGCGGACATCCGGTGTGCAGCGCACTAGCTCACTTCTGACCCATAGCACGCATTTAGCCTTGGCTAACTTTGCCGGGTCGACTATTCCGGGAAACCAAGCTGCACTATATGCGGCATGAACCTTTCGAGATAGGCGGAAGTGAATGTCGCTCCGAACTTAGTCGGCAATCGGCTAAGCGTGAGATCCGGGTTCACAGTAGCGGCAGATTTGTTCGGCGGCGCCGGAGCAGAGGTAGTCCGGGAAGCCTGCGTTGGCAACTCCGCCCACTCCGCTCGATGTTTGCGCGGTCATCAATTATCACTCCCAGTCTCGAATGCTCTATGACCAATTCCAAACCAATAGTTCGGTCGCTTTCTTGCGAGGATATTCTCCCGATGATTGGGATCCATTTTTCCTCTACGTACAAGTTCTATCCAGTTCGGCATATTTGGTGCAATTTCCAAGACTTGGTCTTTCGTTGCTTCGATGCGAAAGCTCTTCAATTCCATATCGAGATTTGTAATTTTGCGGACAGATTGCGGTCCCAGAAATCGACCCTCAGGCCATCTGTATTTTTGTTCTTTAGGCACCCATAAGATCGCCGGTTTGTGGCGCGATAGCTTGTGGCCTGCGAAGGGAATTTCCAGCGGCGGCGTTTCGGTTGGCATCCTGACCATTGGATACTGTCGGGTTCGATTCCATGGCCAGGGGACGTACAGGTACCACGGCATTGAAGCTAGGTTCGCGCCGTTCCAATCCTGTCGAAACGGATCTCGTGTACTTTCACCATGGCCCTGCAAGACAGCGATCAACAGATCACCGTTCGGCAACCGAATGATCGGGGCGACACCTTTAGCGACGAAAGCCGAGCCGCAGCCGGATTCTTTCGAGCCTTGTGTCTTGATGCACCTGCTGCTGATTTGCGTCGATTGAATAACCGACGAGCCCACATACTGCTTGCCATCGAGTTCAATCTTCACAGTCAAACGGTAGCGGAACTCCGCTGTTTGCTGGATAAGCGGGCCGTCGCATCCCGATACAAAAACCGCCAGACACAAGGATAAGAGCACGTTCCGCATGGTCATCGCCTCCTCGCAATATTGTTGAAGCATCAGCGATCGGAAGCCGGACTCATCCGGGGGTACCGTCAACGAATCGGTTGTCGATCCGGATGATACTATGGTCAGCGATGTGGCAGGGAATATCGGTGAGGCGAGCTGGGTCGATCCCATTGAGGGTGGTAGTTTCGATCAGAGGTTAGGGAATGGCTGCTGATCTGCCGCCATGTCCGAACCCGTAGACTTCTGGACATGGCCCTTTTCGACGATGCGCTGCGGCGCAGCAAGTCGGCAGCTATTTGGTGGTACAGCAGACCAACAGGCAACCACGCCCGACGGTCGAAAATGACCCAATCCTGACGAATGCGGGAAGGGTCTGACCACACGAAAAGCGCACCCATCGCAACGCCAGCCCGAGATCAGGCTGCTGTACTAGTTATAGGCCGTAGCAACTATCGATCTCGGAGCGAGCTATGAACAGGACCAATGATCGTGCCATCGACTTTCGAATCTTCAAAGAGGTAGACTCTCATGAAGTGGCCTATCCAGCTGGCTCGGTGATTCTGACGCCGGGTGAAACAAGCCGCATGATGTATATTGTCAAGCAGGGCGTCGTCAGCGTTCAGATCCACAATATGACCGTTGAAAATATACCTGAAGGCAATATTTTTGGTGAGATGGGCATCGTCGACCCACAGCCACACACAGCCAAGGTTGTTGCTCTTACCGACACTGTTCTGTTTGGAATTGACGAACAGCAATTTCTCAAGCTCATCAGTACGACACCGACGTTTGCTGTTCGCGTTATGAGGGTACTGGCTCGCAGGGCGCGTGCCATGAATGCCAGGTTGCTTAAAAACGGCGTTATGGATTCAGAGCAGTTCGAACTCGCCGAATAGATGAAGATTTCAATCTGAGCGGCTAAATTCCGAGTCCTCAAGATAAGACTACATTTCAGACAATCAAGATGCAACGTTCAAGAAGAAGAACGGGGCCATTCTGCCACGATTACAGTAGATATAGGTCAGCATTGCTGACTTATTATTGGCAGCGGCCCGAGAATCACTCAATCAATCGGCGCACCTACAGCTAAGCCTTGAAACAACTTGGGCAAGTCATAACGGTGCGGGCACGAAGGGCGCGGCAGGGAAACCTGGCCGCGCTTTTTATTGCTGCTCACTGCTGGCTGACCAAGACCCTCGGATTACCAATCGTTCGACTTCGCGAAATTTGAAAGTGCCCAATCTATTAATGATGGATTTAGCACAATGCCATCGAGCGGGCTTGTTTAGGTTTCCGGTAATCTCTCGGGCGCATGTTTGTCGTCAACAGCGCCGCAAAGGCCTGAAGACAAAAACGACCTCAACCAACAACAGCTAATCAAGAGTAGGAAGTCAAAATGAAATTGTTCGCTCGCTTTGCAAAATGTGAATCTGGTGCAACCGCTATAGAATATGGCCTGATCGCAGCCCTCATCGGCGTCGCCATCATCGGGGCGGTGACCAACGTGGGTAACGGCATCAACAACACGTTCGGCAACGTCTCCGCTAAGCTCTAAGCCTGAAGAGTTTGGACGTAACGTTTGCGGTCACCTGACGGGCCGCGAGACGTCAAAAAGAATCCGTCGAGCTTCGTCTCGGCGGATTTTTTGTTCTTGGCTGGTGCAATCGTTGACACGTACCATCACCGTAGACGACGTCACATTGAGAAGAAGGCAGCCCATCCGGATGGATCAATTCGCTACTATCTTAATCGTTGTAGCCCTGCTGCTCAACTTTGTTGCAACGATCCTGGTCTGGCGATCGAGCAGCTACACGACGCAGCAGAAACGAATTCAAACGCTGCTCATTTGGCTGCTGCCATTTCTTGGAGCGTTGCTCTGCCTGATCGTGATGCGCGAGACCAGACGCAGGGCGACAGCTGCCTCCAAGTCAAACAGCCCGCATGAAAGTCCGCCCGGCGTCGGCAGCCACTATGACTGAACGATCGGTTCGCCTGCCGAGACTGAATCGCTTCAACCTATCGTCGCGCGGACTGATAGTGAGCTCATCGGGGCTAGCCCGCTCGGCTCACGCTAGGAATCCTGGATTATCTCAATTATCGTCAGGATGTTCAATGCAAACCTTGCGGCTTGAGAGATGATCGTGACCGAACAACATTATCTGTTCATCGACGGGCCGTACTTTCAGAAAGTATTGCAATCTTTGGGCGAGCAAATTGCTCCTGGTGTCAACAACGCTTGAAAAATGACCCACCCCAACGGCTGAAAACTGACCCATCAGTTTGATCAAGTGTCATTGGGCTGCGCGCAGCCCAAT
>JAGDYV010000017.1:0-23570 GCA_049116495.1 Hyphomicrobiaceae bacterium | reverse complement strand
TCATGATGCCGGAGGCAAAGCCACGTTTGATCGGCGAGCCGCGACCAGACAATTCGCCGTCGTCGGAAGCGGCTTCCGTGAAGCCCATCGAGATGCCGGCGCCGACCGAGGCGGCCAAGCCAACCAGGAAGGTTGTCCAGGTATCCTGCGTCGCAAAGGCCGTCGCGAAGATCGGTGCCAGTGTTGATACCGAGCCGTCCATCAGACCGGCGAGGCCCGGCTGCACCCAGGTCAGAATGAACTGGCGATGCGCCTGCTTTTCCTCACGGTCCTTCGCGTTATCGTCGACGTGCGTCTGCTCGAGCCGGTTGGCGGTGTCTATGTGACCGGCTTCAGCCGCGGCCAGGTCGCCGAGCAACTTGCGGGTATCGGCATCCTGGGTGTGTTTCGCCGCGTTCTCATAGAAGCGTTGCGCGGCCATTTCCATGTTGGCGGCCTCTTCGCGGATACGCTCGATGCCAAGATTCTCAACCAGCCAGATCGGGCGCCGGTTATAGAAGCCGGCGACATGCTCACGGCGGATAAGTGGGATCGTGTCGCCGAAGCGCGCCTTGTGCAACTCGATCAGCCGGTGACGATGCTGGTCTTCCTCCTCGGCCATGCCATCAAACATTTTGGCGCTGTCAGGAAATTCCGCGCGCAGCATTTCGCCGTAGGACCGATAGATCCGTGCGTCATCCTCCTCCGATGAAATGGCAAGCGCAATGATCTCCTGCTCGCTCAGTTCCGAGAACCGGCGGCGAGATAAAATGGCAGGCAGCATCGCAAACTCCGGATATTAGAATGGTTCTAATTTATGATGACGTCACGCCGGACGCAACCGGAACCCGTCGATATGGCCCAGTCGTATTGTCCCTGTGCAAGATTGTCTCTATGAGATTTGCCCTCGACGGCGGTATTGTGTTTTAAGCGCATCGTGCACGGTGTGTTGTCAAGAAAACTGTTACGTCAGGCGCCACTGTCTTGCCGTCATCGGATCAGGATTGACGCGACTTGGAATGGCGCTGACCGGCGCCGTTCTCCTAAAGAAATGTTTAATCGAGCGGAATGATAGATGGTCAGAATTGCCATTGCGGCCGAAGCAGATGATGAACCTCGGGTTGCCGTCTCGCCTGAAACTGTAAAAAAGCTTGCAGGTTTGGGCTGCACAGTCGCCGTCCAGGCCGGTGCCGGCACACGTTCGCGGTTTTCCGACGCCGACTTGAAAGCCGCCGGAGCCGAGATTGCGGCTTCCGCTGACGATGCCATCAAGGGCGCCGACATCCTCTTGACGGTTGCGCGCCCGTCGACGGAGAACATCAAGGCCTTGAAGTCTGGGGCGATCGCGATTGCCATGATGGACCCGTTCGGCGATCGCGCTGAATTGGATGCCATGGCGGCGACCGGCGCAACGGCCTTCACCATGGAATTCATGCCGCGCATTTCGCGCGCGCAGTCGATGGATGTGCTCTCCAGCCAGGCCAATTTGGCCGGTTATAAGGCCGTTGTCGATGCCGCCTCGATGTTTGAACAGGCAATGCCGATGATGATGACGGCGGCAGGCACCGTGCCGGCCGCGAAGGTATTCGTCATGGGCGTCGGCGTTGCCGGGCTGCAGGCAATTGCGACCGCGCGGCGGCTCGGCGCCATTGTGTCGGCAACCGATGTCCGGCCCGCGACCAAGGAACAGGTGGCCTCGCTGGGCGCCAAGTTCATCGCGGTCGAAGACGAGGAATTCAAGCAGGCCCAGACCGCGGCCGGCTACGCCAAGCCGATGTCGGAAGCCTACCAGAAGAAGCAGGCCGAACTGGTCGCGGAGCACATCGCCAAACAAGATATCGTGATCACAACTGCGCTGATCCCCGGACGGCCGGCGCCGAAGTTGATCACCACGGCCATGGTCGAGAGCATGAGCCCGGGCTCGGTCATCGTTGATCTTGCAGCCGAACGCGGCGGCAACTGCGACGTAACGAAGGCCGGCGATATCATCGAGCATAACGGCGTACGCGTTGCAGGGCCGGTCAATCTTGCCGGCGCCGTGCCGGTCAACGCATCGGCGCTCTATGCGCGCAACCTGCTGACATTCCTGACGCCGATGATCGATAAGGATGCCGGTGAATTGAAAATCGATTGGGAAGACGAACTCGTCCAGGGCACGCTGCTCGCCAAGGACGGCAAGGTCGTCCATCCCAATCTGCAGCCCAAGTAAGGAGCGTAACCCCCATGCGTGCCATTCATCTGTTGGGCGTCTGCGCCCTCGCCATGATCGCCCCGAGCGCTGCATTGGCAGCCGGTTCTGCCGGTGGCGCGGTTGATCCGGCCATCTACCGCTTGATGGTCTTCGTTATTGCGATCTTCGTTGGCTACTACGTTGTTTGGAGCGTGACGCCGGCACTGCACACGCCGCTCATGGCTGTGACCAACGCGATCTCGTCGGTCATCGTGGTCGGCGCCCTGCTTGCCGTCGGCGTCGTCGCGGTCGGCTCCGGCTCCGGCGTGGCCCGGTTCTTCGGTTTCCTCGCCTTAATCCTCGCCTCCGTGAACATTTTCGGCGGCTTCCTCGTCACGCAGCGCATGCTCGCCATGTACAAGAAAAAAGACCGCTGAGCGGACGACTTGGTAAGGACCGGCTGATGAAACTGCCAGCATCGTTTGAACCGATCGTGTTCGGCTTGCTTCTGTCCGGGCTGATGTCGCTGGTCATCTCCGGCATCGCCACATGGAATGCGCTTGGCTTCATTCCAACATTCACCGCGAGCTGGATGGGCAGCTGGCTGTTCGCCTGGATGGTCGCGTTTCCCTCAGTCCTCGTTATCGCACCGTTCGTGCGCCGCGTGACGCACGCGCTGGTCGCTCGGCCGAGGCCAAACTGATCCGACGTTTAGAGACAAGAATCAAAGTTAATGACCACGGCGCCGTGGTCTGCTCCAAAGTCTGAAAGCTAAAGCTCATGTCAGCTAACATCGTTGCCCTCCTGTATCTCGCATCCGGTGTCTTGTTCATCCTCGCGCTGCGTGGCCTCTCCAGCCCGGAAAGTTCCCGCCAAGGCAACTTCTATGGCATGCTGGGCATGGCGATTGCCGTCGTCACGACTTTGATGAGCCTTGGCCAGCACACGTTTGTCACCTGGTTGTTGATCCTCCTCGGTGTCGGCATCGGCGGCGGCATTGGCGCCTACACGGCCAAGCGCATTCCGATGACGGCGATGCCGGAATTGGTCGCGGCGTTCCACTCGCTGGTTGGTATGGCCGCCGTGTTCGTTGCAGCCGGTGCGCTGAACGCACCCGATGCTTTCGGCATTCTCAACGCCAATGGCCAGATCGCCGGTATCAGCCTGTTTGAAATGGCACTTGGCTCGGCGATCGGCGCGATTACCTTTTCCGGTTCTGTCATCGCATTTGCCAAGCTCTCCGGCAAAATGTCCGGAGCGCCGATCATCCTGCCGATGCGCCATCTGGTGAACGGCGGCATCGCGGCGCTGATCGTTATTCTGATCTATGCGTTCTGCACCGGCGGCGGTTCGCAGTTCCTGTTCTGGTGCATCACGATCCTGGCGTTCATTATCGGCGTGCTCATTATCATTCCGATCGGCGGCGCCGATATGCCTGTGGTCGTGTCGATGCTGAACTCTTATTCGGGCTGGGCCGCAGCCGGCATCGGCTTCACGCTCGGCAACATAGCCTTGATCATTACCGGCGCGCTGGTCGGTTCCTCAGGTGCGATCCTGTCGTACATCATGTGCAAGGGCATGAACCGTTCGTTCATCTCGGTCATCCTCGGCGGTTTCGGCGGCGAGACTGCAGGGCCTGTCGCCGACGACGGCGTGGTGCGCACGATCAAGCAGGGCGGGGCCGAGGACGCAGCCTACATGATGAAGAATGCCGCCAAGGTGATCATCGTTCCGGGCTACGGCATGGCCGTCGCGCAGGCACAGCACGCGCTACGCGATCTCGCCGATACCTTGAAAAAGGAAGGCGTCGAGGTCTCCTATGCGATCCATCCCGTCGCCGGGCGCATGCCGGGCCATATGAACGTGCTGCTCGCCGAGGCCAACGTGCCTTACGACGAAGTGTTTGAGCTGGAAGACATCAACAACGAATTTGCCCAGGCCGATATTGCCTACGTCATCGGCGCCAATGATGTGACGAACCCGGCCGCCGAAGAAGACAGCACATCGCCGATCTACGGCATGCCAGTACTGCAGGTCTGGAAGGCGGGCACGGTGATGTTCAACAAGCGTTCGCTGTCATCGGGTTATGCCGGCATCGACAACCCGCTGTTCTACCGCGACAACACCATGATGATCCTCGGCGATGCCAAGAAAATGACCGAGGAAATTGTCAAGGCGATGGATTAGAGCACCCGGCGTTCTAGGGTGCCAGACGCGACATCTTTGGCCAAATTGCGCTTGCCAGCGGCGTTGCGGCCGGCAGCGGTCGGCCCCACAGGCCCCACACTTGCCGGACGATCAGTTCTGCAGGGCCGTCGCCTCGCTGCGGGTTGGTTTGCTCCAAAACGTTTTTAATACGACCAGCGCCAGCCACATCAGCACCGCCAGAGTAACAAGTGCGATTACGGATTGATTGCCCGCGCCCGGGCCTGCAAAGCGCACGGCATAGTCGATCATCGTCTCGTATTTCAACACGAAAACGCCGCTCGCGATGGAGCCGATGATCTTTGACATGCGTTCGGCTTCCTTGTCTTCACGCCGGATAAAAAACAGCATGATGAAGAAACCCCAGATGCCGAAAGCGATCGAGAGAGCGTAGGGCACGCGATAGAAGCTGACGCCCTCGCCGCCGCCGAGCCAGTCGTTGGGGCCGTAGATCAATTCCGTCGAGAGCAGGTACGCGTGGTTCATGAACGGCAGGAACAGCATCGCGAACGTGCCGATCAACACGCCACGGTCGATGCGATGTGCGAATTGGCCGTATTGCGCCACGATCCGCTTGTGGCGAAAGGCGAGCAGTACCGAGATGATCAGGATCACCAATAGAAAGAAGATCTTGAGGCCAAGTGTGATGTTTTGCGTGCGGTCGAGCAGCGAGCGGCTCTCCGGCGTGGCGAGATGCACGTTGCGCGCGTCGGTTTCAAAGCGCTGCATGGCAGCGCAGCAGTCCAAGTCGTTCAGCAGTTTCGACTGCAGGGCCTCGGGGTCGCGCGAATATTGCGCGGTAACGAAGCAATAGCGCTTCGGCGCGGGGCCGTTGATTTGCTCAATTAGTGGATCGCGCCCGCAAGTGCGTTTCAGGTCGGTAATGCGCTCGCGATCCTGGCTGACGCGGCGAACGTTGGCGAGCCCCGTCGGGAACGTCACGCGCTGGCAGGCACCATCAGGGCCGAGCAGTGCGCAGACACGTCCAGCGCTGCCGCCCTCGCGCAGCAGTTCGGGCTTGATCTGCCAAAGCGATGCCTCGTTGCCAAGGCTGAGACCATACGCCAGGCCGGTAGAGACGGCCGCCGCGCCGAGGAATCCGCCGATAAAACGGAGTTTGGCGTGTGGGATTTCATGGCCCGGCTGATCCGCCGGGCGCCAATACATGTCAACGAACGCCGTCGCCGGCAGATAGAACGCAAACAGCGCCACCGTTCCAAACAGGGGGAAAAACAGGAACATATGGCTGTAGTGCGTCATCAGGTCGAACCACAGCGTGCCTTCAAACTGCGGTCGTCGCCAATCTTCGGAATACTCCCAATAGAGCGCCCCGGTGGTCGCCCAGAACGACAGCGCCAGGATCGCAAAGACAACGAAGACGAACACCCTTGAATACGGACTCATATGTTCCCCCCAAAGTCACTAACGCATACGCGACCGCGGCCCCACGCTCTGTCATAAACGCGATCGTGTAATCCATATGACAAAGTTGATCGTAACAGTGTCGCATAGGTCTTGGAAACGCCTATGATATGCAGCGTTCGCACAATCGGTGCCGTGCCACAAAGGGGGCCGCATGCTCTTGAAGGTCGGACTGGGCCTGACGGTGATTGCCGTATTGCTGGTCGTCGCCTGGTCACAGCAACGCATTCTGGTCTACGCGCCCGATCCGACACGGGTCGACCCGGCCGAGGGCGGTCTGGCTGCGGTTGGCGAAGTGACGTTGCGCACGCCGGACGGGGTTAAGCTGATCGCTTGGTATGGAGCTGCCCAGCCGGGGCAGCCGACGTTACTGTATTTCCATGGCAATGCCGGCAACCTGCTCTCGCGCGCCGGCCGAATGGGCGAGTACCTATCCAAGGGACGCGGCATGCTGATGTTGAGCTACCGCGGCTATGGCGGCTCCGGCGGCAAGCCGACGGAAGCCAACAACGTCGCTGATGCCGGCCTAGCCTATCACTGGCTGCTCGAACAGGGCGTCAAACCGGCCGATATTATTGTTTATGGCGAGTCGCTCGGCAGCGGGGTCGGCGTGCAGTTGGCCGAAAAGCATTCTGTTGGCGGCATCATTCTTGATGCGCCCTACACTTCGATTGCCGATGTCGGCGCGCGCATCTACCCCTTTCTGCCCGTGCAGGCGCTGATCCTTGATCGCTATGATAGTTTGTCACGCATCGATCGCATCAACGCGCCATTGCTGATCGTTCACGGCGACCAGGATGACCTCATTCCTATCGACATGGGACGCAAACTGTTCGATCGGGCCCGGGAGCCGAAGCAATTCAGCGCCATTGCAGGGGGAGGGCACGCCGATCATTGGATGTTCGGATCCTACGACGTTATTCACAGTTGGATCGACCGGCCTTGGCGCGCCCTGCGACACACGCAGGTCAGCGACAACAGCGAGCCCTAGAATTCGCGCCTGAACGGCGAAAAGCGCGCACCCAGGTAGGATGCGCGCTCAAACACCGAGAATAGTGATGCAACGTTCGTTTAGCGGCTGCGCGCGGCGCCCGGGCGGGTCTTGGCGGCGCCTTTGGCGGGCAGCAAACCTTCGCGTTGAGCTTTCTTGCGTGCGAGTTTGCGGGCTCGGCGAACGGCTTCGGCCTTTTCGCGGGCGCGCTTCTCAGATGGTTTTTCGTAGAAATTCCGCAGTTTCATTTCGCGGAAAATGCCTTCGCGCTGCATCTTTTTCTTCAGCGCTTTCAAGGCTTGGTCGACATTGTTGTCGCGGACGAGGACTTGCAAGTGGACGATATCCTGGTTGGTTGACGCTTCAATAGCAAATGGCCGCCGGGAGCAATTTCCAAGCAGCACCTGAATTCGATGGCCTTTGACTAACAACTCTGGCCGACAATGTCCAGTGCGTGAGGCCAATACGTGCGGTAGGTCTGTACACTGTGGCCAATGGTGTGGCCAGGCGGGATCACGTGCTCGCACGCGTAGAGAGAACGCGGTTCACATGGCCCATTTTGCGCCCATCTCGCGCTTCCGACTTGCCATAAAGATGGACGAACGTGCCCGCCTCTCCGGCGAGCGTCAGCCAGTCGCCGGCCTCGTTGCCGATCAAATTGACCATTTCGATATCGACGTAACGGGTCGTCGCGCCAAGCGGCCAGCCACAGATGGCACGGACATGATTTTCGAACTGGTCGGCGGCGCAGGCGTCCATCGTCCAATGGCCGCTGTTGTGTACACGTGGTGCGATTTCGTTAACGATCAATGCATCACCGCGATCCGCCTCAAGCACGAATAACTCCACCGCCAGAACGCCGACATACTCTAAAGCATCGGCGATCTGAGCCGCGATCTTGCGGGCCGCGGCCGCTTTTTCCGCCGGCAGAGTGTCATCTGTCGCGGTCGAGCGGCGCAGGATGCCGGCGCGGTGCTCATTGCGCGGCAGGTCGTAGAAGACTTTGGCGCCATCACCGGCCCGCGCCACCAGGACGGAAACCTCGAAAGCAAAGGCGATGCGCTTTTCGAGAATGAGCGGCGTTACCCCAAAGCTGGTTCGTGCCGTATCGAATTCCAGCGGCGTCGCGACCGGCGCCTGGCCCTTGCCATCGTAACCGAGGCACCGCGTCTTGATGATACCCGGCAGGTAGGGTGCAGCGTCCTGGGGAGCTGTCGCGCTGTCCAGATTGAGAAACGGCGCGACGGGAATGCCGAGATCCGCGACAAACTGTTTTTCAACCAACCGGTCCTGAGCCACTTCCAGGGCACGCGGCGGCGGGCTGACGGGTTTGATTTCCGAGAGCATCTCGGCTGCCGCCACCGGCACGTTCTCAAATTCGTAGGTGACGACATCGACCGTATCGGCAAACTGGCGCAATTCTTCGATGTCATCATAGCGCCCGATCGTCAGCGAGGCGGCAACCTGGGCAGCCGGTGCATCAGGCACATCGGAATAGATGTGGCAGACAAAGCCAAGCCGGGCCGCAGCCAGCGCCAGCATGCGGCCGAGCTGGCCACCGCCGAGAATGCCGATGCGCGCGCCCGGCGGCAAAGGTGAGGCGAGGTGCATCACGTCAGGCCATGTCCCCGCTGTCTTGAGGTTCGTCACCAACGGCGGCTGTTCGCTCGGCCCGCCAGGCGGTTAGACGTTCGGACAGTGCCGGATCGGCCAGCGCCAAAATGCTCGCGGCCAGCAATCCGGCATTGGCAGCGCCTGGCGCTCCGATCGCAAGCGTGCCGACAGGTACGCCGGCTGGCATCTGGACAATAGAATAGAGGCTGTCGATCCCTTTCATGGCGCGGCTTTCAACCGGTACACCGAGCACGGGCAAAGTCGTCATCGCGGCAACCATGCCCGGCAGGTGGGCTGCACCGCCAGCCCCGGCAATGATCACTTTGATCCCGCGCTCTGCCGCGCCCTTGGCGTAGGTGACCATACGATCCGGCGTCCGGTGCGCTGAGACAATACGTTTCTCGTAGGCAATGTCGAGCGCATCGCATATCTCGGCGGCACGCGCCATCGTTGGCCAGTCGGACTGGCTGCCCATGATTATGCCGACTGGTGGCGCGCTCGCGCTCATTATGCTCTCCTGGTAATTATGATCCGAGGATATCTCTTCGGAACCGGGGCAAATACCGGTCTCGCGCCGCTTTGGCAAGAAATGTCGGGTGAATGTTCGTCTGGTCTGGTGTTACGCGCCCGCCTCGTTCAGGCGATGATATCGGGGAAGAGCCGGTCTTCGAGCTGGATGATTTGATCCTTAAGCTGCAGCTTCTGCTTCTTCAGCCGTGTCAGCGTCAGCTGGTCGTGCGCGGCCGCAAGCTCGATCTCGGCAAGCTGGGCGTCCAGTTCCCGGTGCTTGTTGCGCAGATCGCCAAGCTGTTGACGCAGCAGCTTTTCGTCTTGAGCGTCCATTGAGGAAGGCTGGCCTGACTTTATTAGCTTAATGGGTCATCGGAGTAAGTCGCATGGCGCGGCTATCCAGACTATCGCGATGTTCGCCCGCACTGGCAAGCGCGGCCTGTGGAACAGGTCCAATCTGCGTGGGCCCAATCTGCGCGGGATTGCCCGACATTTCGACGCAATCCGCCGCAGTAAGCGCAATTTGGCACAGTTTCTCGCGATGTTTCTCAACAGTTGTTCAGTTCAGTCGCCTGAATATTAGACAAGCAAATCCAAATCTGACACCATCATGACGTCTCAGACGCTATAAGAAGGAGGAATGGATGCCATTATCAGGTCATCTCGATGTACTCTCGGACAAGCACCGCGTGCTGGAACGGAAACTTGAGCAAGCACTGGCCCATCCATCAGTATCGGATGGTGAACTCGCGCAACTCAAACGAGAGAAGCTGAAAATCAAAGACGAAATTCAGCGCCTGAATGGAACGACTTCTGGGCATTAATGGCCGCCAATGGTCTGCAAAAGCGTTCTTGTAAATATGTATTGATAACAGCGTTTCCGATCGATCATCGGAAACGCTCCCCCTATTCCAGGCGATGTGGAGAAACTGGCGCAAGTCCGCTGGGCAGCCTTTAAAGTGTGATCCAGTTCTGAGCGCTCTAGGCAACCTCCTTGGCCATGTCGCGGAGACGGAATTTCTGTATTTTTCCCGTCGACGTCTTTGGAATTTCGCGAAACACGACACGACGCGGACACTTGAAGCGCGCCAGGTGCTCCTGACACCAGGCAATCACTTCTTCTTCGCTGAGCGTTTCACCTTCCTTCAATTCGATGAACGCACACGGCGTTTCACCCCACCTTTCGTCCGGTTTGGCGACCACGCCACAATGCGCCACTGCCGGATGCTTGAAGAGGACCTCCTCGACTTCGATCGACGAAATATTTTCACCGCCCGAGATGATGATGTCCTTTGATCGGTCCTTGAGCTGGATGTAGCCATCCGGGTAAAGGACGCCGAGGTCGCCGGAATGGAACCAACCGCCGGCAAACGACTCCTCTGTGGCCTTCGGGTTCTTGAGATAACCCTTCATGACGATATTGCCGCGGAACATGACCTCGCCGAGTGTTTCACCGTCGGCGGGCACTTCCTGCATGGTCTCCGGGTCCATCACGGTGAGGTCTTCAAGCGCTGGATAGCGCACGCCCTGCCGCGCTTTCCTGGCCGCTTGGCCGCTGGCATCGAGCGCATCCCAGGCTGAATGCCACTCATTAACGACCGACGGTCCGTAGGTCTCCGTCAATCCATAGACGTGCGTGACGTTGAAACCGGCGGTGGCCATTTGCGCGAGCACGGTTTCCGGTGGCGGTGCAGCCGCCGTGACGAATTCGACCGTGTGCGGCAGCGCGCGTTGCTGGTCTAGAGGTGCGTTAAGCAGTGTTGACATTACAATCGGCGCGCCGCACAGGTGGGTAACGCCATGATCTGCGATCGCATCGTAGACGGCGTCCGCTCGCACCCACCGCAGGCAGACATGCGTACCGATCACGCTTGATAGCGTCCACGGGAAACACCAGCCGTTGCAATGGAACATCGGCAGCGTCCACAGGTATACCGGATGCCGCGCCATGTTCGCTGCCAGCACATTCGCATAGCACATCAACGTTGCGCCGCGATGGTGGTAGACGACGCCCTTGGGATTGCCGGTCGTGCCGCTGGTGTAGTTCAGCGTGATCGCGTTCCACTCGTCGTCAGGCATCCGCCAGTCGAATTCAGGGTCGCCTGTTGCAATAAACTCCTCGTAATCATTGTACGAGACCCGCTCGGCATCTTGCGGAAATTCCTGGTCATCGACATCGATCACAAATGGGTCGACCTTCGCGATCGTCAGAGCCTCGCGCATTACATCAGCGAACTCGCGATCCACAATCAGCACCTTGGTGTTCGCATGGTCGAGTTGGAAGGCGATGATCGCCGCGTCCAGCCGCGTATTCATCGCATGCAATACAGCCCCGACCATGGGAACGCCGTAATGCGCCTCAATCATCTCCGGTGTGTTCGGCAGCATCACTGAGACGGTGTCGCCGACGCCGACGTAACGTTGCGCGAGGGCAGATGCGAGCTTGCGCGAACGGGCATAGAGCTCTTGATAGTTGCGCTGAATGTTGCCGTGGATGACCGCAGTATGGTCCGGATAAATCGCGGCGGCACGGGCCAGAAAAGATATCGGCGTCATCGGTTGGTAGTTCGCCGGCGTCTTTGGCAGGTGCTGTTCGAACGGGTTGGTTGGCATTGGGCGTTTCCGGAAGTTTGCTGCTTGTTGTCGTTTGTCAACAAAGTTAGAGCGTCGCGCTGACAAGGGCAATTGCATTCAGGACGCCGACCTGTGCAACATTGGCTGGAAACGTTGCACGCACCGGGCGTGTTCGATCGAGCGCAGGCAGACACTGAGATTTAGATGACCGAACAGCCGGCGACCCGATCTGCCTTGGCGCGCTCCCTATGGATGCTGGCCGGCTGGATCAGCCTCATTATCGGCTTGATTGGGGTTGTACTGCCGCTGCTGCCAACCACGCCGTTCATTCTGCTGGCGGCGTTCTGTTTCCAAAGAGGGTCGGAGCGCCTGCATCGGTGGCTGACCGAGCATCCACGGTTTGGTCCGCTGATTGAAGATTGGCGCACGCGTGGCGCCATCCCGCGTAAAGCCAAGCGCAATGCCTCGCTTGCCCTAGTCGCGGTTCTCGCGATCAGCTGGCTGCTGGCGGTCGCACCGCATATCATAGCCGTGCAGGCCGTGGTGCTGACCGTCGTTGCGGCGTTCATTTGGACGCGCCCCGATTGATCTGCATCAACGCCGCACGGCCGCGTTAGCCTAATCGCCTAGTTGCCGCCCCTTGCCCTCGCGCCCGAAGGGTAGTTCAACAGGTGAGAAACACATTACGACGCGACGGAGGAAGCCCATGACCCGCTATCACGAGGTTTACGCCGCCTGGAAGAGCAATCCGGAGGAGTTCTGGGCGAAGGCGGCTCAGGACATCTCGTGGTACAAGCTTTGGGACAAGGTGTTCGATCCTTATATGGGTGAATACGGGCGATGGTTCGCCGGTTCTGAATGCAACACCGCCTACAACTGCCTTGACCGCCATGTCGAGGGCGGCCGCGGCGAGCAGCCCGCGATCATCTATGACAGCCCGGTCACGGACAGCAAGCGCACAATCACCTATGCGGAATTGCTGCACCAGGTGGCGACTTTTGCCCAGGTCCTTGCGGATCACGGCGTCAGCAAAGGCGACCGCGTCATCATTTACATGCCGATGGTGCCGGAAGCCGCCGTCGCCATGCTCGCGTGCGCCCGTATCGGAGCGATCCACTCGGTTGTGTTCGGCGGTTTTGCGGCGGCCGAGCTTGCCACGCGCCTTGATGATTGTGCGCCGAAAGCGATCGTTGCCGCCTCCTGCGGCATCGAGCCGGGCCGGGTCGTCGAATACAAGCCGCTGCTCGACAACGCCATCGAACTGGCTTCGCACAAGCCCGAGACCTGCATCATCCTGCAACGCGTGCAGGCCGAGGCCAGTATGATTGAGGGACGCGATGTCGATTGGGCGGCGGCCGTCGCCGGCACCGAGGCGGAGGGCCGCAAGGCCCCGTGCGTGGCCGTTGCCGGTACCGATCCGCTCTATATCCTCTACACATCAGGCACCACCGGTCAGCCAAAAGGCGTCGTGCGTGACAACGCCGGCCACATGGTGGCGCTCAAATGGACGATGCCCAACATCTACGGCATTGAGCCTGGCGAGGTGTTCTGGGCGGCGTCCGATGTCGGCTGGGTCGTCGGGCACTCCTACATTGTCTACGCCCCCTTGCTGCACGGTGCGACCACGGTCGTTTACGAGGGTAAGCCTGTCGGCACGCCGGACCCGGGTGCGTTCTGGCGCGTCATTTCCGAGCACAAGGTGGTTTCTCTGTTCACCGCGCCGACGGCATTCCGGGCGATCAAGAAGGATGACGCGGAAGGTGCCCACATCGCCAGGTATGATCTCAAGCACCTCAGGTCATTGTTTCTTGCCGGCGAGCGCGCCGATACGGATACGATCCAGTGGGCCGAGCAGAAGCTCAAAGTGCCGGTGATTGACCATTGGTGGCAGACTGAAACCGGCTGGCCAATCTGTGCCAATCCGCTCGGCCTTGGCCGCATGCCGGTGAAATACGGTTCTCCGACAATTCCGATGCCGGGTTATGACATCCAGGTGCTCGATGACAACAGTAAACCTGTCGCGGCCGGTGAGACCGGTACGTTGGCGGTCAAGCTGCCGTTGCCGCCTGCCGCCCTTCCGACGCTGTGGCAGGCTCCGGAACGTTTCCGGTCGAGTTATCTCGCCGAACTGCCGGGCTACTATACAACCTCGGATGCCGGTTTCATGGACGAGGATGGCTATGTCTATGTCATGCAGCGCACTGACGACGTCATTAATGTCGCCGGCCATCGCCTGTCGACGGGTCAGATGGAGGAAATCGTTGCCGGCCACCGCGACGTTGCCGAATGCGCCGTGATCGGCGTTGAAGACGACTTGAAGGGCCAGCTGCCAGTTGGCTATGTCGTGCTCAATGCCGGCGTCAACCGCGAGGACGGCGAGGTCGAAAAGGAACTCGTGCAACTCGTTCGTTCCGAGATCGGCCCGGTCGCGGCCTTCAAGAACGTGCTAACCGTCAAGCGACTGCCCAAAACGAGATCCGGCAAGATCCTGCGCGGCACGATGCGTGCCATTGCCGACGCACGGGATTGGAAGATGCCGGCCACGATCGATGATCCGGCAATCCTTGACGAGATCACCGACGCCATGCGTGGGCGCGGCATGATAAGAGGCAGCTAGCCTGATCTATTCACCGCCGCGACGTTCGTCATCGAAGAGTCAAGGCGGCCAGGGGAGAGCGGAACATGGTCACGCGGCGCGCGTTCCAGTTGGGTGGCTTGAGTGCCGCAGGGCTTGTGGCGCTCGGGGGAAGGTTACCTGCAGGCGCCAGTGCCGTGCAGACTTTGACACCCAAATCGGGCCAGGCGCAGCTGCTCGAAGCGGATGAGCCGGCAACCCGGATCTGGGGCTACCAGGGTCGTGTGCCGGGCCCGCTGCTTGACGTAACCCAGGGCCAGCCGCTTGGCGTTGATCTCTTAAACGGCCTCAAGCAACCCACAACGGTTCATTGGCATGGCATCCGAATTGACAACGCGATGGACGGCGTTGCCTACCTGACGCAGGAGCCGGTGATCCCGGAACAAGCGTTTGCCTACCGCTTCCGGCCGCCGGATGCCGGCACTTACTGGTATCATCCGCACAACCGCACCTGGGAGCAGATGGCGCGTGGCCTCTATGGCATGCTGATCGTACGCGAACCGGATCCGCTGCCTTTCGACCAGGACCTGCCTCTCATCTTTGATGATTGGCGGCTCGGTCGAGATGGCCAGATCGACGATCGTTCGTTCGGCGCCCTGCATGACAAGGCGCATGGCGGGCGCATGGGCAACGTGCTGACCCTCAATGGCAAGCCGTTTGATGATATCAAAGTACGTGCCGGCGAGCGTGTTCGGCTTCGCCTGCTCAACGCCGCCAACGCCCGGATCATGGCGCTCCAGTTCGACCGGCACAACCCGATTGTCATCGCGCTTGACGGGCAGCCGGTGGCGCCCTTTGCACCTGACGGCAATGTCGTCCTGCTTGCTCCAGCACAGCGCACGGACGTGATCATCGATCTGGCTGCTGACGTCGGCACCAAGACGAAGATCCTGATGCTCACCCGGCGCGAGAAAGTCCATATCGGCAACATCGTCTACGATGCGCACAAGCGCCGCCGCGCCAAGCCGCTGACCGACCTGGTCGCGTTACCGGCCAATCCGATGCCGACGGACCTCGATCTCAAGAACGCGATCACCACGGATCTTGTCATGTCCGGCGGCGCCATGGGGGCGATGTCATCGGCGCGCTACCAAGGGCAGGACTATACGTTGCGGGAACTCGCTCGCGCACACGGCAAGGTATGGGCGTTCAACGGCGAGGCAGGGCTCACTGAGGCGCCGCTGGCCAAGTACCCGCGCGGTACGACGGTCATGATCCGCATGGTTAATGACACGGCCTGGCCGCACGCGATGCATTTCCACGGCCATCACGTCCGCGAGGTGGCGCACGCCAAGCGGGCGCCTCTGCCGTATTGGCGCGACACCGTCCTGATGTTGCCGCGCGAGGAGATCACTGTGGCATTCGTGGCCCACAACCCAGGCAAATGGATGTGTCATTGCCATATGCTTGAGCATCAGGCCGGCGGCATGGCAACGTGGTACGAGGTCGTCTGACAACCCTGCTTCTTGTTACTCCGGAGTGCGTATCATGATCCGAAAAGCAGCATTGATTCTGGTCGCGTGTGCCGCCGTCGTCGGCGTCGTTTCGACCGCCCACGCAACGTGTTTGAAAAAGGCCGCCGTTGCGACGGCGGGGGATGCCAAATCGGCTAAATGGTTCGTGCTCGAAACCATGGTGCAGTCGGTCAGTTGGGGCATCTGGCCAGCTTTTGTCGCCAACGGCAGTACGCCTGGCTATCGCATCGCAAAGCAGAGATATCGCTGCAAGAGCGCCGGTGCCGGCGTCCGTTGCACCGGACAGGCTACGTTCTGCCCGACCGGGAAGAAGTAGTCCTGCTGCGATCAATTGCCACCAATCGTCTTTAGCCTAGCATGAACTGTCGCTGGCGCTGGTTGGCGTTGTCGTCCAGTTGATGCTAAGGAATGGCGCTCGCGGCCCGTTTGAGATAACCAAATCCAAGCAGGCCGGGAGCTGGTTTGGCGAGCCAAGGGTGCAGCATGTCAATTGAGCGGTGTTACAACCTTGATGATTTCCGACAGTTGGCGCGCCGGCGCCTGCCGGCTCCCATTTTTCACTTCATGGACGGTGGCGCTGACGACGAGGCGACGCTGCGCGGTAACGTCAGCGCTTTCGATGCCTGCCAGCTTGTGCCCAGCATGCTCACGGATACCAGCAACCTCGATCTGTCGACAACGGTGCTCGGCGAGAGGATTGACTGGCCGGTCATCATGGCGCCGACGGGCATAAACCGTCTGTTCCATCATGAGGGCGAGCGTGCCGTCGCCCGCGCGGCGGCCAAAACAAATACGGTCTATTCGCTCTCGACGATGTCGAACGTTTCGATCGAGGAGATTGGTGCGCTGACGACCGGTCCGAAGTGTTTTCAGATCTACATCCATCGCGACCGGGGCCTGACAAGAGAGTTTGTCGAGCGCAGCAAGGCGGCGGGTTTTGGTTCGCTCTGCCTCACGGTCGACACGCTGGTCGCCGGCAATCGCGAGCGCGACCTCAAGAGCGGCATGATCATGCCGCCGAAACTGACAATGAAGAGCCTGGTGAGTTTCGCGACCCACTGGCGGTGGGCCTATAACTACCTGACCAGCGAAAAGTTCGAGCTGTCCAATTTGGCGAACAACCAGCGTGCCGGATCCGAAGCGCTGATCTCGGTGATCGACTACGTGAATTCACAGTTCGACCCGTCGATCACCTGGGCCGATGCGGAGGAACTTGTCACGCAATGGGATGGGCCGTTCGCTTTCAAAGGCATCATGACGGCGGCGGACGCAAAGCGTGCCGTCGATATCGGCGCGACGGCGATCCTGGTATCGAACCATGGCGGTCGCCAACTCGACGGCGCACCATCGGCGTTTGAATGTCTGGCCGAAATTGCCGATGCGGTTGGCGACAAGGCCGACATCATTCTCGATGGCGGCATTCGCCGTGGCAGCCACGTCCTCAAGGCACTGGCGATGGGTGCCGATGCGTGCTCGATTGGCCGAGGTTATCTTTACCCACTCGCCGCGGGTGGTGAAACTGGTGTAACGCGTGCGCTCGACCGACTGCGGGCCGAGATCGAACGCGACATGATTTTGATGGGCTGCGACCGCCTCGCGAAGCTGGATCGCACAAAGCTGCGCCCGTCCGGAGTGCGCTTTGAGCCGGGCACCGGCGTGACGGTCGGCCAGGCGCCTGCCACGACGACTGATGATACTGGCGCACGGCCTCGGGTCGTCGCTTAGAGCTTCGTTCATCATTTGGTGATGGACATGGCATGAGAAGAACGACAATTCCGCTCCCACTCATCGGAGGCGATGGATGCTATTGAACGGCAAAATTGCAATCGTTACCGGCGGCGCGCATGGCATCGGTCTTGCCTGCGTCAAGCGCTTTGTCGCCGAGGGCGCCAAGGTCGTCATGGCGGATATTACCGACAGCGATGGCAATGCGGCCGCAAAGAAGCTGAGCGATGATGGCCATGCCGTCCGTTACGTCCACGCCAATGTGTCTGAGCGGCTTGATGTGCACAATCTCATCGCCGCCGCGATCGAGACGTACGGCCGGGTGGACATCATGGTCACATCCGCCGGCGTCATGGAGGCGGTTCCGTTTCTGCAACTCGACGAGGCGGACTTCGACCGTACCTTGAGGATCAACCTCAAAGGCACTTTCATGTGCGCCCAGGCAGCCGCTAAACAGATGGTTCGGCAATTGGAGAAAGGTGACGGACCGCCCGGATCAATCGTCACCATCAGCTCGATCAACGCCTGGTTCGGCCTTCCCAACAGCGTCGCCTATTCCGCTTCCAAAGGTGCCGTCTCGCAGTTAACGAAATCGATTGCGATTGCGCTGGCCGAACATGGCATCCGGGTCAATGCGGTAGGCCCCGGCACGATTGAGACGGCGATGAGCGCAACGCTGACGCAGAACGATGACATTCGCGCCAATATGCTCGCACGTACGCCGTTGGGACGCCTTGGCAAGCCTGAAGAAATGGCGGCCGTTGCCGCCTGGCTGGCGTCGGATCAGGCGAGCTACGTCACGGGCCAGACGATCTACGCAGACGGTGGTCGTATGCCGCTCAGCCTGACCATGGCGCAGCCGCGGTCAGACGATACGTAGATTGAATTCAGCGGATCAGGCCAGTTCGCCGACCTTGCCGCAGTTTTGTGCGAGCAGGTAATAGAATACGACGCGGCTTTTCTGGTGATCGCCCTTCATCGTCTCGCAGACGTCCTTGATCATTTGGTCAAGCGCGTCGTCGTCCTCACTCAGGGCGAGCTTTTTCTTGCACCAGCTCTCGCGCACGCGCTCAAGCTCCTCCTTCGATGAGCATGCGACCAGGGACGCGTCCTTGCTGCGCAAGGCGATGCCAAGGTGCTTGACGATGCCGTCAACAGCGGCTTGATCGAAGTCTGGAACGTAGGCCTTCAACGCATCGTAATGCGCCTGATTGGGCGGCGCAGCGTCGGCCTCGGGGGCCTCAGCGGGCGCTTCTTCTTCTTCGCTCTTGAGTGCCTGCAGCTTGGCAAATGGATTGTCCGGCATATCGTCGGCCGGTTCGTCCGCAGGCTTCATATCCTGTAGACGGGCAAACACGCGGGCCGCTTCGTCCGCTTCGGCTGTTTCTTCGCTGGTTGGCTCAGGCGGGGCTGTTTCGCCAAAGATGTTCTCGGCTGTGGGTGCCGGCTCTTCGGCACTAGGCGCGCCGTCCTCGCTTGGCAGCTCATAACCTGTCGTCTCGGCGGTTGGCAGCAGGGTTCCGGCGGCCTCGATCGGCGGCAGCCCCATCGCCTGACGCTCTTTGGCGACGCGCTTGGCTGCCTTTTCCACTTCCGTGTCGAGGTCCATCTGCGCGCACAGGCCGAGCATGACCGGATCTTGCGGCACCAGATTGGCGGAATTCCAATGCGATCTATCACGGATCTGCGCGATCGTCGGCTTGGTCGTGCCGACCAGCCGCATGATCTGGCTGTCCTTCAGTTCGGCATGGTTGCGCAATATCCATAGCACCGCGTTGGGACGATCCTGGCGTCGCGAAACTGGCGTGTAGCGGGGCCGTTTCTTAACTTTAATCTCCGGTATTTTAACTTTTGACGTCAAGAGCTTAAGGCGATGATCGGGGTCTTCTTCAGCCTTTGATATTTCATCGCGCGAGAGTTCGCCGGAGGTCACTGGGTTTTTGCCGCGGACGCCTTGGGCGACGTCGCCATCGGCAATGCCTTTCACTTCCAGGAGATGCATCCCGCAAAACTCCGAGATCTGCTCAAATGTCAGCGAGGTGTTGTCGACCAGCCAGACGGCGGTGGCTTTGGGCATCAAGGGGTGCGTGGGCGTGCTCATATAGAGGCTCCTGAGGCGCCGCGTCAGTCATGGCCGCGGGGCCGGGAAGATCGTTTCCAGAAAAAGGGATGCCCCTTCATAGCCATAGACCGGCTTTTCCGCAAGCGTTCGCCGTGATTGCTTATCGAGCCTGGCGCATCGGCCACGTAACGCCGCCGCCGTCACGAGGCCAATCGCGGCAATGCCACCTGTTGCGGCAATCATACAGCGTGCTATGAACGCCACGCAGGTAAATTGGTGCGATGCGGTAAGCACTGGCCAGACCATACGAAATTCAGTCTCGACGTGAGGGAGTGTATATGTCCGAAGCGGCACAGTTGGAACCGGTGACCGGTTACACCTTCGAAGAAATTGAACTTGGCATGCACGCCAGTCTCGAGAATATCGTCAAGGCGGAGGATATCCAGTCGTTTGCCGCGATCACGGGCGACCATAACCCTGTGCATCTCGAGCCGGACTATGCCGCCCAAACGCCGTTCAAGGGTATCATCAGCCACGGCATGCTGACCGCGAGCTATATATCCGCGGTGTTCGGTATGCGCCTGCCTGGGCCCGGCGCAATCTATGTCGCCCAGACATTGAATTTCCGCCGTCCGGTGCGGATCGACGATCGCATTACAACGACGGTCACAGTGGCTGAACTGCTGCCGAAGAAGCGCCGCGTCCGCTTCGAGTGCGTGTGCACGAACGCAGAAGGCAAGGTCGTGCTCGAGGGTGAAGCAATGATGATGGTGCCAGAACGCGCAACTTGATATGTACGGCCTGACACGAAGTAGCGCGCAGGTTCAATCGCCGGCGCGACGGTCCGACAGATGCACAATCGACATGAGCCAACATCGATGAACGTCTTCGAAAACCCGGAATTGGTGCCTGAAACTGTTCAGGGCGGGGTGCTCGCGCTTGGCAATTTCGATGGCGTCCACCGCGGCCACCAGGCTGTTATCGGCCAAGCGTTGACGCTCGGCCGTACGGCCGGCCGGCCGGTCGGGGTGATGACATTTGATCCGCATCCGCGTAAATTCTTCCAGCCCAACACGACGATGTTCACGCTGACTCCGACGGCGCAAAAAATTAGACTTTTTGATGCGCTCGGCTGTGACTTCACGGGCCTTCTGACATTCGATGCCGCGATGGCGAGCCTGACCGGAGAGGCCTTTGTCCGCGAGGTGCTGCATGGTGTGTGGCGCGTCGATCATGTCGTCGTCGGCTACAATTTCTTCTTTGGCAAGGGCCGCAGCGGCAGCCCGCAACTGCTCAGCGAATTGGGCAATGAGCTCGGCTTCAGTGTCACGGTCATGGCGCCTGAATCTGATGATGGCGAAGTGTTTTCGTCCAGTGCTGTGCGCAATTACCTGCGCGCCGGAGATGTTCGCGGCGCTGCCGACGTCCTCGGCCACTGGTGGACGGTGGCCGGTATCGTGGAAAGTGGCGCCGGCATCGGCACGGGCATGGGATATCCTACGGCCAACGTCATGCTGGAGCCCGGCCAGGATCTGCACCATGGCATTTTTGCAGCGCGCGTGCTCTACGAAGGGCACCGCTTCGATGCCGCCGCCTATCTCGGCCGCCGCCCGACGTTCGACAACGGCATCGCCAAGCTCGAAGTCTATCTGTTTGAATTCAATGACAATCTGTACGGCCGAGAAATCAATGTTCAGTTGATCGACTTTATCCGGCCGGATCAAAGCTTTGAGAACGCCGAAGCGTTGGTTGCGCAGATGGATGACGATTGCGCCAAGGCGCGCGAAATTCTCGCTAAAGTCAAATCCTATGATCCGATGACAAAGCATCTCATTGGTCGCGCGACGTCGGCACTGTATGACTGATCCGCCGTCGGCATGTGGGCGAGGTGCGCGCGCGGTGCGGTTCGTGGTCCGAATCACGCTACGTTCCCGCTGTTCGCATCGGACGCATTGACTTTGTCCGGTGTGATAAGGCATTTGACGGTGCAATAGCACGAGGCTGCGGGCATGGCCCTATGGTGTGCAGCGTGCGCGTGATGAAAATAGAATTCTGGCAGGACCGGACGGCGAGATCGATGCGGAAGTTTCCGATAACCGATGCCATCATAAGCATTATCACCGCCCGCCGTTGAGGCGGGCCGGCAGGCGCGTGCACCGTCTGTCCCGGCTCATCGTGAGCCAAATGCGATAAAGGCTCAATCGAGAGCCAGCCGTACATTTCCTGCCGCGCGCTGAGCGCCGCCCGTTCCAATACGAAGAGACAGAGAGTCAGCCGATGCCACAGGATCAGGCCGATCAATCCAACACCGAGACCGAGCGCGACTGGAGCAAGACGCTGTTCTTGCCCAAGACCGATTTCCCGATGCGCGCCGGCCTCCCCAAAGCCGAGCCGCGTTTTCTCGAACGCTGGGCCGAAATCGACCTCTACAAGAAGTTGCGCGATGCCGCCAAGGGGCGGCCGAAATTCGTCCTGCATGATGGCCCGCCGTATGCCAACGGCAATATCCACATCGGCACCGGCCTCAACAAAATCCTCAAGGACATTGTCGTCAAGTCGCAGCAGATGCTGGGCTTCGACTCGAACTACGTGCCGGGCTGGGACTGCCACGGCCTGCCGATCGAATGGAAAATCGAGGAGCAGTATCGCGCCAAGGGGCGCGGCAAACCGGATTTTTCCGACCGCGAAGCGATGCAGGCGTTCCGCAAGGAGTGCCGTGAGTTCGCTGAGCACTGGCTCGATGTCCAACGCGAGGAGTTTAAGCGTCTCGGTGTCGTTGGCGACTGGGACAATCCGTACACGACAATGGCCTATCACGCCGAGGCGACGATCGCGGAAGAGCTTATGAAGTTCGCGCGCTCGGGCCTGCTCTACCGCGGCTCGAAACCAGTGATGTGGTCGGTCGTCGAGCAGACCGCGCTCGCCGAAGCCGAGGTCGAGTATCATGACTACGAGAGTGATACGATCTTTGCGAAGTTTCCGGTTGTTGGTGGGGCGGATGAGCACAAGTCCGCTGCGGTGGTTATCTGGACCACGACGCCATGGACGATTCCCGGCAACCGCGCGATCTCGTTCTCGCACAAGCTCAATTACGGTTTTTACGAGGTTACGGCTGCACCGGATGAGAACTGGGCGAAAGTCGGCGATAAATTGATCCTTGCAGATGCGCTGGCCGAAAGTGTTATGGCATCGGCGAAGGTGGAAGCCTTTGAGCGTAAGGCCGATGTCATGGCTGAGATGCTAGCTGAAACGACCTGCGCCCACCCGTTCCGCGACGCCAATCTCGGCGGCTACGACTTCGACATTCCGCTACTCGACGGCGACCATGTCACCGATGAAGCCGGTACGGGCTTTGTTCACACCGCCCCCGGCCATGGTCGAGAAGACTTTGAAATCTGGATGGAGAAAGGCCGTGAGATTGCAGCCCGCGGTATCCCGACCGAGATCCCCTTCACCGTTGCAGCCGACGGCAAGTTCACGTCGGACGCGCCCGGCTTCGAAGGCGCTGCCGTGATCACCGATAAGGGCAAGAAGGGTGACGCCAACAAGCAGGTCATCGCCGCGCTGGTCGCCGCCAACGCGCTGATCGCGCGCGGCCGTCTCAAACACCAGTATCCGCACTCGTGGCGTTCGAAGAAGCCGGTCATCTTCCGCAACACGCCGCAGTGGTTCGTCTATATGGACCAAACGTTTACGGCGGAAGGCGCTGGCGACGGCAACAAGACGCTGCGCGACATCGCGCTGAACGCCATCTCGGAAACCGCCTTCGTGCCAGCCGTTGGCCAGAACCGCCTGCGCGGCATGATCGAGCAGCGCCCCGACTGGGTGCTCTCGCGCCAGCGTGCCTGGGGCGTGCCGATCACCGTGTTTGTCCACAAAGAGACCGCACAGGTCATTCCCGGCCCCGGCTTCGACAAGTCAGCCGATCTCGTCGACCGCATCACGGCTGCGATCGGATCGGAAGGCGCTGATGCATGGTTCGCCGAGGGTGCCCGCCAGCGCTTCCTCGACGGGCTCGTCGACAACCCGGATGACTGGGAGCAGGTCACGGACATTCTCGATGTGTGGTTCGACTCCGGTTCAACGCACGCCTTCTGCCTCGAAGACGCCGAGCACTTCCCCGGCCTTGCCGGTATCAGCCGCAAAGTCGATGGCGGCACCGATACGGTGATGTACCTCGAAGGCTCCGACCAGCACCGCGGCTGGTT
>JAGDYV010000016.1:0-63525 GCA_049116495.1 Hyphomicrobiaceae bacterium | reverse complement strand
ACGTGATTGACGAAGCCGGTGCCAGTCAGATGCTGGTGGAAGCGTCCAAGCGGCGCAAGCGCATCACGGTCAAGGAGATTGAAGCCACGATCGCCACGATGGCGCGCATACCGCCGAAAACCGTCACCAAGTCCGACGCCGAAGTTCTGAGCAACCTGCAGCGCGACATGAAGCGCATGGTGTTCGGCCAGGACAAGGCGATCGACTCGCTGTCATCCGCCATAAAACTGGCACGCGCCGGGCTGCGCGAGCCGGAAAAGCCGATCGGCTGCTATCTCTTCACCGGCCCGACGGGCGTCGGCAAGACGGAGGTTGCCAAGCAACTCGCAAGCCTGATGGGCGTCGAGCTGTTGCGCTTCGACATGTCGGAATACATGGAAAAGCATACGGTTTCCCGTTTGATCGGTGCGCCTCCGGGCTACGTCGGCTTCGACCAGGGCGGTCTCCTGACCGACGGCGTCGACCAGCATCCGCATTGTGTTCTGCTGCTTGACGAGATCGAGAAAGCGCATCCGGATCTGTTCAATATCCTGCTGCAGGTCATGGACCACGGCAGCCTGACCGATCACAACGGCAAGAAGATCGATTTCCGCAACGTTATCCTGATCATGACATCCAATGCCGGTGCCTCCGATCTGGCCAAGCCGCCGATGGGCTTCAACCGATCCAAGCGCGAAGGCGAAGACACGGAAGCGATCAACCGGCTGTTCACGCCGGAATTCCGCAACCGTCTTGATGCCGTCGTGCCGTTCGCCGGCCTGCCCAAGGAAGTCATCGAAAAGGTCGTCGAGAAGTTCATCTTCCAGCTCGAAGCCCAGCTCGCCGACCGCAGCGTCACCATCGAGCTGACACCGAAGGCGGCCGCCTGGCTTGCCAAGGAAGGCTATGATGAAAAGTTTGGCGCCCGCCCACTGGCGCGTGTGATCCAGGAGCACATCAAGAAGCCGCTCGCGGAAGAACTGCTGTTTGGCAAGCTTGAACACGGCGGCGCCGTCAAGGTCATCGTCAAGGGCAAGACGCCTGAAGAAACGCTCGACTTCGAGTTTTTCCCGGCCGATCCCAAGACCAAGGCGAAATCCGACGACGAAGACGACGACGATTTCGACGACAAGGACGAGCCGCAGCTCATTGAGGCGACGCCCCGCAAAGCGATTGCCGCTCCGAAAAAAGGTGGCCGCACCAAGAGTTCCGGCACCGTCCCGAGCGTGCCGCCGAAGAAGAAGTAGGCGCGTTCAACGCAACCGAATGCATCGAAAGCCACCGACGGCAACGTCGGTGGCTTTTTTTGTTTCTGCGTATCCTGCATCCAGAAGACCGCAAGCCGCTTCACCTGCAATCGATCGATAGCGCTCATTCCGTACCCGTCACCCCGTCGAAGGACGGGGTCTGCCCAAGCTTCTCTTTGGCGCCGCGTCAACAACACGGCTGATCCTGTTGTAGCGACGCTCGCCAGATTTTTCGTACGTTTCATCTGAGGCCACGTTTCGCCCTTGACGAAACCGTGTGATGCAGGAAACTACATCCATGCAAACCTGGAACAATTTTCTCTTCCTGCGCCACGGCCAGACCGAATGGAATCTCGAAGGCCGCTTCCAGGGTCTCGCCGATACGCCCCTCAATGCGACCGGGCTTGCGCAGGCCGCCAACGCTGCCGAAATTCTCGCGCGCCACCGCATCGATCGCATCGTCAGCAGTCCCCTCATCCGTGCGCTTAAAACGGCGGCGGTCGTTTCGGAGCGCGTCGGTGTGCCCATTGACGTTGACACGCAACTTGCCGAGCGCGGCTTTGGTCGGCTCGAAGGGTTGGTCGTCAAGGACGTCAAGCGTGAGATCGGCGTCGCGCCGGATGTACCGATGGCAGCCCATCTGCCACCGGATGCCGAACAGTGGCCTGACACCGTCGCGCGCACACAGTCCGCGATCGGCGCATGGCTGGCACGCCACCCGTCCGAGCAGATCCTTTTTGTGGCGCATCACGGATTGTTTGCTGCGCTGACCGAAGTCCTTGTCGGCGCGAGACGGGAAGGCGAGAACGGTAAGCCCTACGCCTTTCAGCGCGATGCCGCCGTCTGGACTGTCGTCGAGCCGGACTAGAGTCCGACCAGAAGTCAGATCGGGAGTCCGACCAGAGGTCCGGCCAGAAAAAACTCGAACACGTCACAGGAGTGCCCGCCGATGTTTTCCCATGTCACGCTCGGCGTCGCCGATGTGGCGCAAGCCCACACCTTCTATGCACCGATGATGGCCGCCCTCAACGTTGAACCCAAATTCCACGAAGCTGGCATCATGGCCGGCTGGCAGCCGCCCGGCGCACCGCATACACTGTTCGTCATCTGCCAGCCCTTCAATGATCAGCCCGCCAGTGCCGGCAACGGCACCATGGTCGCGTTCGATGCGCAGGCCCGTGCCCAGGTCGACGCGTGCCACGCCCTTGCACTTGGCAACGGTGGCAGCTGCGAAGGCCCGCCAGGATTGCGCCCGCAGTATCACGCCAACTATTACGGCGCCTACTTCCGCGACCTCGACGGCAACAAGATCTGCGTGTGCTGTCACAATCCGGAATAGGGTGTTCCCCGACGCTCCAAGCTTTGCGACTTGCACATAGTCCGACCACCTCCCGCGTGTTGGCATGCACGCGGCGCGCGACGTCGTGCGCTCTATGACCTATTCATTCCGATGTAAGCTTTCGTTCATGTGTCAGACGAACTTCATCGGCCTTTCAAGCCAAACACAGCAATTGCGTGCAAAGCTCATCTCGTCGCTCAGGATACGGAGCGCAAAGAGGGGGAGCATGCAACAGGTGCAAGAAGCAACGACAGGTATCGCGCGCGATCGCGGGGCTCACGGTCGCATGGCGCCTAATAACCCAGGCACACGCAATCCAGGCACACGCAACAACGCGGGCGCAGGCAACGGCGCTATCAGAGGCTCGGGTAACATAGACGCGCTGCGCGCGTGTCTACGTGAGCTCACGGCAGCCTACGAGGCTGAAACCCGGCAGTTGCTCAACCGCATTATCGCAATCGAAGCGGAAGAGAAGAGGCGCGCGCTGTCCACCACCAATGGTGAGCGCTCGGCGTCTTGAACGCGAATCGCGAGGCAATGTCACTGCCGACACCCTAATGGCGCCGGCAGGGCGGGCCTCAGGGCGAAAACGGCGTCGGCTTCATGATCTTGTCTTCCTGCATCATGACCAAACCCTCAGTCAGCTGCTGGAATTTCAGCCAGTCCGGGTCGTCATTGCGCGCCGCGCGCTTGGCTTCCATATCGGCCATGCTGTCATAGCGCCACAAGTGCACCACCTGGTTCTGCGGCCCGACCACGCTTGAATAGTACCCCATCAACTCGATTCCGTGGCGCTGCATCAGAGGCATCGCGACCTCTTCAAAGATCTTCAAGTATTTCGGCATCATACGCGGCACCAGCGTGTAGGTTCGAATATTGACGATCATGGCTCTACGCTCCTTCGCAACTCAGGCGACCTGATTGATTTCGATGAAGTTGAAACTTGGATCGAACACATAAACCTGGTGGACCCCTGCCATCGCATAGGTTCCTGCATCCGTGTAATCGATCCCGAACTTGTTCAGCCGGTCAATCACCGCGCCGATGTCCTTGACCGTAAACGCCTTGTGGCCACCAATGGTCGGGTTGTGCTTGAAACCGTTCTTTTGTGCGAATGCCGGGTCCGGTTTGACGATATGAATGCCGCGGTTCTCGGTGCCGAAATTCGCCAGTGCATCCGATGCCCGGTCGAAATCGCCGACCTTGTCCGGATAAGCCCAAACGCCTTCTTTCAGCCCGACCAGATCGCGGAAGAAGGCCACCGTCTCACGCACGTCATTGGCGGTAATGTTGACATGATGGATATACCAGTCGCCTGGCTCCATCCAGATGCCGTGCTGTTCGTCTTCACCCGGTGGCGGCGCGCCGCCGCTATCGTCGTGCAACTGGTTGATCTCGATCACGTTCATGGAGGGGTCGTAAACATAGATCTGCTGAACACCGGCCATCGCATAGATCCCGGCGTCAGAGTAGACCACACCGGCCTCATCGAACCGCTCCATGATCGGCTGCAAGTCCGGCACGGTCAGCGCGAAGTGACCGCCGACCGTCGGGTTGTGCACAAAGCCGTTATCGACGGCGAAGGTCGGGATGGGCCGCACCGCATGAATTCCGCGATTGCCGGATCCGAAAAACGCAATCGAATTGTCGTCGTGGTGCAACTCGCCTTGGTTTTCCGGATAGGTCCACGCGCCAAGTTTGAACCCGATCACATCACGCAGGAACGCGCGTGTCTTTGGCACATTGGTTGCCGGTAGATTGACGTGATGAATGTACCAGCCCATGCATGGCTCCGTTGCTGTCTCGGTGGATGGCGGAAAAGCGATCGCCGTTATGATCGGCGCAATCTTGTGCGGTTCGGCGGCTGCCGTCAAACTGCAGGCCACGTCGTTGTCTACCGGCAATCGATCGCGGCATCAATGGGAGCATGCACATGAAGGCGTCACTGTTCTATCTGCCAACCGTTGGCAATCGCGAGCAGATCGAACAAGGCATGGCCGGCATGCGCAGCGACCTTTACCAGCAGATGCTGCATGACGTGTCGGAGCAATGCAAACTCGCCGATCAGGTCGGATACGACTCGGTCAGCTTCACCGAGCACCATTTTCACATCGAAGGCTTTGAGGTCTCCAACAACCCGGTGCTGCTCGACCTCTATATCGGCATGCAAACCGAGCGGCTGCGGGTTGGCCAGCTTGGCATCGTCCTGCCCGCCTCCAACCCGATCCGCGTTGCCGAAGACATCGCGATGCTCGATCATATGACAGGTGGGCGCGCCTGCGCCGGGTTTGCGCGCGGCTATCAGCGCCGCTGGGTCGACGTTCTGGCGCAGCACACGCATGGCGTATCCGGCGCCCTGCCGCATCAGCACGATAAGATCGACGCGACCAACCGCGAGGCATTCGAGGAGTGCTTCGACATCATCAAAAAGTGCTGGACCGAGGAGATGCTGTCCTACCAGGGCAAGTTCTGGAAGATCCCACCGGGCGAAACGCCCTGGGACCTGGAGACTACGGAAAAATGGGGCAAGGGTACCGAGAACGGCATCCTGAAGGAGGTCGGTGTCGTGCCCAAGCCGTTGCAGAAGCCACACCCGCCGGTGTTTCAGCCGTTCGCTTCTTCCGAGCGCTCGATTCGCTGGTGCGCCGCCAACAACGTCACCGCGATCCTGCCGCCAATGCACGAAAAGATCGAACGCAATCTGTTCGAGGTTTACGCGGAAGCCTCGGGCCGGCCCTTGGGAGACGGCGTCGGCATGCTGCGCGATATCATCATCGCTGATACCGACGAAGAAGCCATGGAGCTGTGGCAGAACTCCGGCCCCTTCACCGCCAACGCCTGGTTTGTGCCGTTCGGATTTCGCAAGGGTATGGAGGACCCGGACAGCGGTGCCACACCGACACCGGAAGAGGCGATTGCCAATGGCTACGCATTGGTGGGAAGCGTTGATACCGTGACCCGCAGCCTTGAAACACTGAAGGCAAAACTACCCGTCAACTGGGTCTTCGGGTGGACGCATGACATGCTGATCCCGCACGCCAAGCTCATGAAGTCGATTGAGTTGTTCAAGACCAAGGTCCTGCCGCGCGTCGCCGATCCGGCAAGTCCCGTGCTTTGACGGAACCCATCGCAAAGGCGCAGGCTTTCGGGTTCGACGGCGCCGCGACTTGGTCGCCTCTAGGCACCCTCGCCCGCGGTATGACCATCCTGTTCCGCGTGCCGGCTGCCGTGCTCTGTGCCTCCTCAATGGGTTATGGCGCACTCGCGCATGATTCCGGCCTCGACCTCGGGCTCACCCTGTTCATCAATGCAACCCTGTTTGCGCTGCCGGCCCAGGTTGTCCTGGTCGACCAGATGGCACGCGGCGCCACGCTCGCGGCTGCCGCATTTGCCGTCGCGCTCACCGCCATTCGCCTGTTGCCGATGACCGTCTCGCTGATGCCGTTCATCCGCGATGGCGACCGGCGGCCGCGCTTCGGATACCTTGCTGCGCATTTCATTGCAATTTCGGTCTGGGTCGACTGCATGCTGCGCCTGCCCGCCCTGCCACCGCCCAAACGGTTTGCCTATTTTCTCGGCATGGGGCTTGGCATGATGGTCGCGACACTGACCGGGAGCACGATCGGTTATCTGCTTGCCAGCTCCGTGCCGCCGGTCGTCTCGGCGGCGCTGCTCTTCATGTCGCCGGCGTTTTTCTGGCTCTCACAGGTCGGCACCGCCAAAATTGTCCCTGATTGGGTCGCGATTGCCATTGGCTGCATCATTGGCCCGATCCTGTTCCAGCTCGTTCCGGGCCTCGACCTGCTCCTCGCCGGTGTCATCGGCGGCACCATCGCCTTCATGATCGGGAAGCAGCGCCCATGAGCCCGATCGGCAATGACATGACAGGGTACCTGATCGTGTTGGCCTTCGCGCTGATCGCGCATGAATCGTGGCGTTGGCTCGGTGTTTTTCTCGGCGCCCAGGTCCGCGAGACTGACGATATCTTCACCTGGGTCCGCTATGTCTCGACCGCGCTGGTCTCGGCCCTGGCTATGCGCATCATCCTGTTTCCGGCAGGCGCGCTGGCATCCGTAGACCTGCCGTACCGCATCACCGCTCTGGCAATATCAACAGCGATGTTCTTGCTCTTTCGCCGCAACCTGCCAATTGGCATTGTCGCTGGAAGCGTCAGCCTCATCGCGATGGCAATGATCTTTGCCAGCGCGTAACCTAACACGCGAGTGAGCTACGAGCCGAGCGCCGCCCGGATCTTGTCCGCGCTGGCCTTGATTGCCGCCTGATCACCCATCTTGCCTGGCGGGTTCAACCGCACGCCTTCATGGCGCGGCAGCACGTGGTAGTGCAGGTGATATACTTCCTGACCGCCAGCGGCTTCATTGAACTGCTGCAATGTTATCCCCGTCGCGCCAAATGCCTCACGCATGGCATGACTGACCTTCTGCACGGTTGCCATGCAGGCGGCGAGTTGCTCCGGTGTTGCATCCAGCATGTTGCGCGCCGGTGTTTTCGGGATCACCAGCGCGTGGCCCTCCGCGCGCGGCATGATGTCCATGAAAACCAACGTGTCATCGTCTTCATAGACCCGCTCGCTTGGAATTTCACCGCGCAGGATTTTGGCAAAGATGTTGTCGTTGTCGTAGCTCATGAGCGCACCATGTCTCGTTACGTATCTGTGTGTTTGTGTCGACGCAATGAACGCCGGCGTCAAGTCACCCGCGTAAGCACTGCTCTAGTCATTGTCGGCATCGATCGGCCCGTCACGGGCGGGCGAAACGCCCTGGCGATACGGTCCATATTTCGCCAGATGATCGCGCGCACGTTCGACGTAGCGTCTCTCATCGTCAAGATAATTGCCGACAGCTCGGCGAAAGCTCGGATTCGGAATCCAGTGCGATGAGTACGTCGCCGTTGGCATATACCCGCGCGCCAGTTTGTGTTCGCCCTGTGCACCGGCTTCGACGCGATCAAGTTTGTGCACGATCGCAAACTCGATCGCCTGGTAATAACAAACCTCGAAATGCAGGCATGGATGGTGCTCGATCGCACCCCAGTAGCGCCCATACAGGCAATCGCCACCAATAATATTGAGCGCACCGGCGACATACTCATCGCCGTTCTTGACCATGATCAGCAGACAGTGCTCGGGCATCGTTTCGCCGAGCAGCGAAAAGAACTCCCGATTGAGATACGGCCGGCCCCACTTGCGGCTGCCGGTATCCATATAGAACGCGTACATCGCGTCCCAATGCGCTTCGGTGATGTCGCGCCCGGTCAGCTGTTCGATATGCAGCCCGCTCGCCACGGCCTCGCGGCGCTCTCTACGGATCGTCTTGCGCTTGCGTGACGACAACTCCGCGAGGAAATCATCGAACGTCACGTAACCGTTATTTTGCCAATGGAACTGCTGATCAGTGCGCTTTAGAAATCCGAGGCGGCTCATCTCGTCCCACTCGTTCTCAACGAGAAAGTTCAGATGAAACGACGAGACCTGATGGCGCTTCACGAGCTCGATCGCCCCGGTCGCAAGCAAACCACGGCGCTCTGCCTGCTCCGGTCCGTCGTGCACCAGAAGGCGGCGGCCGGGAACCGGCGTAAACGGCACCGCTGCGAGCAGCTTTGGATAGTAGCTGCCGCCGGCGTTTTCATAGGCCTCCGCCCACCCGTAGTCGAAAACGTATTCCCCCTTGCTGTGCGATTTTGCATAAAGCGGCATGCAACCGTCGATCTCACCATCATCTTGAGTGAGAATGAGGTGCTGTGGCTGCCAGCCCGTTCGGGTGCTCACACAACCGGCGTCCTCCAGTGCCTTTAGGAATGCATGTGAGAGGAACGGATTGTGCGTCTTTGGATCCGGATTGGCATTACGATCCCATGACGCCGGATCGATTTCGCTCATGCCCGAGAGGACCTGGATCGTCGCTTCGCGCTCGTCAGACAAATCAGAGTCACCTACTTATGGAACAGCACACAAACGTCATAGCATGGCCTGGCGCTGTGGCCACTTTCTGTCACGCCACGGCGTGTTGTATGCACCTTAACTCTCAAGATCGCGGATCGGCTCAATGATATCATCACCGAGGCCGAGAAGCTCGACATTGCCGCCGGTTGCGGTGATATCGCGCGTGATCACCCGCTCCATCGTGAACCGTTCCAAGTAGTGCGGCCCGCCAGCCTTGGGGCCCGTACCCGACAATCCATGGCCGCCGAACGGCTGCGCCCCGACGACCGCACCGATCTGATCACGATTGACGTAGACATTGCCGACCTGCACGTGATCCGCAATGTAGTCTGCAACCGCTTCAATTCGGCTGTGAATTCCGAGCGTTAGCCCAAAACCGGTCGCGTTGACCGCGGCGCAAACCTTGTCCAGATGCCCCTGCTCGTAGCGCACGATATGCAGGATTGGCCCGAAAACTTCCTGCTCAAGCTGGCTCAAACGATCAATCTCGAAGATCGCCGGGCTGACGAACGTGCCGGTTCGGCAGTCCGAAGGGATCGGCTCATCGTATATGGTCGCTTTGGCCTCGCGATTCATGCGTGCTTTGTGGGCTTCCAGGCGCTGTTTCGCATCCTCGTCGATGACCGGCCCGATATCCGTCGCGTAGTCGATAGGATCTCCGAGTTGCATGCACTTCGTCGCCCCAGTGATCATCTCGATCATCTTGTCGGCAACGTCATCCTGCACAAAAAGAACACGCGCAGCTGAACAGCGCTGACCGGCCGAGTCGAATGCCGAACGCACTAAGTCCGTTGTCACCTGTTCGGACAGCGCACTCGAATCCACGATCATGGCATTGATGCCGCCGGTTTCGGCGATGTACGGAACAATACCGCGCGTTCGGTTGGCAAGGGCACGGTGAATGTGTCCCGCCGTTTCATTCGAGCCCGTGAAGCAAATGCCACGCACCCGCTCGTCCGCGACCAGCGCCGCACCGACGTCTCCTGCGCCCGGCAAAAGTTGCAATACGTCTCCCGGCACACCGGCCTGATGAAACAGACGCACGGCCAGCATGGCCGTCAGCGACGTCTGCTCGGCGGGTTTGGAAAGCACCGGGTTGCCCGCTGCCAGCGCCGCGGCAATCTGGCCGGTAAAAATTGCGATCGGGAAATTCCACGGACTGATGCACGCAAAAGGCCCGCGGCCCGCGAGCATCAGTTGGTTTCTCTCTCCTGTCGGTCCGGGCAAATCGATGGGTCCCGGCATCACCCGTCGCGCCTCGTTGGCGTAGTAGCGCAGAAAATCAACCGCCTCGCGCAGATCATCCTGGGCGTTGCCGAGCGTTTTGCCAGCCTCACGCACGATCACCGCCATCAACTGTGCCCGGTTCTGCTCATACAGGTGCGCCGTTCGTTCCAGAACTTCCGCGCGCGCTTCGGCGCCCATTCGATCCCAGCCGCGGAAGGCGGCAGCACTTCCTGACACCGCCAGATCGACCATTGCCGGCGAAGCGTCTCGCACTTCCCCGAGTGTGCGGCGGCGGTCGTGCGGGCACAGGATCGGCCGTGGCGCCCGATCTCCCTGAACCGGATGTCCCCCAATTATCGGCGTCACCGTAAAATTCGTGCGCAGGGTTTCGCTCATGTCCGCCAACAGCTGTTCGCGGACCGGCCGTTCATCAAGCGCCAGCCCCTCGCTGTTGCGCCTTGATGGGCCAAACAACTGTGGCGGACGCGCCAGCCACTCGGTGCTAACGCCGCCTTCTTGCTCGTTGAGAACGGTCTCGACGGGATCGCGAATAATCTCCGCGATCGGTAGCTCTTCGTCGGCGATGCGATTGACGAACGATGTGTTGGCGCCGTTCTCGAGCAGTCGGCGCACCAGGTATGCGAGCAAATCTTCATGGCCACCGACCGGTGCATAGATCCGGCACGGCCGTTCGAACTCGCCACTCTCGACGATATCCTCATAGAGCGCTTCGCCCATGCCATGCAGGCGTTGGAACTCGAAGTCCGCATCACCGCCGGCAATCAACGCCGTTGCGATCGTTTGCGCGTTATGCGTCGCAAACTGCGGGTAAAACGCCTCAGGTTCACTGAGCAGCAGGCGCATGCAGGCGAGATACGACACATCGGTATGCAGCTTGCGCGTAAAGACGGGATAGTCGTCGAGCCCCTGTTGCTGGGCCCACTTGATTTCGCTATCCCAGTAAGCGCCTTTGACGAGGCGGACTGGGATGCGCCGCTCGTTGCGATGCGCGATCTGGCGCAACCAGCGCAGGACCGGCACGCTGCGCCGACCGTAGGCCTGTACGGCAAGCCCCAGCCCTGACCAGCCGGCAAGCTCCGGGGCCGCGAGCACACGCTCGAAAATGCCGAGAGAGAGATCGAGCACCGACTGCTCTTCGGCATCAATGGTCAATCCGATGCCCTGTTCACGCGACAGCGCTGCGAGTTCAATGATCCGCGGCACCAGATCTTCGTGCAATTGGCCAACCTTTGCCGGTTCATAGCGCGGATGGATAGCCGACAGCTTCACCGACAGACTGGGCCGCTGCATCAGCGCGTCGTTGTGGTCGGATTTGATCGGCCCGGCAACCCGGCCGACGGTCAGCAGCGCATCGCGGTAGCGCTCATAATAGAGATCTGCGTCCGCCGCCGTCTGAGCTGCTTCGCCGAGCATATCATATGAAAAGCGATAGCCGCGCTCGACCAACGGTTGCGCCCGCTTGATCGCCGAATGAATCGTCTTGCCCAACACGAACTGGTCACCCATCACCCGCATCGCCCGGCGCAATGCCTGCCGGATGACCGGTTCACCCGATGTTCTGACCAGGCTCTTGAACAGACCACTCAGCGACGCGCGATCCTCATCATCACGCACGCGCACAATCCGGCCGGTCAACATCAGGCCCCAGGTCGAGGCATTGACAAACAACGAGTCGGATCGCCCGATATGCCTGTCCCACTGTCCACTTCCGATTTTTTCAGCGATCAGCGCGTCGGCCGTCTCCGCATCCGGGATGCGCAGCAACGCCTCGGCGAGACACATCAGGATGACGCCTTCCTCACTGGTCAGACCATACTCATTGAGGAAGGCATCCAGACCACCGTGGGTTTGCTGATCGGCGCGCACGTTGGCAACCAGCCGGCGTGCCAGTTCGGCAATCCGTCGGCGTTCTTCTGCGGTGTAGATCGCCCGCTCCGACAGCCCGCCGACGAGGCGCGCTTCGTCCATCAGATGGTAGGCCGCAATCTCGTCGCGCGGTGGTGCGGCGCGCGGCGTGCTGTCTGTTGAACCGGATAACCTAGTGATAACGTTGCGCATGAAATCTGTCTCAGGTTGGAATACAACGCGATAGTCGACAATGCACAGCCGTCCGTCTGCCAAATGACAGCGGAATCGATCTCCAGCCTATCGCAGAATCATCGCTTTTGACATGACCTTCAAAAAGTCCTGCTTGGCCGTTCGTTGAAACCTTTCACCATTGTGCTCGGGCATTAGCTAAGTCCCCTTGATAAAATACGGATCTGGCGGCACAAAGAGGCGGTCATGCCAACTTCTCGCCCTGCAACAACGCGATCGACGGGGACAAAATGAGCGCATCCGAGGTTCAAATTGTCCGAACCACCAAAGAGCTCCGCGACATCGTTCGGGCCTGGCGCCGCGATGACCATCGTATCGCGCTCGTTCCCACCATGGGTGCGCTGCATGCAGGACACTTGTCCCTGGCCGAAGAAGGTCTCAAACGCAGCAGTCGCGTGATCATGTCGATCTTCGTCAATCCGACCCAGTTTTCCCCCGATGAAGACCTCGACAGCTATCCGCGCACGTTTGACGACGATGTCGCAAAATTCGCGCAGGCCGGCGGACACCTGATCTGGGCGCCAACGCCCGGCGAAATGTATCCGGATGGCTTTGCCACGCGCGTCACCCCCGAAGGTGCTGCAAACGGCCTGGAAACTGATTTCCGACCGCATTTTTTCAGCGGCGTCGCAACCGTCTGCTGCAAACTCTTCACGCAGACCTTGCCCGACTATGCGATGTTTGGCGAGAAGGACTATCAACAGCTCTGCGTGGTCCGACAGATGGTACGCGACCTTGATCTGCCACTGGAAATCGTCGGTTGTCCGACGATCCGTGAAGACGACGGTCTGGCGATGAGCTCACGCAACGCCTACCTGTCGACCAACGAGCGCACGACCGCCGTTGCCATCCACACCGCCATCACCGACGTGGCCCGGCAGATCGAAACCGGCACGGACATAGCAACCGCCTGCGATGAAGCCGCAGCCTCGCTCACATCGGCTGGCTTCGGCGAGGTCGACTACGTCGCCGTACGAGACGCGGCAACTTTGGCGCCTGTCGACGACGTCAGCGACCGGCCGCTGCGCGTGCTCGCCGCCGCCTGGCTCGGCAAGACCCGGCTCATCGACAACGTCGCCGCTGGACCATTGAACGCCTGATCGTTGCAGGTCGGGGCTCGGCGCGCTACTCCGCCGGCTGCCGCCCATTGCCCAACACCGCTTCTGCGCCGCGCATTTCGCGATCCAGCTGCTGTTCGGCATTGCTGCGTGGCCGCACGAACCGGGCCAGCAGCACATAAACCGCCGGCGTCAGGAACAGCGTAAAGACCGCCGCCATACCCAGCCCACCGAACACCACCCAGCCGATTGATGCCCGCGCCTCGGCGCCCGGTCCACCACCAAAGATCAGCGGCAGCCCTGCCAGCACCGTCGAGACCATCGTCATCACGATCGGTCGTACGCGCAACGTCGCGGCATTGCGCGTGGCGGTCGGCACATCCTGCCCATTATCGCGCAACTGATCGGCGAACTCGACCATAAGAATCGAGTTCTTTGCCATGATGCCGATCAACATCAACACCCCGATCTGCGAATAGATATTGATCGTCGTGCCCGTCATCGCCAGCGCGAAGATCGCGGCACAGACACCGAACGGCACGGTCAGCAGCACGACCGTGGCGCTCATCAGGCTCTCGAACTGTGCGACAAGCACCATAAACACGATGATCGTCGCGATGATGAAAGTAATCTGCAGATCGTTTGACGTTTCGTTCAGCGTCGCCGCCTGTCTCAGGAACAGCAGTCCGACCTCCGGCGGCAACGTCTGCTTTGCGACACGTTCGATCCCGCGGACCCCGTCTCGCAACGAATACCCCTCAGCCTGATCCGCGAAGATTTCCACGGCGCGACTCTGACCATGACGATCCAGCTCGGCCGGCACGCCACGCTCGGAAAATGAAATCAAATGCGCCAACGACACCATCGTGTCATCCGCGCCGCGCACGTAGAGGCTGCGCAGGTCCGATGGCGACGTTACCGAACCGGCGGTGGCTGAGAGCATGATCGGGATGTTGCGATCACCAACCGTGATCTCACCGACTTCCGTCCGGTCAACCAACGCGCGCAACGTTGCCGACAGATCATTGATCGTCACACCAAGATCCGACGCTTTGCGACGATCAATGACAACGGCGAGCTGCGGTTGGGTCGCGCGGAACTCGACGCGGAAGTTGCGCACCTCCGGCGCGTCCTTTTCAAGCCGCTCGACCAGTTTGCGCGCTTGCACCGCCAGCATGTCGTAGTCACTACCGGTCAGCGCAAACCGGATGCCGCGCCCCGCTCCACGCAAGCCCAGGCTGTTTCCGCCGTAGGAACGCGCCCGCGCACCCGGTATCTTGTTCAACTGCGGGCGCAACTTTGCTTGAAGCTGTTGCTGCGTCACCGTGCGCTCGGACCACGGCACCAATGGCGCCAGGATATAACCGCGGTTGATGTCGTAGCGCCCGGCGATCGTGAACAGGTCCTTGACCACGCCATCATCGATCAGCGGCTGCATCACCTTTTCGACCCGTTCAACCTGCCGGTCCGTGTAGCGCAGGCCGACCCCATCGGGCCCGACCAACCAGACTGTCAACCGACCACGATCCTCCGACGGCAACAACTCCTCGCCAAGCTTCGGATAGGTGATTGCCGCCCCGACAATCGCCAGGCAGCAAATCGCGATAAACACCAGCGGCGCGCTGAGTACACGATCGAGGATCGCGGCATAGGCCCGTTGAAGCCCATTGCCGATGCGATCCAGGAATTTGAATTTCAGCAGGCCGCCGCCGGCACCCTGCAGTCGCGCCGCCAGCATCGGCACCAACGTCAGGGCAACGAACGAGGAGATCGCAACCGTCACAGCCAACACAAACCCGAATTCTCGAAACAGCCGACCGGCGTCCGATGGCAGGAACGAGATCGGCAGAAACACGCAAATCAACGTCGCCGTCGTCGCCACCACGGCAAAGAACACCTGCCGCGTCCCGATCACGGCCGCCGCCTGTGGCTCGACCCCTTCCGACCTCAGGCGCTGTACATTCTCCAACACAACAATCGAGTCGTCGACGACCAGCCCCGCCGCCAGAACCAACGCCAGCAGCGTGACAAGATTGATCGAGAAGCCAAGCAGCCAGATCGCGGCCACCGTGCCGATCAAGGCCACCGGGATCGCGACCGCCGGGATCAGCGCGGTGCGGACCTGACCAATGAATATGCTGATCACGCCGACAACGATGAAAATCGCGAGCGCCAGCGATATCAGCACTTCCCGGATGGCGCCTTTGACGAACAGCGAGTCATCGCTCGTCACCGTGAGCGTGATGCCATCAAGACGTTGATTGAGCCCGGCAGCCACCGCCTTGACAGCCGTCGCGATTTCGACCGTGTTCGACTTGGCCTGCCGAATGATGCCGAGGTTGATCACCTCGCGGCCGTTGAGCCTGACGAGGCTGACTTTCTCCTTCGGCGCAAAGAACACGTCCGCGACATCGCCGATCCGCACATCACCTGAAATGATGAGTTTCTTGATCGCCGCCGGCGTTCGCGCCGATGCATCCGCGCGCACCAAGACCGCCTGCTCATCTGACTTGAAGCTGCCGGCCGGCACGTCCGTGTGCGCCTTTTGCAGGACCTTCGCGACGTCGGCGACGGCCAGGCGATAACTCGCGAGCCGCAAGGGATCGATTTGCACGCGCATCACGCGCTTGCGGTCGCCGAACGTCGTGATATCGGCAACGCCATCGATGGCTATGAGTTTCGGGATGATCTTGTCTTCGACGATGCGACTGAGGTCCTCGATCGGGAACTGCGTGCTCGCAACGGCGAGACGGAGGATCGGATTGGCGTCGGCATCGGCTTTGACGACGGTCAGCTGTTCAACGCCATCCGGCAATTGCCGCGCCGCCCGGCTGACCGCCTCACGCACATCATTGGCAGCGTCGACCAGATCGATGTTCGGCGCAAACACGATATGGATGCGGAAATTATCTTCTTCGCTTGACGAACGAACCGTCTTGATGCCGTTGACACGCGCCACCGCGCTTTCGACCACGCTGGTGATCTCGGCATCCACCGATTCCGGCGTGCCACCCGGATAATTGGCGCGCACCGAAACGACCGGGCGATCTATGTCCGGCAGCTCGCGCACTTCCACACCGAGGATCGCACTGATCCCCGCAACAATGATCAGCAGGTTCAGCACCGCGGCAAGATACGGCCGACGGACACTCATTCCTGGCAGATCGTTGGCATGAAATGCCATACAGCCCTCACATCAAAGCGCAATCCCAGCGCTAGTTCACCTTCACCGCCGCTTCGGCAGGCTTTTTCTTCGGTGTATCGCGATCGGCAACGGCGACCTTGCGGCCGGGCCGCAGGCGTTGGACGCCTTCAATCACAATCGGATCACCACGTTTCAAATCGCCATCCACCAACACTGTGTTGCTATCGCGCCGGACGATCTTGACCGTCACGCGCTTGGCCTTGCCACCGTCGATCAACCACACGAAATTGCCCTGCTGATTGAACTGCAGCGCCAGATCCGGGATCTTCGGAAACGTCTTGCCCGGCAAATTGAGGTCGATCGCAAACGACATGCCCGGTCGCAGCAGATCATCACTGTTCGCGACCTCGGCACGCACCCGAACGGTCCGGCGCGTCGGGTGCACACGGCTGTCGATACCGCTCAGGACACCCTTGAAGACGCGATCGCTGAACCCAGGCGTGCGCACATCCACGTTCTTGCCGGCCCGCAGGCGGGGCAGGTAGGCCTCAGGCACTTCGAACTCAACCGTCAGTTTGGCGCGATCATCAAGCGTGACGAGTTCGGTCGTCGGCGTGACCCGATCACCGACTTCGACTTTGGCAATACCGACGATTCCAGCGAACGGTGCTGTGATCGTGTGATCCGCCAGCACGACTTCGGCCGTCTGTAATTCGACCCTGGCCTGATCCACCAGCGATTCCGCATCGAGTACCTTGGCCTTCGACTGCACGTTCTTGCGGCGCAAACTGTCCGCGCGGCCAAGCAGGCGCTCGAACCCTTTCAACTTGGAAGCCGCCATTGAGACGGCCAATTTCGCCTGCCGTGTATCGAGTTCAATGATCTTCGCACCGGCCTCAAGGCGGTGACCGGCCCGGGTGTGCAGCTTGACGACTTCGCCGGATACAGCCGCAAACAATGTCACGTGGCGCAAGGCGCGCGCTGTGCCGATCCCTGCAAATGCCAGATCATTGCGCCCCTGCTCGACCGCATGGACGACGACAGGTACAGCCTGCCGGCCACCGCGTCGGCGGCGCTTCGACTTAGCCGCATTGGAATCTCCGGATGCAAAAAGCCCCGTTACAGCCGCCGAAACCGGCTCTCGCGCCAGCCAGACAACCGCGCCGATCGCAAGGATCACCGCGGCAATCAGGCCTTGGGAAACAAACGACAACGGTTGCCGCATAAAATTTAGCTCCGGTTCGATCTCGATCGATGGCCCATAATAGTCCCAAATTGGACGAGCGGGCGCAAAATCGCGTGTTCGGCAAATTGGTTAACGTTACGATCTGCCCAAATCCGTTGCAGAAAACGGGCCGAAAGTTCAATCACCATTTCGGTTCTGGACGCCGTCCTTTTGCAAACATCAGCCACAGGCATTGGCGGATCGGCGTCACCGGCCTAGAAATAGCGCCATTCTGCATATCAATCGGAGCCAAGACCACGTGCGCAGCCCCCTCCTTGACCACTATCCATCCGTCGAAGATCTCAGAAAGAAGGCGCGCGGCCGCATTCCGTTCTTTGCCTGGGAATATCTTGACAGCGGCACGGGCAGAGATGATGGCGCCGCGCGCAATATGACCGCCATGCGCCAGGTCACGCTGACCCCACGCTTTATGCGCGGTGAAATGACGGCTGAAACCAAAACTGAACTGTTCGGGCGCACCTACGCAGCCCCGTTCGGTGTCGCACCGGTCGGCCTTACCGGCCTGATGTGGCCGGAAGCTGAAAACATTCTTGCCAAGGCCGCCGCAAAGTTCCGGATCCCCTACAGCCTGTCGACCGTCGCAACGCAATCGCCTGAGACCATCGGGCCGCTTGCCGACGGCATGGGTTGGTTTCAGTTGTATCCACCCCGCGACCCCGGCATCCGGCGCGATCTGCTGCAACGCGTCAAGGCCGCCGGCTTCACGACGCTTCTGGTCACCGCCGATGTCCCGACCGGATCCACGCGCGAGCGTCAGCGCCGCGCCGGCGTTACCGTTCCCCCTAAAATGACGCCGCTGATGATCTATCGCTGCATGATCCGCCCGGAATGGAGCCTCGCCACGCTCAAGGCTGGCAGCCCGCGCTTCAAGGGCGTCGCCAAATACGCTTCGGGCGCTGACCTGCAGAACATGACCACCTTCATCGGCACCGGCCTCGGCGGGACGCTCGATTGGGCCTATCTCGAAGAATTGCGCAACGAGTGGGATGGCCCGATCGTCATCAAAGGCATCCTGAGTGCCGCCGATGCCAAGGATGCGCTCTCTTACGGCGCCGATGGCATCGGCGTCTCGAACCACGGCGCGCGGCAATGCGACGGCACACCCGCCGCCATCGAAGCGCTGCCGCGCATTGCCGACGTGGTATCCGGTCGCGCGTCGATCATTTTCGACAGTGGCATCCGCACTGGTCTCGATATCTGTCGCGCACTCGCTCTCGGCGCCGACTTCGTCCTGTGCGGGCGCGCCTTCATGTACGGCGTTGCAGCCCTCGGCGCGCGCGGCGGCGAGCATGTCGCCGAGATGCTCAAAACCGATCTCGAAAACAACATGGTCCAGCTCGGCTGCCGCACGATTGCCGAACTCCGCGATGCCGCTGAAGACACCGGCGAACCGGTTCTCACGAACGTCTAAAACCCACCGTCGGTGCCGAAATCATCATCGCCGTGAGACCAGCTGTCACCACCGCCGCCCCAGCCGTCACCGCCACCGGAGCCGCCGAACAGGTCATCGAACGGCGGAAAATTCTCGCTGCGGCGGTAGGGATCGGCCGGTCGCCGCCGCCAGGACTGACGCCGACGCGTGCGTGACCAGTAGTCGGCACCGTCAATTGCGCCGCGGATCAGTTCTTCGAGCAAAATCGTGCCAACATCATTGCCGCGGAAAACAGATGCCGGATCGTCGTAGTGTGCCCGACGGAAATCAGCCACGATCCGCCCAAGTTCGTCGCGCTTGTTGAACAGCTTTTCGAGTTCCTGGGTTTTCTGGTCGATATCCTTGGCAGCCTTTGCGATCTGCGTATCAAACCGTGAAATCTGCGCTGCAATCTCATCGTCGGTTGGGCTCGCGGTCTCGCGCGCAAGCTGCATCAGGCGCGTCGTGCGCTCCTGGCCGAGAAATTCAGCCGACATCTGGACGGCTTTGGCAAATGCTGGGTCTTGACCTTCCGCGTACTTGTTGAGCTGCTCACCCAGATCCGACAGCTCAGCCGACACTTCCTCGACCGCCTGCTGGTTTTGCTTTTCCGCCGCGCGGGCCTCTCGCAGTTGCCTTGGCACATCGGCCCCGGCGATCTCCCGGATCTTGGCGGTCTCGCGCGCTTCAACGCGGTCACGCTTGGCTTTGAGATCGATGGCAAGCGCGTCGACGTGTGCCTTGAGACGAACGGGAATCTCATTGAGCACGGCATAGTTGGCACGCGCGTCATGAAAACCGATGTGTGCGGCAACAATACCATCGAGCCACCGTGTCAAACGCCCAAACAGGCCCGATGGCCGGTAGCTGCCGGTCGCATACTTGCGCCGCCACAAATACATGAACAGCGGGTCAGTTTCGTAAGCCCGTCCTTTGTCGACGCGATCCTTTTCTGCGCGCTCGGCCTTCTCGGCGGCCTTGGCGTGGACGGCAGCCGCACTTTCGGCAGCCGTCAGATCACTGCGATAGTCGCGATCGCTGGTCAATTGTTCCCGCGCATCGAGCGCAAGCTTGTCGAGCACAACCTCGAGCTTTTCAATCCGATCCGCCAACGCCTGACGGGCACGGATCAGCGTCGCACGTTCATCGTCGGCCTTGGTCTGCCGGTCCTTGAGATCCGTCACCGTTTTCTGGCGCGCGATCAGCAGATTGGCGACACGTGCCGACAACCGGTCAGCTTCGTCGATCACACCGTCTGAGATGGCATGCCGGGTTCGCACTTCCGCCAGTTCGCGATAGGCGGCAAGGCGCTGCTCGATCAGCTTCGACCGGTTCTGCGTGATGGCCTCGAGGACGCCTTGCAACGCGCGCTCTTTCACGCGGAGATCGTCGATCGTCTGCTCCATGTTGGCCAGCGTCTCACGCCCCGAAGTTGCGCTGTCGAACACCTGCGATGACATCGCGGCACGCGGATCGAAGATCTGGGACCGTGGCAAATGATCTACCATCGCGTTATCGCCCCGCCACTCAGAGGGATTTGCCAGTCCGGTTCCAGGAAACCACGCTTCTTCTCCGCGACCCGATTAGCACTGATGATGCCGTCATCGGCTTTGTCCGCACGCACGCGCTCGAGCACCTCGCGCGGCACCCGCACCGCCCACTTGGCAACCGTCTCGCGTTTCGATGTCTCCTCGTTAAGAATTGTCTGCTTCAAGATATTGCCGCGCTTGCCGACGGCCTCGACAACCAGATAATAATTGCGCGCCGCCCGGTTGACCTTCGGTATCCGCCACAAACCCGATAGTTCACCTTTGCGGCCGACGATGCGCACCGTGTATTCGGCGCGCAGTTTGCCGAGTTGATCTTCGAGATCCGTGCGCGCCCCGCGCGCCTCGGCGAGGTTGCCAGAACGCGCCGCCGCCAGCCCCCGGCGCACCGTGGAGGCGACACCGCTCATCAGCGCGGTCTGGCCGGACTGCGCGGTCTCCGCCTCGATCTGTTTTTGCAGCGTCGCAAGGCGTGTCGGTATGGTTTGCGTCAATTCCGTGCGCTGCGCGGTGCGGGCGGACTGTCGCGGCCACTCATACATGGCGTACCAGCCGAACCACAGCACTGCGACGACACCCAGCGCGCCGCCGACGATTTTTCCCCAAGCCCCACGCGTGACGTAGAGCCTTGCCAGACGGGTCTTGATACTGTCGGCTGGAGGTTTGTAGACGAAGCGGTCCTCTTCGAGCGCGCGAACGCCTTCTTCGAGAATGCTGTCGGGCACATCGATGCCCTGGCCGCGATAGATCTCGCGCAGGCGCTCGATCAACTTGGCCTTGCGCACATCTTCGTTGAGTTCCCGCTCGACGATCAGCTGGTCGTGACGCAACGTATCGACAACATCCATCGCGATCATGACGTTGTCGAGCGGCGTGCGCGACGCGGCGACATCGCCATTGGCGATGTCGGCCGGATTCGTTGCGGTGTCACCGGTTGCGGTCACGGGGATCTCACTCACTGCCAAAACCGGCGCCTGCCTTTCCGCCGCGCCGTTTCCAAACGCCTCCAAGCATCAGACGATCAGCGCGTTGCCGTCAGCGGCCAGGCGGGCCAGGCGGCGCTTGCCGTCCTCCACCGCGTCCTGGATCTCCTGGCTGTTGCGGGTCGCCAGGACGCGCATCTCGTCAATGATCTCACGCGAACGGATCTGGAAATTGATCACCGAGTCGACCAGCTTCTTGACCGACTCCGCCTTGACGGTTGGACCATAGCCGGCCTTGAGCGCTTCTTCCTGCACCGCATCGCCCACTTCCGACAGCGTTTCGAGACTATCCGAAACGCCCTTCTTCATCGCTTCCAGCGTCTTGGTCGATTCGTGCAGCCCGAAGATGCCTGTAAACGAGGCCTTGAGCGCGGTCAGCACCGCCTCGTTGGTTGAGAAGAACGTCACCGACTGGGCATAGACGCGCTCTTTGGCGCTCGTCGTCTGCATCAGCCGGGTCATGATCACTTCCGACGTATTGTAGCCAATCGTCAGATTGTCGGCGAGGTCCTTGGCGATCTGGTAGCGTTTCTCCTCGTCCTGCAAGCCGCGCAAGGCGTCATCGCGCGCCATTTCGAGTTCCGCCGCTTTGGACGCTTCCTTGCCCTTGAACTTCTCGACCTTTTGCGATTCCTTTTGCAGCACCTTCTTGGCCTGCTCGAGTTTCTTTTCGGCCTTTTCGAGCACCTTGATGGCCATCACCTGCGCGTGCTTGTACGCGCCGCGGAAATCCCGATACGCATCAAGAATGCGCCCCTCGCGCAAGATCTGATCCTTACTGTCCTTGGCAACCTCAAGATAGGCGTAGCGGATCTCATCGAAACGATCGGCGATATCGCCGCGGCGCACCTTCATCCAGACGTTGGAAATGCGCTCCATCGTATTGATCTTGCCGTCTTCAAGCTGATCGACCAGCCGTTTGGCATCGTCGCGAATGGAATTGAACCCGGCAACAATCTCATTGTAGCGCGCGCCAACGGTCATGGCCGCCACTTCATTGCGGACAATCTCATTGAACACCGACGCTTCCGACAGCGTCTTGGCAATAATCGTCACGCTTTGCTTGTCGATCTCGTAGATCTTTTCGAGAAGGCCGGCGATCGGCGCATCCGACGTTGGCTCAGTTTTCAGTCCAAGATCGCGGATCGTGCGCTTGGCTTTGTCGAGTTGCTGGAGTGCGGTGGCTTTTGCCATGGGGCGTTCCTTCGGTACGTTTATTGTGCGTCGATCCTGCAAATGGCCTGGGACCGTTTCGCCGACGTCGGTCTGTTCGTCGTAGCGTGCATTGATCTAGTGCAATTCTGCAACAGCCACAAGAAACAACGATCACGGACTACCACCCGGGATCAACCGCTTCTTTGCATCGCATAGCCTTCGCAAAAACGCGATTGCATTGGTCAAATTTTGGCTAACGGCCCACAAACAGCCACACCTTGGCGCCCGCCCGCTCGTTGCGCCGCTCGATCAGGCGTGACGACAGCATTCTGCCGCTATTGTCGGCCACGATTGTGCCGCAGCGCAGCGATGCCGTTGAGCCACCCGTGCGCTTTTGGGCGCATCGATCAACAAGCACGGCGCGGATAGCGCTTGAAAAGCACGCGGCTGCATGCGATCGGGTGATGTCCTGACACATCTGAGATTCGCCTGGCGCGTTGACTGGTATCGCATGATCGCCACGCCCCGCAACGGAGCGATCGACCGATGCCGAAAGCGCAACCCAGTCTATTCGGAACGCACGACGACACGAGCAACCAGCCCGCTCACACAAACCGCGGCCGCAGAGAGAACTTAATGGCATCCAAATCCGCCCGTTCGCGCAAGACAACTATCGATGCCGAAGCAAACTATACGGCAGCCGACATCGAGGTGCTCGAAGGCCTGGAACCTGTCCGGCGCCGGCCCGGCATGTATATCGGCGGCACGGACGAAAAAGCCCTGCATCACCTCTTCGCCGAGGTCATCGACAACTCGATGGACGAAGCGGTGGCCGGACATGCCAGCTGGATCACGGTGCATCTCGGTGCCGACGGGTTCCTGACCGTCAGCGACAATGGTCGCGGCATTCCGGTTGATGCACACCCCAAGTTCAAGTCAAAGTCGGCCCTCGAAGTGATCATGACAACGCTGCACGCCGGCGGCAAGTTCGACGGCAAGGCCTACAACACCAGTGGCGGTCTGCACGGTGTCGGCGTCTCGGTTGTCAACGCGCTCTCCGAAACGCTCGAAGTGGAAGTCGCACGCGGCAAGCAACTCTACCGCATGGTGTTCTCGCGCGGCCACGCAGAAGGCAAGTTGCAGAAACTTGGCTCGATCATGAACCGGCGCGGCACGACCATCCGCTTCAAACCGGACGAGCAGATTTTTGGCGCCAAATGCGCCTTCAAGCCGGCACGCCTGTTCAAGATGGCGCGATCGAAAGCGTACCTTTTCGGTGGCGTCGAGATCCGTTGGACCTGTGACCCGGAGTGCATCACGGATGACACGGCGCCGGAAGCCGTGTTCCATTTTCCAGGTGGTCTTTCCGATTACCTGAAAGAGAGCACCACGGGTCATACGATGGTGACAAAGGCGTTGTTCTCGGGCCGGGTCGAGAAAGAGGGCGGTCACGGCTCCGTTGAATGGGCCCTCGGCTGGACGGCCAGTCACGACGGCTTCGTCAACTCCTACTGCAACACGATCCCGACACCCGATGGTGGCACCCACGAACTCGGCCTGCGCGCCGCACTGACCAAAGGCCTCAAGGCCTATGGTGACATGGTCGGCAACAAGAAGGCCAGCCAGATCACGGGCGACGATGTTTTCGGGACGTCGGCTGCGATGCTGTCGGTCTTCATCCGCGAACCGGAGTTCCAGGGCCAGACCAAAGACAAACTTGCCACGCTCGAAGCCGGCCGCATCGTTGAAAACACGGTCCGCGACGCCTTCGACCATTGGCTGGTCAACTCACCGCAGCAGGCTGGCAAACTCCTCGAATGGGCGATCGAGCAGGCCGAATACCGCCTCAAGCGACGCGCCGAGCGTGACATCTCGCGCCAGACGGCAACCCGGAAACTGCGCCTGCCCGGCAAACTCGTCGATTGTGCATCGAAATCCAAGCAGGGCACTGAAATCTTCATCGTCGAGGGCGACTCGGCCGGCGGCTCCGCCAAACAGGCGCGCGCGCCGAAAACCCAGGCCGTGCTACCACTGCGCGGGAAAATCCTAAACGTCGCCAACGCGACCTCGGCCAAGCTCGCACAAAACCAGATGTTGTCGGATTTGATCCAGTCACTTGGCTGCGGCATCGGCAAGCATTTCAATATCGACGACCTGCGCTATGAGCGCGTCATCATCATGACCGATGCCGACGTCGACGGCGCCCATATCGCTTCGCTGCTGATCACCTTCTTCTACCAGGAGATGCCCGAACTCATTGAGCGCGGCCATCTCTATATGGCAGTGCCACCGCTGTTCAAAATGACCCAGGGTACGACCACGGTCTACGCCCGCGATGATGCGGAACGCTTGCACATTCTCGACAGCGGCGTTTTCAAGGCCAACCAGAAAATCGAAGTCGGTCGCTTCAAAGGCCTTGGCGAAATGAACGCGCGTCAGCTCAAAGAGACCGCAATGGATCCGGAGCATCGCACGATGCTGCGCATCGAACTCGGCGACGATGACCGCTCCGACATCGGCCGCGCGGTCAATGCCCTGATGGGCTCCAAGCCGGAAGCCCGCTTCCGCTTCATCCAGGAACGCGCCGCCTTCGCCGAAGCGCTGGATATTTAGAGCGGCTCCCCGGCAGCGCCATCACATACCAACCGCCTCGTTCAGCGGCACCGCCGGATCGGCCACCTTGCCCCGGTCGACCTCACGCACCGTTGGCACCAATCGGCGCGCATGCATGTAGTCTCGTGACATGTTGATCGCATCGAGAGCGATCATGTGCCCGTTGTGCAAATGCGCGACGGCGAACGCCCCACTGGCCGGATCACCGCGCACGATGTACTCATCCGCGCCTTGGCCGATCCCCGCAATCTGCAGCTTGGTGTCAAACTGATCTGACCAAAACCATGGCACCGGATCGTACGGCACGCCCTTGCCCAGCATCGCAAGCGCGGCTGCCTTGGCCTGATCGATCGCGTTCTGAACCGACTCGAGACGCAACCGCCGGCCATAGCGCGCGCTTGGAAAGCTCGTGCAATCGCCGGCGGCAAATATGTCGGGCGCCGACGTGTGACAGTGCGCGTCGACCGCAATGCCGTTATCGATCGCAAGCCCCGCATCGGCGCCAAGCTCCACGTTCGGCTGACCGCCAATCGCCACCAACACCCAGTCCGCCAGGAACGGTCCCGCAGTCGTTGCCACCCGCAGCACACCATCGCCATCGCGGGCGATCGCCTCGACACCGGCCCCGGTCTCGATCGCCACACCATTGTCGCGATGGAGCGCCTCGAACGCGCGTGAAACGACATCGGGGGCGGTGCGCGCCATCACCCGATCCGCGGCCTCGATGATACGCACGTCCAGTCCGCGGCTGCGGGTTACGGCGGCGACTTCGAGACCGATGTAACCGCCGCCAATGATGACCACGCGCTGCCCCGGTTTGATCCGCGGGCGCATGCGTTCGACGTCGGCAATCGAGCGCAACGCGACAACACCCTCGAGATCGGCGCCCGGTAGCGGCAGCGCGCGCGAGCGACTGCCCGTTGCAATCAACGCCTTGTCGAAGTCAACCGCAAAGCCATCTTCGAGTGTCGCGCGCTTGGCAGCTATGTCGAGGCTCGCCGCCCGAGCGCCAAACAGACAATCGATTGCGTTGTCGGCATAGAATTTTTCGGGCAACAGGGCGACGCGGTCCGCCCCGATGTCGCCGGTAAGGAATTTTTTGGAAAGCGGCGGGCGCTGGTAGGGCGCCTGCGGCTCATCACCGATCAACATCAGGCGACCATCGTAGCCGGCCTGGCGAAGCGACTGCGCCGCCTGCGCACCAGCCTGCCCCGCCCCGATGATCACAATCGATTTGGTCACGACACGTCACCTCGCTACGCTCCGAGCGCGGCCTTCTTGGCAAACGCCACACTGTGCGTTCGAATGCTCACGCTTCGGACGAGCCGTAACGCGATTGCGACGGACGCTCAATCGAAAAGGACGCGCCGGCCAAGCCAACGCGTCCTCTATTCCTAAATCTGTGGGCGTTCCGACGAACGCTAAAGCTTATGCGCCATGCGCTCTTTCTTGGTCGCGAGATAGCGCTCGTTGTGCTCGGACGGTTCGGTCACCGTGCGGACCTGCTCGACGACTTCGATACCATGGCGCTTCATGGCCTCGATCTTGAGCGGGTTGTTGGTCATCAGTCTGATCCTTTCAAACCCGAGGTCCTTCAGGATCTTTGCCGGCAACTCATAGTCTCGGCCATCGATTGGTGCACCGATTGACAGATTAGCATCGACGGTATCGAGGCCACGATCCTGCTCGGCATACGCCTTGATCTTGTTAACGAGACCAATACCGCGCCCCTCATGATGTGGCAGATAAATGATCAGCCCCAGGTCCGAAGCGATAACCTCCTCCAGCGACAACTGCAACTGCGCATAACAATCACAGCGCAGCGAATGAAAGATGTCGCCTGTCACGCAGCCACTGTGGACGCGCACCACGGGGGCCACGTCCGCACCATTGACCGGCGCATCCGGATTGCGATGCACCAATGCCATCGCCTGGTAGGAGGCGGTATCATCTTCGTAGGCATGCGCTTCGAGTTTGACCTCGCGACCCTGGAACTCAATCGGCAGGGTCGTTCGCGCGATATCGAGGAACATTGCGGTCTTGGTGGCCTCTGACTTCGTTGTGTTGCCCGCGATGTACCGCGGGATCCCGAATATAGCACTAGCACGCATACGATCGGAAATAGAGCGTTTGCTGGTGCCGGCTTGTGTCGCATCTTCGACAGTCACCACTGAAGACATGTCCGTCATTTTATTCGCCTCATTTGCTCATGAGTATGCCCGAAGGCAACCGGTAAATGCTTGGGATCGAGGCCGGGCTACCGAAACCGACTGATCGTAGTTAATGCTATCCCGCTTCCCGACGGGTTGTATGACCGATTGATCCGGCATGGCCCAACCATCGGCGATTCACCTGATATGGGATCAGGACTGTGGCGCCAATGCGGAGACGGTTTGCCGTGAAAACGAACCTCATTCACACCTTGTTACTGTCTACGTCTGCAAAGTGATTTCGGTTCACTATTAACCTGAGGTCTACCCGCGTTTTTAGACAGGTAAGACATAGGAAAACGATCAGCATTCCTCAAAGCGGCAACCGGCCACTTCAAGTCACTTCTCCGTGATTTAGACGTAAAATCAGGGCAATAGCCGGTCGAAGCGCCGAATCAACCGATTTTGCCGCCCAGTTCGTCCTCGATATGAACCTGAATGATCTCATCGAACGACGCATCCGCTTCGAAACCAAGATCGAGCGCTCTGCGTGTATCGAAGTTGCGCGGCCAGCCGGCAACGACCGATAGGATCAATTCATCCGGTTCACGCTTGATCCGTGCAACCGCGTCGCCGCCGGCCACGCGCCCAAGCGCTTCGATCTGCTCGCCGACGGTAACCGACACGCCCGGCATCCCAAGATTGCGGCGCGGACCAAGCGCATCGCCGTCAATGGTTGCAGCGCGGATCAGGAAGCGTACGGCCGAACGCGGTGAGGCGTGCCAATGCCGCACGTCATCGGAAACCGGCAGCACCGCTTCCTTGCCCACCAGCGGCTCGCGAATGATGTTCGAGAAGAACCCCGAGGCAGCCTTGTTCGGTTTGCCCGGTCGTACGCAGATCGTTGGCAGGCGAATGCCGATGCCATCAAAAATGCCTTTGCGCGTGTAATCGGCCAACAGCAGTTCGCCAATTGCCTTTTGCGTGCCATATGAGGTGAGCGGCGTAAGATGAAACTCATCCGGGATGGCCTCGGGGAACGGTGCGCCGAACACGGCGATCGAGCTCGTGAAGACGACACGGGGGGCGTACTGCGCCTTGCGGATCGATTCAAAAAGGCTCTGGGTACCATCGAGGTTAATTCGATAGCCCTTCTCAAAATCGAGCTCAGCTTCACCGGACACGATCGCGGCGAGATGGAAGACGACATCCGGCTTGCCGGCAATCAGACGGTCCGTCTCACCGGCCGCTGGCAGGTCACCCGTTTCGCAGGCGACAGGAAACGTCGCGCCGGCTGGCGCCGCGGGCGGCACGACATCATAAAGCGTCATGGCTGAAATCTTCTTGCCGCCAAGGCTGCCGTCGCGCGCCAATTGCTCCGCCAGCTTGCGCCCGACCATGCCGGCGCCACCAAGAATGAGAATCTTCATGGGGTGGTTTCCTTTGTCTTTTTGATTTTCGACCGGCCGGCGGCTTACCCGCCCAACGTCACACCGCAGTTCGCCGGCCAATCGAGCCCGGCCGTCGTCGCACCGCGCGGTTTGTACTCGCAGCCGATCCAGCCATCGAAGCCGGTCGCGTCGATCTGTTTAAACAGGTAACTGTAGTTCATCTCGCCATCATCCGGTTCGCCACGGTCAGGCGGGCTCGCAATCTGATAATGGCGCGTCAGCGATGCATATTCTGCGATTGCCCGCGCGACATCACCTTCCTGGATCTGGCGGTGATAGAGGTCGAACTGCAGGCCAATGTTGTCGGCGCCGACTTCATGGATGGCTGCGCGCGCCATCGATGTCGTGTTGAGAAAGAACCCTGGAATGTCGATTTCGTTGATCGGCTCCAGAATAAGCGTCACCCCCTTGTCGGCCGCAATCCCGGTCGCAATTTTGAGATTGGCGATGTAGTCCGCCCAGTTGGCGCCGTGGTGGCGCAGCCCGGGCATCGCATGGAGCAACTTGCAGTCGAGTGCCGCTGCATAGTCAACGGCCTTGCGGGCGGCGGCTTCGAAATCCGCCTGTCGGCCAGGCAGCGCCGCCATGCCACGTTCGCCTCTTTCCCAGTCACCCGGTGGCAGATTGAACAGCGCCTGCGTCAGGCCGTTGGCCTTAAGCCGACTTGCCAGCTCTTCCGGTGCGTATTCGTAAGGAAACAGATATTCGACCGCCTTGAAACCGGCATTGGCCGCGGCTTCGAAACGGTCAAGAAAATCCACTTCGGTGAACATGAAAGAGAGATTGGCCGCAAACTTGGTCATGGGAGTTCCTCAGGCGAGCGTTTTGAGCATATGCACAACGGTACGGTCGGGCAGTGGTTCGACACGTTCCACCTCATAGCCGTTGCGCGCGTACCAGTCGATCAGATGAGTGAGAGGTTGGCCCGTATAAAGCCTTATCACGCTTCGGCCAAGCTGGCGGGCACGCGTCTCGGCACCGTCCAGCAACGCCCGGCCCAGCCCACTTTTCTGCAGCGCAGGGTCTATCGCGATACTCCAGATCAAAATATCGGTCATACCCTTGTCAGCCGGTCTGTCTGTTTCGAGGATCAACGCGGCCTCAATGATGCCTTGCCGATCGCCGTTCTTGACCCAGACCTCGTGTTCACGAAAGATTGCGTCGTAATCGGCAAGCAGCGGTAACGGTTCCAGGTCAAGCAGCTCACGATTGCGCGCGTAGGCGGCCTGCTGAAGCCGTTCAACGGCACGGCGACAATCCGCTGTTGCGCGCACCAGCACAGCGTTGCCGGCGACCAGCGTCGCTTGCCTCACAACGCGAAGCCGCCATCAACCAGAATTGTTTGCCCCGTCGAGAAGGCGCTTTCGTCAGATGCCAAATAGACGGCAGCCAGCGCGACTTCCTCGGCTGTACCGAGCCGGCCCATGGGCTGGCGGTCCACGAATGCCTGCCGGGCGTCGGCTTCGCTCTGACCGGTTGACGCGGCCAGGTCCTTGATCCGCCCGTCCAGTGACGGCGACTGCACCGTCCCCGGGCAGATCGCGTTGCACCGCACGCCCTGCTTCATGAAATCCGCGGCGACCGCCTTGGTGAGACCGATCACGGCGGCCTTGGTGGCCCCATAGGCGTAGCGCCGCGGCACGCCGAGAACCGAGCCGGACACCGATGCGATATTGACAATCGAGCCTTTGCCGCGCTCCAGCATACCTGGCAGGAACGTGCTGATCGTGCGGTGCATCGACTTGACGTTGAGATCGAACGAGAAATCCCAATCCTCTTCGGAACAATCGAGAATTGTGCCGTCGTGCACAAAGCCTGCCGCATTGAACAGGATGTCGACCGGACCGATGGAGTCAGCGGTACGCTTGATCGAAGCGAGCTGGCGCGCATCGACGATGTGGGTTTCTGCGATGCCATGATCGGCAAGATCCTTGAGCGAGCCCATGTCGATATCGGACGCGATGACGCGGGCGCCTTCGCGCGCAAACGCAATCGCCGTCGCCCGGCCGATACCCGCTCCCGATGCGGTACAAAATGCTGTCTTGCCTTCAAGCCGTCCGGCCATGGTCAGTCGCTCCCTATTTCAACAACCCGACGATCTCTTTGACCGACGGTGCATTGTTCAGATCCGTAAACGTGCCCTCATCGGCAATCTCGCGAACGGTGCGCAGAAAACCGCCCATCGCTGCGCGAAACAGCGAACCACCGAGACTGACACGGCGCACGCCGAGCGCGCCCAGGTCGGCAACGCGCAATTCCGTCGTCGCCAGCACATTGACCGGTTTTGCCACCGCATCAACCACCGTCTTGACCTCATCGTTCGTCTTGAGCCCCGGCGCATAGAGGACATCGGCACCGACTTTCTCGAACGCCTGCAGGCGCTGGATGGCATCGTCCAGATCGCCCAGCCGGCGCAAGACGCCTTCTGCCCGTGCCGTGATCAGAAACGGAAACGGCAGCGTCCTGGCAACTTCGACGGCGGCGGCCACGCGCTCCACGGCATGATCAAAATCGTAGATCGTCGGCGGCCCCTCGCGCGCGAAGTCTTCAACCGAACACCCGACAAGCCCCGTCGCAGCCGAGCGTCGCACGGTTTCGGCAACACCGGCCGGGTCGTCGGCGAAGCAGTTTTCCATATCCGCGCTGACCGGCAGTGAGGTTGCCGCACAGATCGCTTCGCAATGCGCCAGCTTCTGCTCCAGCGTAATGCCGCCATCACCGAGACCGACGCTAAACGCGTAGCCGGCACTGGTCGTCGCCTGTGCCTTGAAGCCCAACGCCTCCAGCATACGCGCCGAGCCAGGATCCCAGGGGTTAGGGATGACAAAAACATCGGGCGCCTCATGCAGCGCCTTGAAGGTGGCGGCCTTTGCCGCCTGATTGGCAGTCGCGTCAGACATCATGAGATCTCCTGGTCAAAGCCCGGGCAGGCAGCCGGCGAAACGGTTCATTGCGCTTTCGGGCAGTACGCCGAGTACGGCACCGGGCTCAGCGAACGTCTGCACGCCCAGTAGTGTCATCTCCGGCATCGCGAGGCAACCGAGCGTGCCGCGGCCCGTCTTGGTCATCAAATGCAGAAAAATGCACGAACCGGCCTTGGCTTTTCGGCTGGAGGGATAATCGACGAAAAGGCCGTGGCGGTACATCGATATCTTGCGCATGTTTTCACCGCGCACGCCCGGCCCGATCACCGATCGCGACTGAATGGTATTGTAGGCTTTCGAGCGTACATCATCGACACAGATCGTTTCGTTTTGTTTCAGCACGACATGGCCTGGCCGCGATGAGGGCTGGAACCCGAAACTCGCTCCCAAGCGGAAAAAGCCGGCCGGTGTCCGCTTGTCGCCCTCGCGCTTGACCGCCTCGCCGCCGCGGCCATATTGGCGAAACGTATGGCCCCACCCCATGCCTTTGCGCCCGATCAACGCCGAACGCGGTTTGCCGAGCACTCGCCACCGCGCCGTGCGGCCGTCTCGCACGTAAATCCGCAACGTCACGCGTTCCTGGTTCATATTCGGTGCCGTAACAAGCACCAGGCGCTTTGCCCCGGCAAGCACCGGCGGGCACTGCCCGGCGTGCGCGGCAGCAGATGAAACCATCCAAAAAATCGCAACAGCAACCGACAAACGACACAACATGCGGCAATCCAAACCAAGCAAAATCAATCGAACGACGGCTTGCCTGAGCGCAGCTTCTTGACCGAGCTGCGGCGGCTCTTGGCTTCAAGGCGCCGTTTCTTTGCTCCCAGCGATGGCCGCGTCTTGATCCGCGGTCGTGGTGCGACAGCGGCCTGTGCGATCATGGCAATCAACCGCTGGCGAGCATCATCGCGATTGCGTTCCTGGCTGCGATAGCGATCGGCCTTGAGCACGATCCAGCCTTCCTGGTTCAACCGGCGTCCTGCGATGCGTCTGAGCCGCGCCTTGATCGGTGCCGTCAGGTTTTCCGTGCGATCGACGTTGAAGCGCAATTCGACGGCCGAGGCGACCTTGTTGACGTTCTGGCCGCCCGGACCGGATGCCCGCACGAACGCCTCGACGAGTTCATCCTCATCGATCTCGATCGTCGGTGTCACCCGGATCATCTCAGGCATCGGTCATTATCCCGCGTTCGCCGCTCGGCTTTACGCGCCCTCGTCAAAGAACTTGTTGGGTTTCTGGAAAAACCCGAGCACCAAACAACCATCCGGCGAATGCGCGTCGTGCCGGCTGCCGGCCTTGCGCCAAACGAAGTTGCCGGCGGTACACGCACCCTCGTGATCAACCAATGAACCTTCCAGCACATAACTCTGCTCAATGCCGACGTGAACATGATCGGGCAATTTCGCGCCTGGTGCGAATCGCGTCAGCGATGTTGTCATGCCAGTTGCCTGATCCTCCATAAGCACCTTGATCTCGATGCCCGGCCAGCGCGTTTGCTGCCACGGCTGATCCTCAACATCGATATAGAATGACTGACGCTCGGCAGCTTGGGTATCAGAAGACATGCGCGTTCTCCTTTGCGGTGATCGACCGTGGTTCGTTGCTTCAGACTACTTGAGCAGACCTCGTTTGGCGAGATTGTGCATCAAGGCGCGCGCGCCGAACGACCAGGGCTGAGCGCCATCCGACAGCACCATTCGATTGGTCAGGCGCCCGAGCGACGGCGTCATAACACTCACAACGTCACCAACCTTGTGCGTAAAGCCCATGCCGGCAGCCCCACGGTCCTTGGTCGGGGCAAACATCGTGCCCAGATACAGCACCGCACCGTCGGGATACTGATGCGTCTTGCCGATCAGTTCGCCGACCAGATCCGCCGGATCGCGTGCAATCTCAGCCATCGATGACGCACCGGTCATCTCAAAACCGTCATCGCCGGTCACGCTCAGCTTGACTTCGAGGCTGCGCACCGTGTCGAGCGAAAACGCATCATCGAAGAACCGCACAAACGGCCCGACCGCCGCCGACGCGTTGTTGTCCTTGGCTTTCGAGAGCAGCAGTGCCGAGCGCCCCTCGAAGTCGCGCAAATTGACGTCATTGCCGAGCGTCGCACCGACGATACGGCCATCCGAGGCCACCACCAGGACAACCTCAGGCTCCGGGTTGTTCCACGTCGACCGCGGGTGGAGCCCCGCCTCCATACCATGACCAACCGCCGACATCGGCTGTGCCTTGGTGAAAATCTCCGCGTCCTCGCCGATCCCAACCTCGAGATACTGCGACCAGGCATCCTGCTCGATCAGCGTCTGCTTCAATGCCAGCGCCTCTGGCGAACCGGGCTTCAGCGAGCGCAGGTCGCCACCCAGTTTTTCCGCGATCTGGTTGCGGATCGCCTCGGCCTTTTCCGGCGCACCCTTGGCCTGCTCCTCGATGACGCGTTCCAGCATCGAGCGCGGAAAGGTGACGCCGGCCGCCTTGACGGCCTGCAAGTCGATCGGCGTCAGCAACCAGGGTTGCGAAGGATCACGCGTCGCCTCCGGCGTGTTGGTGAGCACCGCGTCCAACGGCGCGACCGTCTCGCCTTCCGCGTCACGCACAAGCGCCGCCGGATCCCGTTCCTCGCACAGTGCCGAAACGGTTGCCGCATGCGCCGTGATATCAACCAGCGTGCCATCGCGCAGGGCGACGACGGCCGGTCCTGCCACATCCGGCCGCCAGACCCGGCCGGCAAGGCTGGCTTGCGAATGGTCGCCCGGCAGTGTCGCTTCGACGGAAAGATCGTCTTTCATTTCTGGCCCCTTGTGGCGGACGAATGCATGAGAAGTCGCGCATTGTGGCCGCGCAAGGCCGGTTTAGGCAAGCCTACGGCGCTGGAACGTCGCGACAATCAATCCTGTCCCCGAGACCAGCGACTTCAGCGCAAAACGGCCGCTGCTCATCCGCGCATCTGCCAGTCCCACCACTCAAGCCTGCCAGCCCGGCGTCGATGTCGAGTTTACGCCGACTTCGCCAACGGCGGCGTATCGGCATCTTCGGCATCATCCGCCACATTTGGCATCGCATCGACCAGTCGCTCAATAAAATGTTCTCGCAAGCTCACTGTCCCGCGTCGCCCGATCGCAGGCTTATGCATGCTCAGCCAGCGTTCCGACTCAATCAGCCCGGCATGATACAGCTGGCGCAGCACCTCGCGATCCGGCCGCACCTTGCTATCAAGGCCCAGCTCAGCGGTATGCTGGCCCGCTTCGATCAAATGAAATCGATGCCCCTTCAAACGTGCGAGCGGCGTGCGGCGCGGCGCAAACCATCCAGGCTGCATCTCTTTGGCGCGCACGATCGTGTCGATGTCACGCAGCAGCGGCTGGTTGAACGTAATGGTGTTGACGCGATCCTCGATGCTGGCCGCCGTTCTTGGCACATCCGGCGCGGACAGCGGATTGAGCAGCACCAGCATCGTGTCGCCGACCGGGCTTTGCGATGCGAGCGAGAGCAGGTCCGGATTGGCCGAAAAGCCGCCATCCCAATAGCCGCGCCCGTCAATCGTCACCGCATGGTGCAGGGTCGGCAGACAAGCCGATGCGAGCACCGCATCGATCGTCAGATCATCACCACGAAACAAACGCGCCCGGCCGGTCGCAATGTCGGTTGCCGCAACCATCACGTTAACCGAAGGATTGGCCCGAATCGCCTCGAAATCGATATGCTCGACGAGAATCTTGCGGAGCGGGTCGAAGCCGAGCGGATTGAAGCTGTACGGGGAAAACACGCCGTTCAAATTGGCCATGGCACCGACGCGTGCCAGACTCGACAGGAACGGATTGAAATCCGTGAGATCCGGCACGCCGGCCTTCTCGACTGCGGTCCAGATCGACTCAAGCGTCTCACGCGCGCGCTGCCGGCCATCGGTCGCAAGGTCATGGGTCGCAAGGCCATGCGCCACCGCGATCGCGTTGATCGCACCCGCACTTGTGCCACTGATCCACGACAGCTCGACCTGCTCATCACACAGCAGTTGGTCGAGCACCCCCCAGGTAAACGCGCCATGCGCACCACCGCCTTGCAGCGCTAGATTGAGTTTTCTGCGTTTCGTTGAAAACCACATGCCCGACACCCCCTCTTCGCGACTTCAACATTGTCGGACCAGAGGGCTTATCCTAACGCGGCCGCCACATTCGGGCCATGGTGAACATGCCGCAGCGCACGCTTTTCCCCGCCGTTCGGTCCAGGCCTAATAGCCAGCCCACGAAGCAGCAACGCCCGTCGCCAACCAGGCCTATTCGAGCGGGGTGCGGCCCAATTTCTGCGCCTCGCGCACCTCGCGCACTTCGCTGCGCAGACCACGGATCTCGGAAATAATGTGATTGTATTCGCGCTCAGACTCTTCATCGCGCACTTCGTCGGCCTGTGATTGCATGGCATCGACGACAATACCGATAAACAGGTTGAGGACGGCGAACGTCACCACGACAATATACGGCACAAATACCGCCCAGGCATAGGGATGGACTTCCATCACCGGACGCACAATCTCGCCCGACCAGCCTTCCAGCGTCATAATCTGGAACAGCGTGAAAAACGATGCACCGATCGTCCCGAAGAATTCAGGATGGCTCGCGCCATAGAGTTTGGTGGTCAACACCGCGAAGATGTAGTTGATCAAAGTGAGCAGGAACAAAATCGAACTCATACCGGGGATCGCATTCAATAGTCCGGTGACCACCCTTCGGATCGACGGCAGTGCCGAGACGATGCGCAGCACGCGCAGGATGCGCAACGCCCGCAGCACCGAGAAATTCCCGGTCGCCGGCATCAACGTGACCGCGACAACGGCGAGATCGAACAGGCTCCACGGATCGCGCCAGAACTTGCCCTTGAAGACGATCATGCGCGCGACGACTTCGAACACGAAAAAGCATATGATGAAGAAATCGAGCCACTGCAGCAGGCCGCCGATCGTCCCCATCACGGTTTGCGACGTTTCCATACCCAGCGCGATGGCGTTGACCACAATCACACCGATCACAAAACGCTCGAACGTCGGATGCGTCACCAACCACTCGAGCCCTGATAGATCCAGCCGTCGTACTGCAGTCAATAATTTTTTCATGCGCTGCAGGATCATCCCGCCCTCGGCATCACTCTGCGAAAATGTTCCCCCTTGCTAAATCAGCTTCCGACCGCTGCCAACCCGTCACTGGGCGGATTACCGGGCAAATCTCCAAACAATTCGAAGCAGATGCCAGAACATGACACGTCGGTCAGACAATCAGACTCCTGTTTCCGTCTGCCGCAGAACCGCGATATCCTCGGCCAAACGCCCAACCTCAAGGACCTTGCCATGAAAGTCGGCCTGTCGCTTCCGCTCCCCGCCTACACCATCGACCCGGCGTTCATGGCGTCGAAAGCCGAAGCGCTCGGCTTTCACTCCATCTGGTACGCCGAGCACCCGGCCGTACCGGTCGAGAGCACCTCGCCCTTCCCTTCCACCGGTGGTGAGATCCCCTGGACCTATTCGCACTTCACCGAGCCCTATATCGCGCTTGCCCGCGCCTCCGGCGTCACCAAGACGATCAAACTGGGCACCGGCATCACGCTCGTGCCGCAGCGCCACCCGATGATCCTCGCCAAAGAAGTCGCAGCTCTCGACTTTCACAGCGGCGGTCGCTTCCTGTTCGGCATCGGCACCGGCTGGCTGCGCGAGGAGGTTGAACTGTTCGGCGGCGACTTCCCGAAACGGTGGACACAGACCCGCGAGGCGCTCGACGCCATGAAGGCCGTGTGGACCAATGATGCCGCCGGTTTTGAAGGCAAATACTACAACTTCCCGCCGGTGCGCGTTTATCCCAAGCCGGCACAAAAGCCCTACCCGCCGATCATCATCGGTGGTGCGGCCGAGCGCGTCCTGAAACGCATCGTCGACCACGCCGACGGCTGGCTGCCGAACCGCGTCACACCGGAGGCGCTCAAGGAACATCGCGCCGAGCTTAACCGCCTTGCGGAAGCGGCCGGCCGCGATCCGAAAACGATCCAGATCATCGTCTATGGCCAGGAACCAGATGCCGACCTGTTCGCCGCGCTCTTCAAGGCCGGCGCCGACGAAGTCGTTGTCCGGCCAAAGCACGTCGACACCGAAGCCGAGATGGGCACGCAGCTCGAAGCTTTCGCGCAGCTTCTCATCAAAGAGTGACGGTTGCGCATTGAATGCAGGCATCCATTTGAGCACCACTTAATAATTAGCAAATAATTATTAATTGTTATTAAGAAGGCAGGACACATGACGCCGGGTTCGCTCAAGGGACTGACCGTGCTCGACATGAGCCACGCGCTTTCCGGGCCGTTTTCAACGATGCTGCTCGCCGAGCTTGGCGCCGAGGTCATCAAGGTCGAGCCGCCCGGCGGCGATCACTTTCGCCCGAGCAACGGCGGCGCCACGTCCGCCGTCGTCAACCGCAACAAGCGCAGCCTGTGCATCGATCTCAAGCGTGACGAGTCCCGCGCGGTCATGGATCGACTGATCGCGCGCGCTGACATCATGCTCGAGACGTTCACCCCCGGCGCTGCCGAACGCCTCGGCTACGGCTATGCCGCGGTTACCGCCAAAAAGCCCGACATCATCTACATCTCGATCTCCGGCTTTGGCCAATCTGGCCCTTATGCCGAACTGCGTGGCTACGATGCCGTCGCGCAGGCGATGTCCGGTGTCATGGCCGCCACCGGCGAACCCGATCGCGCACCGGTGCGCGTCGGTCCCTCCCTTATCGACATGGGTACCGGCATGTATGTCGTGATCGGCGTCCTCGACGCGCTGCGCCACCGCGATCAAACAGGCGAAGGTGCGCGGCTCGACTTTAATCTGTTCGAGTCCGCGCTTTCGTGGATGAGCCAGAGCATCGCACGCTATAGCCAGACCGGCGTCGTGCCGCCACGCACCGGCTCGGCGCTTGCCACCTTTTCACCCTACCAGGTGTTTCGCGGCCGAGATGGTCCGGTCTTCATCGGTGCTTCGACCCAGCGGTTCTGGCTGAAACTGTGCGACGCACTTCCCCTCGAAGGTGCCGCTGATGATCCCCGCTTCGCCGATATGGCCGCACGCGTCACAAACCGCGATGCACTCACCGAACTTATCGAGGCGCGCCTCCAGACCCTTTCCAATGACGACCTGCTCACCCGACTGCGCGGCGCGCAAGTCCCCTGCGCACCGGTTCTCGATATTGCCGGTGTCGTTGCCGATGACCATGTCGCCGCCCGCGGCACGCTGATGCCCGGCACCGATCCGACCATCGGCGACATCCTGCAGACCCGGATGCCGATTGGTCCCGGCGCACCGCCGAGCCCGGCGCCCGAACTTGGACAAAACAACCGCGATGTTCTGGCTGAATTAGCTTTCAATGACGCAGAGATCGACAGATTGTGCGCCGCCGGAATTGTGCTTGCAGCCGACTGAACGCAGCCACATCAACGCGCCTCCCCCAAAGCGCAGCGAGCAATGCCATTCCCCTCAGGACAGCGCATCACGTCGCGAAATTCCGGCCCAGCAGCCTCAGGTCTCAAAATGCATAAGAGTTTAGCAATGGCATTTGCCGTTCATTAACCCCGTTGCACCGAATTGAAACTTTAAATGCTATTCAATAAAATTGTATCGACCCAGGAAATGTTTTCATACGAAATATGATGGACTGTGGCTGCTTCAGATAAAGGAGCACGTTATGTCTCTCAGCTTGATGCAAAAATTTCGGGACGATCAGTCAGGCGCCATCGCAATTATTTTCACGCTGCTGCTGACCAGCCTGGTTACGTTGGTTGGCGGCACCGTCGATTATGTCCGATGGGTGCAAGCCAATGGTAAAACAATCCAGGCCATGGATGCTGCCGTGCTGGCCGGTGGCCGCATGCTCTTGATGGGCAAGACCGAAGCCCAAGCCATTCAGGCCGCACAAGATTTCTACGCGGAAAACAAATCGAACGATCTGCACTTGGATACTGTTACGTTTACCGTCGAGGGTACGGGCACGAAAGTCGTTGCCGTCAGCGACTCGTCGGTCAAGACGGCCTTCCTGCAAGTCGCCGGCATCTCGGAGTTGCGGATTCGTGAAACAACGCACGCCCTGGTCGAAGTTGGCGCCAACGGCGGCCAGGACGTCGAAATCGCGCTGATGCTGGATACCACCGGCTCGATGCGCGGCAGCAAAATGACCGCACTCAAGGAAGCCGCGAGCGACCTCGTCAACATCGTGGTTTGGGACGATCAAAGCGAGTTCACGTCCCGCGTCGCCGTCGTTCCTTTCTCCTACTACGTCAATCTCGGTCGCGATGCATTCCAGGCCGCAACCAACGTAGCACCGAGCGGCAGCGGCGTCAGTCGCACCTGTGTCAAAGAACGCCCGGGCTCTAAACGCTACACGGATGAGACGCCGAGCGGCGGCAACGGTTACTTCGATCGCTATACCGGCACTGGCACATGCAAGCCGCGCACGACGCTGCTTCCGCTGACCAGCAACAAAACCGACCTACACGATCGGATCGCTGCGATGGAAACAACCGGCATGACGGCCGGGCACCTCGGCACCCAGTGGACCTGGTATGCGCTGTCGCCGAACTTCGCAAGCCTGTGGCCAGTGGAAAGTCAGCCTAAACCCTACAGCCTGCTCACCGAGCTCAACGAAGACAACCGGCCCAAGCTTCAGAAGATTGCTATTCTGATGACCGATGGCGAGTACAACAAGAAGTATTCAGGTGACTCATCGGCGACACAGGCACGGGCCCAGTGCACCGCGATGAAGGCAAAAGGTATCACGGTCTACACTGTCGGCTTTGCGATCAGCCCGGGTGGTGAAGCAGATACCACCATGGCTCAGTGTGCGACGGCTTCGGACTACTACTACAGTGCCGATGATTCCGATGCGCTGCGCCGCGCGTTCCGTGACATCGCCCTCAAGATCGCGACCCTTCGCCTGACGCAGTAATCCTGCTGCTGCGTCGTCGGGGAATATCAGAGGCGCTGGCATCTGCCAGCGCCTCCTTTGCGTTGTCGCAACGGTCCCTTCGTTTTGCAGCCACCGCGCCGCGTTCGCATCGGCAATCCGGCCCGTGGTGCGTCCGTCCGAGCATGCGCTGCGCCATGACCGCAAATGAACATGACCGCAAAAGAACCGGGCACGGACGCAAGTACGCGTTTCCAGTCCATGTGGGTGCACATGACGAAATTGGCCGCGCCAATGGTCTCTGCGCTTATCCCCGATCAGATGATGTCGCATCGCCGCTATCGAAGGCCACGCCCGACGCTATGATGGCGCCAGCAACCAATGGCTCAGACACGGAGACGGGACATGGCCTTAGTCGATGTAGAGGTACGCAACGCTGTCCGGCATGTGCGGCTCAACCGGGCGGAAAAGCGCAACGCGCTCAACCCGCCGATGATCCAGGCACTGCACGACGCCTTTGCCGTCACGCCGGAGCCAGGCGAGCGCCTCGCATTGCTTGATGCCGCCGGGCCCGTCTTCTGCGCCGGCATCGACCTCAAGGAGCGCGATGGTACCGCCGCCGGCATCAAGCCGTTCGAACAGGCCCTGCACGCGATGGAGACCTATCCGCTTCCCGTGGTCGGTATCGTCCAGGGCGATGCCATCGCCGGCGGCAACGAAATCGCGCTGCACTGTGATCTCGTCGTCGCCAGCACGGCTGCCAAATTCGGCATGTCGCCGGCCCAGATCGGCCTCGCACCCAGTTGGTTCCTGTGCAAGAAACTGATGGAGATCGCCGGTCCCGTCGCGACCAAGAAGATCCTGCTTCTCGGCGATCCGACCCCCGCTCAGGTTTTTCACGACATGGGTCTCATCTCCCACATTGCCGAGCCCGGCCAACTGCAGGAAGCAGCCGACGCGGTCGTCGATCGGCTGTCACGCAACGCGCCGATGTCCTTGAAGGCGATCAAGGCCGTCATCACCCGGCAGCTCACCTACCGCGACCACATCGAGCATGCCGACCTCGACGAACAGCTTGGCATCGTGCGCGAGAGCGAAGATGCCAAGGAGGGCATCAAGTCCTTGTTCGAAAAGCGTGCGCCGCAGTTTCAGGAGCGCTGATCATGGCGCTGCGCCTGACCAAACCTTGGCGGCCCTTGACGCATGAGGACGCCACGACGCTGCCCGGCCAGCTCGGCGTCTACGAATTGGCCGACGCTGCCGGCAACACCGTCGAGATCGGTTTCGCTGGCGGACGTGCCCTCTTTGGTCTGCGCAGCGAACTGCAACGCATCGCCGAGGAACCGCCACACGGTGCCACGCACTACCGCGTCGAGATCAACACGCAGTACCAGACCCGCTACCGCGAACTGTTGATGGTCTATCAGGCTGACCATGGCGCGCTGCCGCCGGTCAATGCCGAAAGGCCGCCGATCAATCTCGGCCGCCTCAGCCCGCTCAAATAAACGTGTCGTCGAACGACCAACGGAGACTTCGTCGATGGACTTTGAACCGACCGAACAACAAAAGCTGATCGTCGAGCAGATCCGGCGCTTTGTGCACGAAGAGATCATCCCGCTCGAAGCCACGCTTGACCCGGACGCCGCCGAAATCGAGCCAGAGGACTTCCAACGCCTCAGCGACAAGGTCAAGGCGATGGGGTTCTGGGGCCTCGACGTGCCGGTCGAATACGGCGGCCCCGGCATCGATCTCGTCACCCGCACGCTGATCGCCTTCGAGATGTCACAGCACCGCGCCGGCCTCTACGTGCCTTGCTACGGTGTGTTCGGGGCGATGGGCCTCGCGCAGCTCTACGAAGCCACCGAGGACCAGAAAGAGCGTTACCTCAAACCCGTCCTGCGCGGCGAGAAAAAAGGCTTCTTCGGGTTGACCGAGCCCTCCGGCGGCAGTGACCCGGCGCGCGCCATCCAGACCCGCGCCGTCCGCGATGGCAACGACTGGATCATCAACGGCTCCAAGGTCTACATCTCCGGCGCCGACAAAGCACAGTTCGGCCTCGTCTTCGCGCGCACCGACAAGGACGCCGGGCGCGGCGGCGTCACTTGCTTCATCGTCGACACCGACATGCCGGGCTTCCATGTCCGCCGCGTCGTCCACACCCTGCGCTCCAGTCACTACGCAACGGAACTCGCGTTCGAGGATCTGCGTGTGCCGCACGAAAACATCCTCGGCGAGGTCAACCGCGGCTTTGCGATCGCCAACGACCGGCTGACCCGGCAGCGCATTCCCTACGCCGCCGCCTGCATCGGGGTTGCCATCAAGGCGCAGGAAATGGCGATCGCGTATGCCAAGCAGCGCGAAACGTTCGGCGCGCCGCTCGCCTCGCGCCAGATGATCCAGGCAATGATCATCGACAACGAACTCGACATTCGCACCTCCAGCCTGATGACCCTATCTGCTGCCGCCAAGGCCGAGCGCGGTGAGCCATTCCGGATGGAAGCCGGCATGGCCAAGCTGCTCGCCAGCGAAGCCGGCGGCCGCGTCGTCGACCGGTCCATGCAGGTCCATGGCGGCATCGGCATGACCAAGGATCTGCCGCTTGAGCGCTGGTATCGCGAGATGCGCATCCGCCGCGTCGGCGAAGGTCCGAACGAGGTCCAGCGCCTGATCATCGCGCGCGATCTACTTGGTGGGAATTTCAAATGACCACGACCGAGCAACCCCGTCCCAACCTTCCGCTCGCTGGCGTCCGCGTCATCGACTTCGGCCAGATCTACCAGGGCCCCTACGCGACCCTCCTCATGGCCAAGGCCGGCGCCGACGTCGTCAAGGTCGAACCGCTCACCGGCGAGCCGATGCGCACCCGCGCACGCACCTCGAAGGGCGCCGGCGTCCCGCTCGCCATGCTCAACTCCAACAAGCGCGGGCTCACACTCAACCTGAAGTCGGACGGCGGCAAGGACCTGTTGAAGCGCCTCGTCAGGCAAGCCGACGTGCTCCTTGAAAATTTTACGCCCGACATCATGAACAAGCTCGGCGTCGGTTGGGATGTCCTGCACGAGATCAACCCGCGGCTGATCTACGCCTCCGGTTCGGGTTACGGCCTCACCGGCCCGGACCGGGATGCGATGGCGATGGACCTCACCGTGCAGGCGGCCTCCGGCATCATGAGCGTTACTGGTATGCCCGATGGGCCGCCCATGAAGTGCGGCGCCGCCGTCGTCGACTTCATGTCCGGCATCCATCTCTACGGTGCGGTGATGACCGCACTCTACGAACGCACCTTCACAGGTGTCGGCCGCCTCGTCGAGGTGTCGATGCAGGAATCGGTTTTCCCCGCGCTTGCCTCGAACCTTGGCATGCTGCACTCGCAGGACGGCGCCGTGCCACCGCGCACGGCCAACCGCCACGGTGGCCTCTCCGTCGCGCCCTATAACGTCTACGAGGCCAGGGACGGCCACATCGCCATCAACGTCGTCAAGGACGTGCACTGGCAGGGCCTGCTGCGCATCATGGGCCGCGACGACCTGCTCGATGACCCCCGCTTCACGTCCAACAAGACCCGCGTCGAAAACATGGCCGCAACGGACGCCCTCGTCGAGGGCTGGTCGCGCCAGCACGACCGCGCGGAGATCATTGCCCGCGCGCGCGAAAGCCGCCTCCCCGTCGCCCCGGTCCGTGACCTCGTCGAAGTGACCAACGACCCGCACATGCACGAGCGCGGCATGCTTGAGTGGCTCGACCATCCCGTCTTCGGGCGTATCGTCGTGCCGACGTCGCCGCTGCGCTATCACGGTGCCGACAAGGTCGACACCATCCCCAGCCCCGAAGCCGGCCAGCACAACGCCGAAGTTCTCGGCGACTGGCTCGGCATGCCGGAAGCCGAGATCAACGCCTTACACGCGGACGGCGTCATCTGAGGTAGGGCTCAGCCGCCCAGCCCCGCCAGATAAACCGCGATCTCGTCCCGCCCCAAATGGCGTGCCCATCCGAGGGCATCGCCATCAAAAATCTTGTCACGCGTTTCGATCAACGCTCCGGCCTCGATCAGCGCGCGTACCGTCGCAAGCGATCCGCTATCGACCGCCTGGTGCAGCGGCGTCGAATGCGCGTGCATGTGCGCCGGGTTGTAGAGCGTCGGATCAGCTCCCCGCGCCACCAGGATCGCCACGGCATCCGCCGCCCCCGTCACGGCCGCCAGCGTCAACGCCTCCTGCAACGCGTCCTGATCAGCATCTTGCACGAGCCGCTCGACAGCGTCTCGACGGCTGAGACCAACCGCCAATTGCAACGTCAGGTCGGCGCCACAGCGATGCAAATGCGCCGCCGCCGCAATTTCGCGATGCCCGAGCGCGGCGCCCACCGCACCGTTCGGATCCGCACCGGCACGGGTCAACGTTTCAATCAGCGCAGCTTGCACCCCGGCCTCGCGCGCAACCCGCCCCGATGCAACCAGTGCCAGCGTGTAGTCGAGATCGGCGCCAAGTGCCGCCACGCCGTGCTTTCGCGCAGCCGTCACCAACGTCTCGACGACATCGGCAATGTTCGCCGGCAGCGCATCATTGCGCACGGGGTTTTCTGCTGCGAACCAGATCAGTTTTGGATTGGCGAAATAAGCCCCGGCCGAGTCGTCCGCCACCGGCACGATCTCGCAGAGCAGGCGCGGATGCGCGTCCAGCCAGGCCGCCAGGCCATCGCAATCGCCGGCATCGATCAGGCCGATCGCCTTGCGAAAGTCGGGATCGGTGACGTTGATCGGCATTGCGCCGCGCTCCTGTTCATGCCGTCCTGCTCGCCCATAAGACCGCCGGATCGCGGCGAAAGCGCGGCTGTTGGTTTGGTTGAGCCGTCGCTAGGTAGCTTGGCTATGAAGCGCGCAGGATCGCCACCACCCCCTACTCCGGCGCCCGCGTAAACTCGTACAGCTTCGCTTCCATCGTCGCGACTTCCTCGTCGGGCATCGGCACCTGGCCATCGGCGGCCGGGATCTTGCCGTGCAGTTGCGCAAGTCCCATCGTCGCTGCGACGGCGGCGGAAAACTGCCCGCTGCGCTGGGCGTGTTCGCGATCCTCGATCAGCATCTGCGTCAGCCGCTCGACGGTGATCTGCAACCGGCCCGAGTTCATGTCGCGCATCTGCGCGATGCGATGGTTGACCACCGGGTCATCGAGCAGCTTGACCACCTCACCCTCGACATCCGTTTGCGACGCCGCGTCGGGCCCATATTCCTGCAGATACGCCAGGCGCGCATCGCCACTCGACATGTAGGCGCGCACGAAGGCATCCTGCCGCGTCGTCAACTTGCGTGCACGGCGGCGCACCTGGCGCTCGGCGATCGGAATGTGAATGAGCGCCGCGAATATCCCGAGCGCCACCGAGATCCACCACATCATGTCGTACGACTGGGTCCGGTCGAACAGATAGCCGGCCATCCACGCACCCATGAACGAGCCGACCTGGTGCGAGAAGAAGACAATGCCATAGAGCATCGTCATCCACGTCGGCCCGTAGAACACCGACACGAGGCTCGACGTCAAAGGGATCGTCGAGAGCCAGAACATGCCGAGTGTCGCGCTCAGTAGAATAATCGTCAGGCCATCGATCGGCAGGTACAGAAAGCCGAGAAACACGACCGCGCGGCCCAGATAAATAAAACTCAGGCCCCACTTCTTGGAGCGTTTCTTGCCCCATTGCCCGGCGAAATAGGTGCCGATCAGGTTGCCAATCCCAACCACCGTCAAGCCGATTACACCATACATCGCATCCAGGCCCTGGCTCGCCACGTATGACGGCAGGTGAACGGCATAGAACACGACATGAAAACCACACACGAAGAAGCCGGCATTAAGCAGCCAGAAGCTCGGATGTGTCGCCGCCTCCGCCAGTGCCGCACCGAGGGTCTGCGATTTGACCTCTGGATCAACCACCGGCGGCCGGCCGCTCACCGGCCAGGCCAGGGGCAAAATCACCAAGGCCGTTGCCGCCAGCACTGCGAGGCTCGCCTGCCAGCCGATCGTCTCCATCAGGTAGTGCGTGTAGGGCAGCGCAATCAGCAGGCCGAGGCCGCTGCCGATCCCGAGCTTCGCCACCGCCGCCGCCCGCAACTCCGGCGGCGCCGCCCGCCCGACCGCGCCAACCAGCGAGTTGATGCCGGCACCGGCCACACCGAGGCCGAGCAGCACGCCCGACGCGTAGAGGTGCAACGCCGTGTCAGCGGTGTACATGAGCGCCAGACCGGTCACCGTACACAGCGCCCCGAACACGACGACCCGGCCCGAGCCGTATTTGTCAGAAACCGCCCCGGTAAACGGTGCCGCCATACCCCACACGATGTTGGCGATGCCGACCGCCATCGAGAACACCTCGATGCCGAGCCCGAGGTGGCCGCTCATCGGCTTCATGTAGAGGCCCATGGACTGGCGAATGCCCATGCCGATCGCCGTGATCGTGGCGCAGGTCAAGATAATCGCCCAGATCGGCAATCTCTCTATCGGGGTCAATCTTCTCGTCACGTCCTAAGCGCTCCTGAGCGATGCAGCCGCCCGTATACCATCAAACCGCCGGCCCGGTCCTAATCCTTCTTCTTGAACTCCACACCAAGTGCGTCTTCGTAGAGCTTCAACATGGCACTTTTCGGCAAATCGCCATGGCCGGCCGCAATCGCGGCTTGGTAGCTGCCAATCATCGCGTTGACCACCGGCAGCGAGGCACGCGTTTCAATCCCCATTTTCTGGACATTGACGATATCCTTGTAGGCGCCATTCATGGTGAAATCGAAGTCGAACTTGCGCTCGATCATGCGTGGCACGAAGTACTCCGAGGCAAAACTGCGCGCACTTGCCGTCGTCAAGACCTGCGCCGTGACTTCCGGATCAAGGCCAACCGCCATCGCCAGCGGCAACGCCTCGCAGATCGCCGCAATATTGACGTTGTAGACAATGTTGTTGATCGCCTTCATCGCCTGACCACAGCCAAGCGGACCGGTATGCACGACGTCCTCACCAAACGTGTCGAGGTAGGGCTTGGCTGCCTGAAATGCCTCCGGCGTACCACCGAACATGACGGTCAGGGTGCCGCTCTCGGCGCGATGCGGCGCGCCGGAAACCGGGCAATCCCAATAGCCGATTCCGTCCGCCGCCAACTCTGCGCCGAACGCGATCGCATCCGTGCGGTCGAGCGTCGTCGTATCGATGATGGTCAGGCCCTCACGCGCTGCGCTCTTGATGCCATCGGCACCAAACACCGCCTCGCGCACCTCCGGCGCAAACGGCAGGCACATAAAGATGACGTCGCATTTGGCCGCGAGATCAGCCGGGCTCGTGCAGCCGGTGGCGCCCGCCGCGGTCAGTCGCTCCATCGCGGCCGGATAGGCATCGTAGACATGCAGGGATGGCTCGGCCTTGGTCAGCAGGTTGTGCGCCATCGCGCCGCCCATGTTGCCAAGCCCGATGAAGCCGACGGTTTTTCCGGTCACGACGCGTGTTCCTTTCGTATTGGTCCCAATGAGATCGATCGCCGCCCAATATAGCGCGCGATCATGCAACTACCCCGCCGCCAGTTGCGCCTTGATCACCAAGATCACATCCTTGAGGTGATCGACGCGGCCGGTCGCCCGCCGGACAAGCAATGCACCCTGCAATGCGCTGAAGATCATCGCGGCCATCCGCGTCGTCGACATCGTGAAGTCGAAGGCACCACGTGTCAGCCCGCGCTCCAGCATCGCTGCTAGCCACGTCTGATGCGCCTCGCAAAAACGCGCGACGCGCTGCTGCATTTCCACCGGCAGCGCATGAAACTCGCCGGTCAGCGCACCGCACAGACAGACCCGGTCCGGCGTCTCGGCAAACGCCGCATATGGCTCCGTATAGTAATCGAACAGGCGCATGGCGCAGATACCGTCATCAAGCAGCAGATCACCGAGCAGGGCTTCGTGTTGGCGGGCATAGCGTTCGACCACAGCTGCCCCGAGATCCGTTTTCGTCGGGAAGTGATAGTGGATGCTGGCTTTGCGGATATCCAGTTTGACAGCGATATCCTGATAGCTGAACGCGTTGTAGCCGCGCGTCTGGATCAACAGCTCAGCGACGTCAAGGATCTCTTGGGCGGTATTGGATCGCGGTTTCGACTCGGACATGGGCTTCCGTTGGCAGACGACAGATATGGCACGGCACCGACCCAGAAAAAGGCCCAGAACTCAGGCCTGAACCCGGCCAGGTTTCCAGCTCGAACCGGGCTCGGCAAGATAGGCAACGCCGCGCCTTTAATGTCGTCGGCTTCGAACGTTCACGCAGCCCCGAGGACGGCGAAGAGAACGGCCAACTGGCACAAAACACCCACGGCGAAAGCGAGCGTGCGCACGACGGGAATGCCTGCCGTATAGACGATATAGTGCACCAGGCGGGCAAAGAAATAGATCATGACGGCGGATTGGGTTACCGACGTCGAAATACTGAGTGCATGCGCAACGAGCACCGCAGGCGCGATGATGGCGAGGTTCTCGATGGCGTTGATGTGTGCCCGGATCGCACGCTTGGCCCATTCCGACTGATCGTCGGTAACCTCGGCGGTCGTTCCCGTGATCGCCGGAATCAGACCGCGCACCATAATCCGATCGAGAATATACGGCAGCCACATCAGTGCCGTCATCAATGCCGTCAACGTCAGCCAATAAAGCTCGGGTGTCATCGCTTATCTCCTTGGTCAGCAAAATAGCACGCCGTAATTTACCTACTAGAAGGTAGAAGTCAATATTCAGCGCGATACGCAACCGGTCATTCTCTGGTGTTACGGGCATCGGCGCTTTGCCGCCTCGGACTCTGCTTCTCTGGCAGGTAGCTTGGGTTAGCGGTCCACTACGGGATCGTCATCGCCAAACATCGCCCGCGCAACCCAACAATCCGCTGCGTACACACCACCGGCAACCGGGGTCACGCAAAACCCTCACGCCCCCGCATCCTTCGCCGCCTGCGCAAAATCCGGATGCCAGCGCGACAACGGTGGCCGGTTCTCGGTAATGTCGCCGGCGCCCCACAAAATGCGCTTGTTATCCATTTCAGGCGTCGTCTCGCCGTCCGGACACACGATGTAGAAATCGCCGTCCGAGACCGCCGCGATCATCGTGTCGACGACCTGTTCCGGCAGCCACGCCCCCGGCTTGTGTTCGGCCTTGCCCGTCGTCGTCCAGCCCGGCACCAGAAGATGCGCCGTCACACGCCCGGCACCGTCATTGCCATCGAGGTTGCGCAAATGGTGCTCGAGCGCCTCGGTGTATGTTTTCAGCGCCGACTTCGTCATGTTGTAGATCGGATGCCCGGGCGGATTGGTGATGCCCTGCTTCGATCCGGCATTGATGATCGCAGCAGGCCCGTCCTGCGCCAGCAAATCCGGCAGCAATGCATCGACGGTCTGCACCGGCCCCCAGAGATTGACCGCCATGGCCCGGCGCCATTCCGCAACGTCCGCGTCAAACCCTCGCCCAATACGCGTCACCGCATTATTCGCCAGCACGTTGATCTGACCCGCCTGCGCCAAAACATGCGCGCGCAAGGCCCCGATCGCGGCCGGATCAGCCACATCCGTCGGCAGCGCGATCACGCTGTCCGGCCCGGCCTCCGCAACCGCCCGGGCGGCCTTGACCGCATCGTCAAAATCCGCGCCCGGCAGGTCCACCATGACGACAATGAGCCCGCGCTCAGCAAAGCGCTTGCTCATCGCACGGCCGATACCGAGCGCGGCACCGGTCACCACCGCTGTCTGGCCAGGTACGAAAATGTTGGGTCGGGACATGTTCAGGTTCCTATCAGGTGGGTGACCGCTGAGGTCGCGCGCGTCCACGGCGCGCGACAGCGGTCCATCGGCTTGGCATACTGCCTGTTGGGTCGACATCAATTCTAACACGGAAGTTCAATCATGAGCGAGATCGAGATCACCGACGCCCTGCGTGCCCAGGTCCTGGAAGAATTGCCCGAGATGGCGCAAATTGGCGACGCAGCGCTTCGCGCCAAAGCCATCGACGCCTGGGCGCTTGCCCTCGCGCGTTCCAGTTTTTCCTCGATCCGCGAGATCCCGCCGGCCGGCAACCCGGACGTCAACGAAGCCCGGCGCGGCGACCAGACCGACCACCTGCGCGGCGTCACCCGGCTTGCCATTGGCATCGCCACCGAAATGCAAAGCGCCTATCCTGAATTAACGATCGACATGGACACGATCATCGCCGGCGGCCTCCTCCACGATGTCGGCAAGGCCTGGGAGTTCGACCCTGAAAACCGCAAGCGCTGGAAGACATCGCAACACCGCTATGGCAAACCGTCGATCCGGCATCCCGGCTATGGCGCACACATCTGCCTGACGGTTGGACTGCCAGAGGAAATCGCCCACATCGCGATGGCGCATTCCGGCGAAGGCGAACTGCTCGTGCGCAGCCTTGCCTGCATGATCGTGCATCAGGCCGACTACACGTTCTGGAACACGCTGCTTGCCGGCGGCCAACTCAAGCCCGAAACCGTGCAGGCCGCAAAGCGCCAATACGTGAGCGACATTCCATTGTGAGGCCAACGCTGAGGTCGGCTCGGTTTTTGCGCCCGCACTTCCCCCCGGAGAGGACGGGAGCGAAACCCGCTGCAACGCCCGCTAGGACGCCACCGCGATATCGAGCCAGCGCTGCGGCGTCGTCGTCGCGCGGTCGCCAGGCCGCAGCAGCACCGTCGTGCTATCCGACTCGATCACCGCCGGCCCGGCAACCACCTGCCCCGGGACAAGATCGCCAAACCGGTAAACCGCCGCCGATGTCCAACCCTGTAGATAGACATCGCGCGTCGCGACCGCGCCCGCCTCTTGGCCGGCATCGGGCTCCGGCTCCGGTGGCAACTCGGGCAACAACCCGACCGTTGCCACCCGCGCATTGACCAGCACCGGATGCTGCTCCGGCAGGCAGTAGGCGTAGAGTTCATCGTGACGCTTTTCGAACGCCGTCTTGAGTTGCGCCACGATCGCCGCATCATCCGGATCGGCAAAATCGATCCCAGCCAGCGGCACGTCGATTTCAAACACCTGCTCGCCATAGCGCATCTCGGCGAAGTGCCGGTTCTCGATCGCGCCGTCGAACCACGTCTTCATCCGCGCTCGGCCTTCGTCATCCATTCGCGCATAGAGCGCGCGCAGGGCGGCAATATCCAGCGTGTCGGTTTCACCAACCGACGTCTGCACGGCTTCCAGGCGCAACTCGGTTGTCAGCATCCCCCAGGCCGAGAGCACCGACGCCGTGCGCGGCACCATCACGCGATTGATCCCAAGCATCGCCGCCAGTTCCGTCACGTGCACGCCGGCGGCACCACCGAAACCAAGCAAACCGAAACGCCGTGGGTCGACGCCGCGCCGCACCGTCACCACGCGAATGCCTTCCGCCAGTTGCGTGTTCACAACCCGGTGCACACCGGCAGCCGCTTCCAGCGCGGTGACCCCCAGCTGCTCACCGAGCCGTTCGAAGCCGGCCAGCGCTGCGGCACTATCGAGCTTGGTCCGGCCACCGGCGAAATTCTCCGCGTCGAGGTACCCGAGCACGATGCTGGCGTCGGTGACGGTCGGCATCAAACCGCCCCGGCCATAGCAGATCGGGCCTGGCACCGAGCCGGCGCTCTGCGGTCCGACTTCGAGCAGGCCGCTGGTCTCGACACGCGCGATCGACCCGCCACCCGCGCCGAGCGTCACGATGTCGAGGCTCGGCAAGGCGATCCGTTCGCCCGCCATCGTGCGGTCTTTCGACAGGGTCGCTTCACCGTCGGTGATCAGTGAGATGTCACTCGACGTGCCGCCGACGTCAAAGGTGATGAGATCCGGCACGCCGATCATCTCGGCAACGCGGCGCCCACCGGCAAGCCCCCCGGCCGGCCCCGACAGCACGGTCGCCGCTGCGACCCGGATCGCTTCGGCAACCGGCGCGACGCCGCCGTGCGACAGGATGATAAGCAGCGGCCCCGCGAACCCGGCCGCCTTGAGGCGCTCCTCAAGGCGATGCAGATAAACCTCGATGAGCGGCCCGACATAGGCATTGACCACCGTTGTCGAGACGCGCTCGTACTCCTTGATCTGCGGCAACACATCCGATGACAACGAAACGTGCACGCCGGGCAATGCCGCGGCCAGCGCATCCCGGGTCGCCTGTTCATGCGCGGGGTCGCGATAGGCATGCAGATAGCACACGGCAACCGACGTGACGTCGGCGGCCCTGAGCTGCGCGATCGTCTTCGCCAGTGACGCGGGGTCCAACGGAATATCGACGCGGCCATCCGCACGCAATCGCTCTTCGATACCAAAGCGCAGATGGCGCGGCACCAGCGGCTCGCTGCGCGCCAACCGCATGTTGTAACGCTCCGGCTTCAGGCCCTCGCGCATCTCCAGCACATCGCGATGGCCACGGGTCGTCAGCAGCGCCACTTTGGCACCGGTCCGTTCCAGCAGCGCGTTCGTTGCCACCGTCATGCCGTGCACGATGCGCTCGGTTTGATCGAGCAGGTCGCCAGTCGTCAGGCCCAATGCGTCAGCCAGGCGATCGATACCATCCATCGTGCCGACGGCCTGGTTCTCAGGCGTGCTCGGCGCCTTGACGAACGTCACCTTGCCCGCATCATCCACCGCCACGACGTCCGTAAATGTGCCGCCGACGTCCACGGCAATTCTATAACTCATGAGCGGTGCCCGCGGTTGCCTGAGGATTGGTTTTCTCGGGTTACGAGTTCGTTGACGGCATCGCGTTCACGCGCGGCCGGGTCACGTTTGCCGGGCGTGCCCCAGCCACCGCCACCGCCTGAGTGCACCTGGAACGTCGCACCCGGTGGCACCGGCACGCCCTCCATCTTGCTCTTGAGCACCTGCACTTCGCCGTCTGGCGGCTCCAGAAGATAATAATGCGGCGCGCCATCCTCGCCGCCGCGCATCCCGCGTGCGCCATGCCGCAAACCATCGCCGGCAATATTGGCAACGGCCGGTGCCGCCGTTTCGACGACGAGCGACATGTCGACACCGGTACCACCGACGAACTGGCCATCACCACCGGAGTCAGGGCGAAACTCATGCACCGGGAAGTACAGCGGGAAACGCGTTTCCGCGACCTCGATCGAGCCGAATTTCAGGCCGCCCGCCGAGTGCCACTCGCCCGAGTTGTGCCAGCCATCACCACCCGACGACGCCCCTGCACCGGGCCGGGCATGAAACATGTGCCAGATGAACGGGCGATCATTGCGCGGATCAACGCCCTTGATCGCGATCCGCAAACGCCGCCCCCAGCCGCCCATCGCGCGCTCCGGGCACGCCTCCGACAGCGCCACCACAACGGCCTCGATGATCTCGTTGCCGCAGTGCGATGTGCACATCGTCACCGGCGCGCCATCGTTGGGATGCACGATGGTGCCCGGCTTGGTGAGGATCTTGACCGGACGCGCGGCGCCTTCATTCTTCGGGATTTGCGGGTCAAGCAAGACGGCGATCGCGACCAGCGCCGCCGACCGCGTATTGGCGACAGACGAGTTCAGGAAGCTCGCCACCTGCGGATCGGACGCCGTCAGGTCGATGGTCAATTCAGAACCGGACACCGTCACCTTGGCACGGATCGCGATATTGTCATGGCCGCGGCCATCATCGTCGAGCACAGCTTCGCCGTTATAGATACCATCGGTCCACGCCTCGAAGATCGCCCGGGTCTGCGCTTCCGTCGCATCGAGGATGCGCCGCACGCAGTCCGAAATCATTGCGCCGCCAAATTCATCGGCCAGCGCATGCAGCCGCCGCTCGGCCAGCTTCACCGACCCGATCTGGGCCATCAGATCGCCTTCGAAATCACGCGCATGGCGCACGTTGGTCTTGAGCAGGCGCAGGATATCCAGCCGCACGTCGCCCTTATCATAGAGCCGCAACGGTGGCAGGCGCAGACCCTCCTGATATATCTCGCGGGCAGATGCGTTGTAGGCACCATACGTCGCGCCGCCAATATCCGAATGGTGCGCCCGGTTGACCGCCCAGAACGCCAGCTTGTCGTCGATGAACACTGGCGCGAAGGCCGTCACGTCCGGCAGGTGGCTGCCGCCAAAGTACGGATCATTGAGCAGAAAAATATCACCGGAATGCACGTCATCGCCGAACGCCTTGATGATGCTCGCGGTCGCCGGTTGCAGCGCACCGACATGCACCGGAATGTGATCCGCCTGCGCCACCAATTGTGAATCAGCCCCGCAGATCGCGGTCGAAAAATCGCGGCTCGAATTGAGGATCTGCGAGAACGACGTGCGCAGCATCGCCTCGCCCATCTCCTGCACGATACCGGTCAAACGATGCTGCACGACCGAAACGGTGATCGGGTCGACGGAAGAGCTCATGGGCGCGATCTCAAGACTTGTTGGTTTGCGAACCGGCCATGGCCGGCAGTGCCGCGCATGCTGCTACATCACGCCCGGTCAGGCAATGTCACCGCCTGCAATGATCACGACGCGGGACTTTATTGCGGATTATCGACCGTCACGGCGAACCGGCTTTCCTTGGCTTGCGCTGCCCACCATCAATCAATTGCCGCCATCCAGTCCGTCAGGCACACTGCCCCCGACAACCGCAATGACACCGTAAGTGGCACCAATGCTGACATTTGGCACACTCGGTCCGGCGGGCAGCAACCACGAATGGGTTGCCAAACGCTACATGGACTTCCACGGCCTCGGCCGATGCCACCTCGACATGTTCCCCGATTTCGACCAGGCCTTTGACGCCCTCCTGTGCGGTGCTGTCGATCACATCGTGCAAGTCGCCGTGCACCCATCCGTCACCGACACCGTCGCGCGGCTGCGCAATCGCGCCCACCTGATCGATACGTTTCTCTCACCCAGCCAGGCGATGGCGGTACTCACGCGCACCGATGTCGAAACGTCCGCCAGCCTCGGCCTGCAAATGGCGACCCGCGACTACATCGACACCACGCGCTGGCAGACACTGATTGCCGAACCCACCACGATCGACGTCGCGCAGGGCCTGCTTGCCGGCAAATACGACTCCGGCATCACCCTCGTGCGCTTCGCCGAAGCGCACCCCGACAAACTCATCATCGATGAAGCGATCGGCACCGTCATTGACCCCTGGCTCGTCTACGGCCGCCAACCGGTCGCGACCGAAAGCGCGCTGATCTGGCCAAAGAGTCCAGCGGCGAAGTTGTACCAACGCACGCTGCGCATATGAAACGCCCGCATCAACCGTCACTTGCCTCATCGCGCGTCGCCAACCCGCGCACTTTCGCCAGATCGAAGGCCTCGCGCAACGCCTCGGCCCAAACCTTCTGCACCGCTTCATCGTCGCTGCCGCCATCGGCCTGCTGCGCGAGAAAGTAGACAGCCGCCTTGCCCAGCGCATACGTCGTCGCGAAGCTGGTGGCCGCCGCCGCCGCGGCCCCGGCGGTCTGCCCGTATACCGGGATCAACTTGGTCAGCTGACGGATACCGAAACCGGCCGCGTAGCGCGCCAGAAATCCGGCGCCCAGTGCGCCTGCAAATCTCAGCGCCGTCGCCCGGCTCCATTCCAGGCCGTGGCGCTGCCCGAGCGTGTGGAGCAATCGCCCCTGCACGGCCGGCACCGCCGCAACAGCGGCAACCGGAATGAGGTCCGCCGCCGATGCCGCCGCCGCATGACCGACGATCAGGCGATGCACATCGGCACCGTCTGGCGCATCGCCGACGGTCTTGGCGGAATCGGCAAGCGCCGCCCGCAACGCCGCCGGGGCAACCGTCGCCAGCTGTTCCTGCAGCGCCTCAAGCCCATAGAGGCGCGGCGCATAGCCATCGCCTTCAAGCGTGAAATCAAGCGGCACGAACGCCAGCGCCCCCTTGCCCGGCAACCCGGCGAACAACTCGCGCTGATAGGCCAACCGACGGCGCAAGTCGTCCGGCACGGCGGCAGCGGCCAGCGGTGCGCCATCCTCGCAATAGGGATACGGCTGCGGATGGTCGCAGCCAGCGGCATACGCTTCATGCAGATGCGTTTGCGCAATCAGCACCGGCCAGTCAGGATGCTTCTTGCGGATCAATGTCAGCAGCTCAACAATGCGTTCCTGCTGCAGGTCCATCGCGCGCATTACGGCGATCGTGCAGTGGCTCGACGCCTCGGCAATCGCCAGATCCTCACCCGGGTCATAAGCCGCCTCGCCGATCCCGCGCGTGTCGAGAAAGCGTATGACCGGTGCTTCCGGCGGCAACTCATAAATATCCGCTGACAGGGTGCAGGCGCGAAAGCCGCTGCCAATCTCGGCACGATCCGCACCGGTCAGGCCACGCACGATCGAACTCTTGCCTGATTGCACCTTGCCCAGCAACCAGACGACCGGCGCCACGCGGCGTGCCTGTTCGGCAACATCCACTTCACTGGCAACATCGTCTCCGAACGAGCCCATCTCAACCTTTGCCATGCGCGCTGCCGATCCGCACGCCCGATCCAAACATCGTGCCTCTGCTCGATATATGGGCAAAAAAACGCGCGAAACCAGCCCGCCGTGGCAACGTCGTGGACACTCCCGACAAACAGCCTCGCCGAGGCTTGACGCTGGCAAGCCGCATACCCAATATCGCGCGATGACCGGATCATCGCGCGACGTGCAATTGCTGGAGGGGCCCCGCGAAGTCGTCCGACGCGTCAGAACCGGTGCCGAAGTGCTCGCGGATAGCAACTTCGATGCGCTGGCCGGGCGCCGTGTCGCCCTGATCACCAACCAGACCGGCCTCGTTGGCAACGCACATCTCGTCGATCTTCTGCATCGCGAAAAAGATGTCACGCTGACCGCGATCCTTGGGCCGGAACACGGTTTTCGCGGCACCGTCGAAGCCGGCCTGCCGGTGCGCGATGGTGTCGACCCGAAAACCGGCATCCGCGTCTTCTCGCTCTACGGTAAAACGCGCAAACCCACCCCTGCGATGCTCGCGAACGCCGACATCGTGGTCTTCGACATCCAGGACATCGGCGCGCGCTTTTACACCTACATCTCGACCATGGGCCTGGCGATGCAGGCCGCCGCCAAGGCGGGCATCTCCTTCATGATCCTCGACCGTCCCAACCCGCTTGGCGGCACGACCGTATCCGGCCACGTCCTTGAGCCGCGCTACTTGTCCTTCGTCGGCCAGTATCCGATCCCGATCGTGCACGGCATGACGTCTGGCGAACTCGCGCAAATGATCAAGGGCGAACGCTGGCTCACGGGCCTCGAACGGCTTGATCTACAGGTCATCCAAATGACCGGTTGGCGGCGAAAAATGCGCTGGCCGGCGACACGATTGCCATGGGTCGAAACCAGCCCGAACATTCCAACGTTCCTGTCATCGCTGGTCTATCCCGGCATCGGCCTCGTCGGCGAAACGCAACTGGTCAACGAGGGGCGCGGCACGCCGGAGCCGTTCACTCAGTTTGGTGCCCCCTGGCTCGATGCACGTCGTCTCGCCCGCCGCCTCAACGCGCTCAATCTGCCCGGCGTCACATTCGAGGCAACGCGCTACCGGCCGCGCTCCATCCCAAAGGTTGCTGCCAAGCCGCTCTTTGTCGGTCGCATGATCAATGGGGTGCGCATTCGCGTGCGCAATATCGACCAGGTCGAGCCGCTCGGCCTCGGTGTGCACGTGCTCGCCTTGCTGATCTCGGAGGCACGGTCCCGCGGCGTCAAGCGGCTCTTTGCCAAACCCGGCTGGTTCCACCACATCGCCGGCACCAAACGGCTCTATCGCATGCTCATCAAGGGTGCTTCCGGCCGCGCAATCATCCGATCATGGCAGGCCGAAGTAAACCGCTTCGAGCGCGCCCGGGCACCCTATTTGCTCTACGAATAGGCCTGCCATTGCGTTCTCTTCTGCGCCGATCTGTTTTGTTCGTGTTGTGCAAGGATTGAGACACTCGCCACACTCTCCCACGCCGTCTTTGCCACGCAGGCGGCAATCTAGACAAACCACCGTAAAATGGGCGCCCGTCGCTGCTCGCTTGGGTTCCCGCCTGCGCGCACTTGTGTCCGGAGAAATTCGATGCTGCGTTCTGCCATGCGGCCGCGTCCCTCCCTCCCCCCGGGCGTCATTCCGGCGAAGGCCGGAACCTATACGCATCGCCACAAACGCTCGGCTCGATGCAGCGCACATGGGTCCCGACCTACGTCGGGATGACGACAAAGTTTGGCGCGGCCTCCCGTGCGATTTAGAGTCTCAATCGACCAAAATCGGCGCGACGCGAACGGAACCAGGCACGTTCGCCAAGCATGGCCGGATTTCCCCGGACAGCACTGGACCTGCGTCGGGAGGACGACCATCGGAAGGTTGGCGCGTTACGGCACCGGCACTGAAATTTGAGCTTGTCCGCCTTCGATGTTCGCGATATGTTCCACACAGTATTTGTCGTTTTCTCCATGATGAGTGGGCGAATGAAATTGCCTTGCGTTTATATCTTGGCGAGCCAACGCAATGGCACACTCTACATCGGTGTGACGAGTGATATTTACCGACGAATGTCACAACACAAAGCCGGACTGATCGCTGGTTTCAGCAAACGCTATAATGTTATTCGTCTTGTCTACTACGAGACCTTCGGCTCGATGGACGCAGCTATTCTCCGGGAAAAGCGATTAAAGGAATGGCAACGCGCTTGGAAGATCCGCTTGATCCAAAACATGAACCCGGAGTGGACCGACCTCTTCAATGAACGTACTGGTGCCCTGGCAAATGGTCCCGCCGATATCGAACGCGGCTACTGAGTGATCCCCGTCCCCCGTCGTCATTCCGGCGAAGACCGGAACCCATACGCACCGCCACGAACGCTCGGCCCGATGCAGCATACAGGGACCCCTCCAATCTCTTTGGTCCTCTTCGCCCCTAAGCCAACCCCGCACTCACAATCATCGCAATCCCCGCGACGAGCAATAGCGCGTCCATCAAACCGCGAAACATGTCCTCACTGAGCGCATGCAGGAAATGCTTGGCGACACACGTGCCCACCATCAAGCTCGCACCGACGATGACGCCATTGATGATGGTCTCCACAGGCAGCGCGCCAAAGCTGTGAAACGCAGTCGCCTTCGACAGGAACATCGCCAACGAAGCCGTCGCCTCCGTGCCGATGAAGGCGCCCTTGGTCAGCCCATGCGCCAGGAAAAACGGCGTATTGATCGGCCCGGTGTTGGCGACGATGCCGGTCAGAAATCCGATCACGGCGCCGGCGCCCGCGAGGCCCGGCAGGCTCACGCGAAAGCCGCTCGCGGCAAACCAGCGGCGCAACGGGATCATCGCCAGGAAAAACACGCCAAGCCCAAGCTCCAACGTCACCGGATTGAGCGTCAGCATCGTTTTCGCGCCAAGCCAGGCCGCTGGAATGGCGGCCACACTGTAGGCGCCAACGGCCCGCCAGCTGACGATTCGCCACCATGCCACCACGCGCGCGAAATTTCCCAGGATCGAGGCGATCGCCATGATCGGCACCGCTGCTTTCGGCCCGAACTGCAACGTCAGGATCGGCAGCAGGATCGTCGTGCCGCCAAACCCGATGACGCCGGCAAGCGTACCGGCGACCAGGCCGATCAAAAGTACCAGCACCATCGTCATTTCGAACGTTGCCCCGTCGTTTGACTCGCGCAGGTCAGGGCTTAGCATGCATGACTCGACCAAGCACAGGATAACGGCCATGGCACAACTGGACGACATCGCGATTGTGGATGCGCATCACCATCTGTGGGATCTCGACCACCCCGTGCTCAAATACCCCTCGCTGCAGGGGCCACCCGACACGGAATTCTTCCTCGGCGATAACACGGCGATCCGCAAAACCTACCTGCCGCCGGATTTCCGTGCCGACTCGTCCAGGCATAATGTCGTCGCAACCGTCCACTGCGAGGCCGAATGCCACCGCGACCATCAGGTCGAGGAAAGCCAATGGATCATGGCGATGCACGAACAATACGGCATGCCGAATGCGATTGTTGGCCATGCCTGGTTTGATCGCGACAACAGCGAGGAGATCCTCGCCAAGCAGGCCGCCATTGCGATGGTGCGCGGCATCCGCTCGAAGCCCGTCGTTGCCGCATCGCCGGAGACCATGACACCAGGCGCACCCGGCACCATGCAGGATGAGCGCTGGCTGCAAGGCTTCGCCCTGCTCGAAAAGTATGATCTGTCATGGGACCTGCGCGTGCCGACCTGGCATCTCGAAGAAGCCGCTGAAGTGGCGCGCGCGTTTCCCGGCACGCGCATCAACCTCAACCATACCGGTTTCCCGTGGGACCGCAGCGCAGCCGGCCTCGAGATGTGGCGGCGCGGCATGCACGCGCTGGCCGCCTGCCCGAATGTCGTCACGAAAATCTCGTGCCTGTGCCTGCTCGACGGGCCGTGGCGGCTCGAAGACAACCGCCCGGTCGTGCTTGAGACGATCGACATGTTCGGTGCCAACCGATGCATGTTCGCCAGCAACTTCCCCGTCGACCGGCTGCGCGCGAGCTATGACCTGATCTATGACTCGTTCAAGACCATCGTCGCCGATCTGCCGCGCGCTGATCAGGAACATCTCTTCTCAAAGACAGCGGCATCGTTCTACCGGATCGAGTTGTAGAGGCGATCGCAGCTGCGATTGGCCCCGTAACGGTCAGTGCGCACCCGATGGCTCACGCCACTGCGGAGCATACGCGGCACCGCCGTCAGCGTCGCCCTGTTGGCCGGCGTGGAAAAGATGCACGTGACCTCGTGCACGCCTCGGCCATCGGCCCCGGTCTCGTTCAGGTTCTAGTTCTTTTCCGTGTAAATCTCGGCGTTGGCACCATCGATGTGATACCCGACGGAGACATCGCGACTGCCGTCGATCAGCCGCAGCGCCGCGCTCGACTGCTTCGTTTTCATCTGCCCCGAGATCCAAACCGGCGTATAGAGGTCTTTGACCTTCATTTCCTTCGCCAGACGCACCAGCACCATCTGGTTCGCCGGCGGCGGCGGCACATGCACGCAGGCGCCGACATAAGGCACCAACAGAAAATCCTTCTCGCCCTTCTCGGAGAACTCAAGCGGCAGCAGGTAGCCTGCGATCTTGATATCCGTCCCGTTCAAATCCTTGTTGACCAGCTTCTGGCGCCGGGCGATTTCCGCCTCGTAGGCGGTTCGTGCCTTCATGAGCTTGTCGACGTCCAGCCCCGCCTTGACGAAGGCCCGCTCGTATTTTGCGGCATCTTCGACCGGCTGGCGATTGTGGTCGAGCGCGCGTTCCTCGTCAGACAGGCTGCGTGCCCACATGATCGTCTCAATATCGAAGCGCTGATCGTCGGTCAGCTTATTGAACGGATCCTTGAGCGCCTCGGCCTGCGGCAACAGGTTCGTCCACTTGATGAGCTCACGGGCATGCACCTGGCTCGCCGTCAGTGCCACAACGGCCAGAACCACCGCGATCAGCGATCGGACGGAGGGAATCATTTGCGCCATGTTGCTTTCTTCCTTGTCTGCGATGAAGCGACGGCCAGAGCAATACTACAAAGCTGCCCACCCCTCCAGAAGCGGACGCTGAACCTCACGGTCTCGTGAACAGCTGCGATAAAGCAGCCGGGATCGCTACTAATTTGGCATGGACAGACGACGTCGCAAGTCCTAGAGCCCTTCAGACTTAGATGGAGTCAATTCTGTTCGCAAACGGTGAGTCGACCAGCAGGAGAACGGCGCAGCGCGCAGCGGTGCTGCGGGCAAGCCGTTCGACGCACTGGACGGCCGCCGTTTGCGAACCCACTCGACGTTCGTGCTCGAATGATCGACACGAAGATGGGCCGGGCGGATTTGCCCCGATCTCGGCGCGTCCCGTCTTGTCCGTAGCACCGCTACGCACGGCGACGGTCCACTTGATCTCGGACCAAATCCGCTCGGCAGAATGGGTCCATCTCAGTCTGAAGGGCTCTAGCCACGATGCCAATGTGATCGAAACTAGGAAACCTTAACATGTCCGACAAGCAAGCCGACGGCCCAAAGCAGCTCCTACACCTCGTTTTTGGCGGTGAGTTGACCAACCTGGACGGCGTCGAATTCAAAGACCTCGATGGCCTCGATATCGTTGGCATCTTCCCCGACTACGCATCCGCCCAGGCCGCCTGGAAAGGCGCCGCGCAGCGCACCGTCGACAACGCCCACATGCGTTATTTCGTTGTCCATTTGCACAGATTGCTGGATCCCGACACCGACAAGAGCGACTGACGAACACCGGCAAATACGATCAGAAGGACTACGATGATGTCGAAAATCAAAGTGACCGGAACCGTCGTCGATCTCGATGGCGATGAGATGACCCGCATCATGTGGCAGTTCATCAAGGACAAACTGATCCACCCCCATCTCGATTTGGACCTCGAGACCTACGACCTTGGCATGGAAAACCGCGATCGCACCGACGACCAGGTCACGATCGATGCGGCGGACGCGATCAAGAAGCACGGCGTCGGCGTCAAATGCGCGACCATTACGCCGGACGAGGCCCGCGTGGAGGAGTTCAATCTCAAGAAGATGTGGCCCTCGCCCAACGGCACGATTCGCAACCGTATCGGCGGCGTCATCTTCCGTGAGCCGATCATTTGCAAGAACGTTCCGCGCCTCGTTCCGGGCTGGACACAGCCGATCGTGATCGGGCGCCACGCCTTCGGCGACCAGTACCGTGCCACCGACTTCAAATTTCCGTCAGCTGGCAAACTGACAATCAAGTTCGAGGGCGAAGACGGCGCCGTTATCGAGCACGAGGTCTACGATGCGCCAGCCGGCGGCGTCGCGATGGCGATGTTCAACCAGGACGAGTCGATCCGCGACTTCGCGCGCGCCTCGCTCAACTATGGGCTTCAGCGCAAACTGCCTGTGTACCTGTCGACCAAGAATACGATCCTCAAGCAGTACGACGGGCGCTTCAAGGAGCTGTTCGAGGAGGTCTTTGAGGCCGAGTTCGCCGACAAATTCAAAGCCGCCGAAATCTGGTTCGAACACCGCCTGATCGACGACATGGTGGCGTGTTCGCTGAAATGGAACGGCGGCTACCTGTGGGCCTGCAAGAACTACGATG
>JAGDYV010000015.1:0-36679 GCA_049116495.1 Hyphomicrobiaceae bacterium | reverse complement strand
CTACAACCGCGAGACGCTTGAAATCAAATTCCGCGACAAGTCGATTGCCCAGGTCCTCGACATGACCGTCGAGGAAGCCTGCATCTTCTTCCAGGCGGTGCCGTCGATCCGCGACAAGATGGAGACCCTGCGCCGCGTCGGCCTCGGCTACATCAAGGTCGGCCAGCAGGCGACGACCTTGTCAGGCGGCGAGGCGCAACGCGTCAAGCTCGCCAAGGAACTCTCGCGCCGCGCGACCGGGCGGACGCTCTACATCCTCGACGAACCGACGACAGGCCTGCATTTCCACGACGTCGCCAAACTGCTCGACGTGCTCCACGAGCTGGTCGACGCCGGCAACACGATCGCGGTGATCGAACACAACCTCGAAGTCATCAAGACCGCCGACTGGATCATCGACCTTGGCCCCGAAGGCGGCGACGGCGGCGGCCAGATCGTCGCGCAAGGCACGCCGGAGGACGTCGCGGCCAACAAGGCCAGCTACACGGGGCAGTTTCTGGCGGGTCTGTTCAACCGGCGCGGTGGCGGTGCGTTGAAGAAGAAGGTGGCGCCGAAAAAGGCTGGCACGGCAACCAAGGCACCGGCGAAGAAGCGCGTGAAGATTGCGGCTGCTGCGAAGACTGATGGCGCGGGGAAAAAGACGGCGGGTGTGAAGGGCCGGCGGAAGGCTGGGTGAGGCTTGAAGTGAACCGGGGCCCCGAGTCCAGTGTTTGTCGTTTCGTCCTATCGCCCTGGAGTCCGGTTGCGTTGTCGCGACACCCTCCCCTTTGTCATCCTCGGCTTTATGCCGAGGACCCATTTTTCGTCAATCGCGGATGCAAACGGTGGATTGAAACCGCGTTTGTGGGCGCCACCATAGTCCGCCATGCACTTTGCGAATGGCCTGGCTGATCGATGCGGCACGATCCTCTGATATACGTGTTGGAGCTATCTTACTTGGGTTGCCGCCTGTGCGGGAACCCAAGTAAGCTTCCACAAGTGTCCCGGCTCGGTAGACTACCGACGATGCCACACACTATGAAACAGCCCTGCGTTTGCATTCTCGCGAGCCAACCGAATGGCACGCTTTATCTCGGCGTCACCAGCACATTGCTTGCCCGAACCATCGTCCACCGTGCAGACCTCCGGGATGGGTTCACGAAGCGTTACCGTGTGCATCGTCTCGTCTACTACGAAGCGCACCCAACCATGGAAGTGGCGATCCGGCGCGAAAAGCAGCTCAAGAAATGGAACCGTCTCTGGAAGGTTCGGTTGATCGAAGAGATGAACCCAACGTGGGCGGATTTGTTCGATGGAAGCAACGGCATTGCGCTCCAGGGGCCGAGTGGGCAGGCCGGAACAACCCGCTAACACACGTGTTGGTGTTGTTTCGCTTGTGTTCCCATATTCGTGCACGTGCAAGGCTGTCGGGAACACGCCGGCCATGGCTGACGAAAGTACCCGGTTCCGTTCGGGTCGCCCTGATTTTGGTCGATTGAGACTCGAAGTTGCGACGGGCGGTGGCGCAACCTCCGTCGTCACCCCGGCGCAGGCCGGGGTCTGTCCAAGCCGATTTGATACGCTGCGTTGCGGCCAATCCGTACCTCGACCGCCGCGCCTTGCGGCGACTTGAACGGATGCCGGCCTGCGCCGGCATGACGACGGTGGGGTGGCGATGACACATTGCAAACCAGAGCGCTGGATTTCACCGGACAATCCTACGTGCGCGCGGCAATGACGGAGCGTTTGGAGCGATCGATGGATCACGTTCTCCAAAAAAACTTATCCTCCCCCTTCCTCACCGGCCGTAGCCTCCTCGTATCCCGCCCACCAAGGGGCCGCTCGTCCCGAGGCGTCCACGGGAGGGGGCGGGCTGCAGGTCACGCGCCGGTGCAACGTACGTCCGGCGTTATCGTGACGCCCTGCCGTCCTGCCTGGGTGCAAGTCCCAGGTGCCCGCAGCTTAAAAGAGGCGTGACTCAGCGATAAATCCTGCACGGGGCGACAGCGCGTCGCTCAAAAATTAAATCGGATGCGGTCGCGTTGTCGCTCCGTACCCCTTGAATGTTCAAACCTTCGGCGATCCGTTCGCGCGAGGCGCAAAAACACGACCAGGCGTCCGGCGTGGCAATGCGCGTCGAGACTTCCTTGGAACATCCCGTCTTAAACAGGGTGGGTCCGGGAGGTCCCCTTCCGGGCGGGGTGCGGGGGCGGCAGCCCCGCCGCGCCGCCCGGCGCGCACATCTTCCGCCCTGCACGCCGACGCCAAATCGTGTACCCTGACCCTTCCACCGAACCCGAAGGCATACTGATGGCAGCCCCCGCATCCGACACCCCCGTCCCCTGGACCACCACCGCGGTCGCCGCCAGCGGCGCCGCCCCCGGCACACCGGCCGCGGCCGCCATCGAGCTCCGCTCCGGCATCCTGGCGATGACACAGACCGCCGAGGACGCCGTCCTACGCCCGACCGACGCCGGTGCCTGGCCGCATGACCTGCGCGCGGCGCTTGCCGCCCGCATCGCGCGCCACAACCGCTCCGACGCGCTCGCCACGGCCTACGCGGCGATGGCCGGCCCCTCCCCGCATGCCGCGCTTGCCGATCCCGCGGCCGCGAGTCCGGACGCGACGTTGGCCGCCGCCCTTCGTTTCGTCGACCGCGTCGCGACCAACCCGCGCGACACCACCGCCGATGACATCAAGGTGCTGCAAGCCGCCGGCATCAGCGATGCCGACATCGTGCGTCTCACCGAACTCGTTGCCTTTATGGGCTATCAGGTCCGCCTCTCGGCCGGCCTCGCCTTGCTGGCGGAGACACGATCATGAGCGACGTTCTTAAGAAATTCACCAAGACGGTGCCGCACTGGCGCCCGCGGGTCGAGCCGGTCGATCTTGACACGGTGACGCCGGAGCAGCTCGAAGCGCTGCAGGTGACACCGTCGAACACCAAGGTGTCCGAATACGTCCTTGTCCTCGCGCATGACCCGCAATCACTGAACGTGCGCTCGCCGCTGTTCAACGCCATCATGTACGACGACGGCGGCATGAGCCGCGCCGAGCGCGAGCTGGGCGCGATCGGCGCCTCGATGGTCAACCGCTGCATCTACTGCGCCGCCGTGCACGCCAGCCGCCACGCTCAACTCGAAAAGGACGAGACGGTTGTCGACCGGTTGTTCGCCAACGGTGAAGCGGCGGATCTCGGACCGCGCGACCGTGCGATCTTCGACTTTGCAATCGCGCTCTCGAAATCGCCGTCGGCGGCCGGGCCGAAGGAAATGGCGGCGCTGCGCGATGCCGGCCTCACCGATAACGAGATCCTCGACCTCACCCTTTCGACGGCGCTGTTTGGCTGGGCCAACCGTTTGATGCACGTGCTCGGGGACCCGGTCCGCCAGGCGGATTAGATTTAGACGTTGACCTCGTCGGTGAAGGGACTGACATCGCGGTCATCGATCTTGAGGTGGACGAGCGCCGGTCCATCTGCTGCCAGCGCTTCTGCAAAGGCCGGCCCGAACTCGGCGGTTGTTTTGACCCGAAACGACGCGACGCCATACCCACGCGCAACGGTTTCGAAATCAGGGCTCGCCAGCCGCGTCCCGAACACACCCTCCTCTCCGAACCGACGCTGTTGCGAGACCATGATCGAGCCCCACGCGCCGTTATCGCAAAGGATGAATTTCACCGGCAGCTTGTGTTGTACCGCCGTGACCAGTTCCTGGCCCGACATCAGGAAGCCGCCATCACCGGCAAACGCAACGATCTGCGCCCCGGGCTTGGCCAGTGCCGCCCCGAGCGCGCCAGGTGCGGCATAGCCCATCGCACCCGACATCGGTCCGGCCTGCGTGTGCGGCGCCGTAAAGCGATAGAAGCGATGCACCCACCGCGCAAACGTGCCGCTATCGGTGAGGATTACGGCATCATCACGCACCTGGCGCTGCATCTCGACGACCACGGCCGAGAGGTCGACATCGCCATAGATTGTTAATCCACCGGGCTTGGCAAACCGGTCATACTCACCGTGAAAGCCATCACGCCAAGCCGTGCGTGCCTCTGAGGGTTTCGCCACGGCTCCGGTCAACTGCTTCAGGGTTGCGCCGACATGGGCATTGATGTTCAGGTCGGGCGCCATGTTGGCCAGTGACCGGTCATCGGGAAAGATGTGAATCAGTTTCTGATCTGGGCGGATAAACCCGAACTCCTGGCTGGTGATACCATCAAGCCGGGCGCCTGCCGCAATGATCAGGTCAGCCTCTTCGAACAGGCGTCCTTGGAACGCCACCCGGTTGATCTCCAGATGCCCTGCATAGGCGTCATGGTCATTTGGAAACGTATCCTGGCGCCGATAGGCCGTTGCAACCGTTGTCCCACTCGCCTCGACAAACGCGACGAGATCGTCACGGCTGTCCTCAATAGAGATCATTTCGCCCGAGATCAGCAACGGCCGCTCGGCCGCATCGATCAGCGCACACGCATCGGCGACGCCCTGTGCATCCGGCGTTGTGCGTGCACGATTGCCGGGCTTTGCAATCACACTCTCCCCGGCATCACCGTCGGTGATATCTTTGGACATGATCACGACGACCGGTCCCGGCCGACCGCTTGTCGCGATCTGCAAGGCGCGCGCCGTCACCCGGGCCACCTCGGCGGACGTCTCGGGCTCCAGCACGGCCTTGGCCATGCTGCCGAACATCTGGTGGTAGTTTTCCTCCTGGAACGCCTCGCGCCCCTTCGTCGTGGTCGGGACATGGCCGACGAACAACACAAGCGGCGTCGAATCCTGCGCCGCCGTATGAATGCCGATCGATGCATTGGTCGAGCCGGGACCTCTGCTGACAAAACCGGCCGCTGGCCTGCCGGTCAGCTTGCCATAGGCTTCCGCTGCGAACGTCACGCCCTGCTCATGGCGCGGTGTGATCAGATTGATCCGATTGGCGTTTGACTGGATCGCCTGCAGGATTGGCAGATAGCTCTCGCCGGGTACCGAGAAGGCGGTGTCAACGCCCCATTCAATCAACGTGTTGACGAGTGCCGTTCCACCGTTCATCCGGCCAGTCATCTTGATCTTCTCCCCACAATCATCGCTGTTATTGTTGATCGACAACACCCGGCAGGTCTCATTCCTGTCAACCAGATACGGGATGCCTGCGCATCCGTCTGATGCGTCGCGAAAATCGCCTTGTCGATGTTCTGCCACAGGTGTGATAAAGAAACACTTGCGGAACAAGGCGAGAACACATAGGTTGTCGGACAGATTTGAATGGACTGGGAATTATCTCGTGTTCCCACGATCAAGAGTCCAAGGGGAAAGACGATGCTGACACAGAAACAGAAAGACCTGCTCGTTTTCATCAACGAGCGCCTGCAGGAAACGGGCGTGCCACCCTCGTTCGACGAGATGAAAGACGCGCTGTCGCTGAAGTCCAAGTCCGGCATTCACCGCTTGATTACGGCTCTGGAGGAGCGTGGCTTTATCCGCCGGCTGCCGCATCGCGCACGCGCACTCGAAGTGCTCAAAATGCCAGGCAATGAAGCCGAGGGTCGTGGCACCGGCGGGCTTCGGCTGATTGAAGGCGGCGCGAGCTCCGCACCGCCGCCACAACCGGCGGCGCCACCTTCTAGCACAATCGTTGATGATCGAACCGTGTCGGTGCCCGTTATGGGGCGCATCGCAGCCGGCACGCCGATCACTGCCATTCAAGATCACACGCACGACATCGCCTGCCCGCCCGACCTGCTCACCAATGGCGAGCACTACGCGCTCGAGGTGCGCGGTGACTCCATGATCGATGTTGGCATTCATGACGGCGACACGGTGATCATCCGGCGCTGCGATAGCGCCGAGAACGGCACCATCGTCGTGGCGCTTGTGGAAGACGAGGAAGCGACGTTGAAGCGTCTGCGCAAACGGGCCGGCCAAATCGCCCTGGAAGCTGCGAACCCAGCCTACGAGGATCGTATTTTTGGGCCGGATCAGGTCAAGGTCCAAGGCCGTCTGGTGGGGTTGATCCGGCGCTACTGATTGTTTGTGTTGACCAGCGCGTTGGTGCGAGAACGACGCCTGCGCATGTCTATGGCCACCAATAGAGCGGGTGCCCATCGTTCTCGATTTCCGGGCGCTGCGATGCCGCTGATGGCGGCGATGAAGACGCAATGTCGTTTCGGAAGTGATCGGACGCTGCGGCTTGTCGCTGGACTCGTTGCGCATTTCTCGCCAACGCGCGCGCCGCCATCGTCCAGGGCCGGTGACCACGAAACTGCTCAACGGTTTCGATGCGCATTGTTTGATCCACCTTGAGATACACCGCGTGCGCCCCATACCGACGCATGGCTTCGTAGTCGATCACCGTCGCCGTCGTGCGACAGCCACTCGGTTGCGGAAAACTGATGACGAGTAGATCCGCATGGCGACAGTCATCGACCAAAGCAGCCGGGCTGCGTGGGATCGCGATAAGATGACGGCCAATGCGGCCGGTGCATCCGTTAAGATCACATCGAAACGGCCGCCGGCTCCACGCGGCATCAGGTCGGCGGGCATCCCCATCCGCCTCGAGCCATCGACTGAATTCGTAAGTGGCGCGCCGGGCTTTGATAGCGGCCAATCGGCCGGTTTCGTGGCGTAGTGCGACGAGTTCGCCGTACTTTCCGATCAATGCATCGGGATATTGGCCACGCGTTGCCAGAACGAGGCCGAGGCCAGCAATTGGAATGCCCAACCAACGCCACCGGCGACGCCAAATGCACAACCACAATCCGCCAAGGACGATCAATTGCAACGCATGCTCTGGAAAGGCTGGTACCGGCATAACTGCGCCAGGTAGTGCGGTCACCTGTTCCGCCGACCAGGTCATGAGTTCAATGCCAAATCCCATCACTGCAAGCGGCCAGCCTTCGAGTTGCGCAGGCATTGCGATGAACGCCGCCAATGCGGCCGGCATCACGATCAGGTTCGATACCGGGATGGCCAGCATGTTGGTCAGAACGGAATACTGCTGACTGGTATGAAAATGAAACGCGGCAAGCGGTGCGGTTGCCAGGCCGGCAATGATTGTCGTGACGGCCGTGCCGATCATGAAGATCCAGATGGCGTGGACGGTTCTGTGAAAGTAGCCCGATAACGGTGGCTGTAAGCCTTGGCGGCGTCTGCGCCGGCTTCGTGCCTGATGTGCTTCATAGATTGCAACAAGTGCAACAACAGCCGCGAACGAAAGCTGGAAGCCGGCGTTGAACAAGCTCTCCGGCATGACACAGAGAATGAGCAGCGCCGCCAATCCGACGTTTCGCAGGGCAATGGCAGGACGATCCAGCATGATCGCCAGGAACATGATGAGGATCATGATGAACGACCGCACCGTCGGGTGCGCCCCCCCGGATATCAGGAGGTAGGCGAATGTTGCGACGGCTGCTGCAAGTGCTGCCCATTTCTTGATAGGATAACGCAGCGCGATCGCCGGCCAAGCCGCGAAGAGAAATCTAATGGCGACAAAAACCGAGCCGCCCATGATCGCCATGTGCAATCCCGATATCGACAGGATATGAAAGATGCCGGCATCCCGATAAAGGTCATTCGTCTTGGTGCTGATCCCGCTGCGCTCACCCGTCATCAAGGCGTTGGCCATGATCCCGGTCTCCCCAGGCAGGGCTTGTTCGATCCGGGTGCCGATGTGGCGTCGCAGCGCCTGCAGGCGCGCCTTCAAACGAAGATCCAACGGCATTGGATCCTCAGATTGAACCAATGCTGGCGCGGATAGCGCGAATCCAACACCGCCGATTTGTTTGAAAAAGGCCGCGCGGGCGAAGTCATACCCACGTGGTTGCGCCGGTGACGGTGGCCCGGCAAGTCGTGCCGTGATGCGGATGGTCTGGCCCGCCATGAGCGCCGTGTTTGATTTGCGCAGGCGGATGCGCACCCGCTTCGGAGTCCATTTGCGCGCCAGCCCCTTTATTTCAACGACATAGAGGGTCAGGCGCTGTGAGTGATCTGCGCGGTGTTCGACACGTTCAACGTAAGCGGTGATGAGGGCATGACGAATGGGTTGGACTAAGACCGGTGCGCGAACCCATTCGGTGCGCAGTTTCGCCAAACCGTAACCTGTCGCGATGATCAACAATGCAGTGAGCATCATGACGACGCTGCTGCCGGATCCAGTTGCCCACCGCGCTCCGAGCAGGAGGACAATCGGCCACGTGGCTGACACCCAATCTGGTTCTTTGGACTGCCCAAAATAGAGTGCGATCCCGACGGCAAACAAGGGTGCTGTCCAAAGAAGCCAGCTGTCTCGTTCCGCGGCAAACGGGTTAGTTAGCGACAAAGAGACGGTATGCCTCAACCAGCCGATGCCGTTGAAGTGGCTCCTGCGATGGACGACCCACGAACGCAACATGGTAGAAGATGATGGGACCAGGAATTTCTAGGTCGCAACTGGGCATTGTCCTAGCCCCGAAGAGGCGCTTGCGCAGTCCGCACCTTTGTACGTCGCTTGGCAGGTCTTATCGCCGTCGCAGGTCTGTGATACCTAAAGCGCATCCACGTCGAATTTGATCTCCTGTCACCAACTTAGAGGTTGCCAACTTTGCGATGCGTTCGTCGCGCAGCATTGGCAAATCACGCTATGACTGACACGTCTGCCAGCACCATCACGCGTTTCGCGCCATCTCCAACCGGTTTCCTGCACATCGGTGGGGCGCGAACGGCGCTGTTTAATTGGCTTCTTGCCCGCCGGATGGGGGGCAAGTACCTGCTCCGGATCGAGGATACAGATCGTGCGCGTTCGACGGATGAAGCGATCCAAGCCATTCTTGATGGCTTAGCCTGGCTCGGGCTTGATGCCGACGACGAACCGTTGTTTCAATTTGAACGTCAAGCACGGCATCAAGAGGTGGTTGAGACTCTGCTGGCGAATGGCCATGCCTATCGCTGCTATTGTACGCCGGAAGAGCTGCAGGCAATGCGCGAGAGCGCGGAAGCGGAGGGGCGCCCACCGATCTACGATGGTCGCTGGCGGGATCGGAACCCGGCTGACGCGCCGGCAGATGTCAAACCTGCAATCCGACTTAAATCGTCGAACGAGGGCGAGACGACAATCTGTGATCAAGTGCAAGGCGATGTGACGTTTCAAAACGCCAATCTCGACGATTTGATCATCCTGCGCAGCGACGGAACGCCAACGTATAATCTGGCCGTCGTGGTTGACGATCATGACATGGGCGTCAGTCATGTGTTGCGTGGCGTTGACCATCTGACGAATGCGGCGCGCCAGGTCCAAATCTATTTGGCCATGGGCTGGCCGGTGCCGGTTTTCGCGCACGTTCCGCTTATCCATGGTGCGGATGGCGCAAAATTATCCAAACGGCATGGAGCGCTCGGAGTGGAGGCCTATCGTGCGATGGGTTTCCTGCCCAGTGCCCTGAAGAACTACCTGGTTCGGCTTGGCTGGAGTCATGGCGACCAGGAGGTCTTTTCGGAAGCGGAAATGATCGGCAAGTTCGGCTTTGATGGATTGGGCAAGTCGCCGTCGCGGTTTGACTTCGCGAAACTGGAAGATCTCAACGGCCAATACATTCGAAAATGCGACGACGATGAGTTGATTGAGCATATCAAAGTGCTCTTCAAGGACATGGACGATGGCACGTCGCTCCATGACAGATTCGATGCCATTGGATTCGCCCGCCTCGAAGCGCTTATGCCGGCGATAAAGGAACGTGCAAAGACGTTGCATGACCTCATCGACAACGCCCGTTTTCTGATTGCTGAGCGACCACTCAACTACGATGAGAAATCTACGAAAGCCTTGGATGCTGACGCCAAAGCGCGACTTGCCGAACTATTGCCGCTGCTCGAGCAGCTTTCCGAGTGGTCTGCGACGTCGATCGAAGCTGCCATTCGTGATTTCACGAAATCGGGAGGGCATAAACTTGGTCAGGTCGCTCAGCCACTGCGCGCAGCAATGACTGGCCAGGCGATCTCAACGCCGATTTTCGACGTTGTCGCGGTCCTGCCCAAAGATGAGGCAATTGCAAGATTGCGCGACGCAACATCAAGTTGATGTTGCTGCTCGGTAACATGAGGTGCTATTGAACCACAATGAGCGATCTGCTGGGTCGCTCGGACCAATCAGAAGCACGAATATTTGCGATCTGTACGTGGTTGATGGGCTGTAATCTCTGGCATGTCGCGCTGCACAATATATAATGGGCGCACATCAGGATTCGACCCAGCGCCCCACTGGCAGCAGGGAACGAAGCGGAACAACCTTGGAAGGAATGGCCATGAACGTGCACGACACGCCAGGACGAGCAGCATCACTCTCCTTGAACGGCAAAGAACCGCGTTTGCCTGTCCGTTCCGGAACGCTCGGGCCAGATGTTATTGATGTCGGCCGCCTGTATCGCGAGACGGACTGTTTCACTTATGATCCTGGTTTCACGTCGACAGCGAATTGCAGCTCCCGCATCACATACATCGATGGGGACGAAGGAACACTTTTGTATCGGGGTTATCCGATCGACGAGTTGTCCAGTCGTTCTAATTTTCTTGAGACTTGCTATCTGCTGCTGCATGGCGAATTGCCAAATGCAGCTGAATTCAAACAGTTCGAAGAAACGATTACGCTCCACACCATGGTGCATGAGCAGATGACGCGTTTCTTCACCGGGTTTCGACGCGATGCCCACCCGATGGCGATCATGGTCGGCACTGTTGGAGCGCTCTCAGCTTTTTATCATGACTCGACCGATATCAACGATCCGAAGCAGCGCATGATTGCTTCTCATCGCATGATTGCAAAAATGCCGACGATTGCAGCGATGGCGTTCAAATACTCGATTGGTCAGCCGTTTATCTATCCGCGTAACGATCTCGACTATGCCTCGAACTTCCTCCAGATGTGTTTCGCCGTGCCGTGCGAGCCTTATCGGATAGATCCTGTTCTCACCAAGGCGTTGGACCGGATTTTCATTCTGCATGCCGACCATGAACAGAATGCGTCGACTTCCACCGTTCGGCTCGCCGGTTCTTCTGGCGCAAATCCGTTTGCCTGCATTGCAGCCGGCATTGCCTGCCTGTGGGGTCCCGCGCACGGCGGCGCCAATGAAGCCGCCCTTGATATGCTGGAAGAAATTGGCACTGTTGACCGAATTCCGGAGTTTATCGAACGCGCCAAGGACAAGGATGACCCGTTCCGCTTGATGGGCTTCGGTCACCGGGTTTACAAGAATTACGACCCACGCGCGAAAGTGATGCAGGAGACCTGTCACGAAGTTCTCGACAACTTGGGTGTCAAGGATGAGCCTTTGTTGCAGGTGGCCATGGAACTTGAGCGCATCGCTCTTGAAGATGAGTACTTCATCGAGAAGAAACTGTATCCGAATGTCGACTTCTATTCGGGCATTACCTTGCGCGCGATGGGTTTCCCGACATCAATGTTCACTGTGCTCTTCGCCGTAGCACGAACTGTCGGCTGGATCGCTCAATGGAAAGAAATGATTGAAGATCCCGAGCAACGCATTGGTCGGCCGCGCCAGCTCTATATCGGGCCGGATCATCGCCCATTTGTCGATATGGCGAACCGCTGATCCAGCGAAGTTTGACGACCAAATAAAGTATTGCAGTTGCGAGTTTGCTCGTGACTGCAATACTAACCTGATCGCTGAATGTGCCCGGCCACGGTGTATTGCATAATGACGTCGGCGGCGCGTTGGCTGGGCGACTCTTTCAAAGGACGCATTTTCTCCGACAGCCGCTCAAGCGCGCGCAATTGGGCCTTCCGTGCTGAGCCATCCTCAATCAACTTAATCAAGGCCGTGCTCAACTGTTCGGCATTGCAATCTTCTTGAAGAAATTCGGGGAACGCCTTTTCTTCCAGGACGAGGTTGGCGAGAACGACTGAGTCAACCTTCACCAGGAAGCGCAATTTAGCGGCCAGACCATCGACGCGATAGGCGACGACCATTGGGGTCCCCGCGATGCCAAGTTCGAGCGTTACCGTTCCGGATGCCGCAAGCGCCGCCCGTGCCAAACGAAAAGCGGCGAATTTCGCTTCATCCCCGTCAATGAGATGGCGACGCATCGGCCAATTTTTGGATAGTTCATCGATTCGATCACGCAAATGGGGGACACAAGGCAGCAAAATCTCGCAAGAATGACCAGCACGGTCGAGCTCTTCGATGGTTTCAGTGAATACCGGCATGAGTTTTTCAACTTCAGACCGGCGGCTGCCGGGCAACACGACCAACGGTATGCGATGACGATCGAGCCCCAACCGGGCGGCCCATACGTCCGTGTCGATTGTTTTGATCGCGTTCTGGCGCTCGGACAAGGGATGGCCAATATAGGTCGCAGGCGGTCCTTGCAAACGCTCCAGCGCGTCTGGTTCAAAAGGCAACAAGGCGAGAACATGATCGATAAATCGAGCCATCGTTTTGGCCCGGCCCGGGCGCCAGGCCCAGACGCTTGGACAGACATAGTTGATAATCGGCGTGTCGGGCAATTGTCGGCTCAGGCGCTTTGCGACCCGGTGCGTGAACTCGGGACTGTCGATGATAACGATGACGTCAGGCTTGGCGGTGACGCCTGCCGATACGGTCCGGTACACTCGATTTGTTAGTCTTGGCAGGGCGCTCAATATAGCGAGCGGTCCCATCACGGCTATATCGGCGAGTGGGAACAATGACGTTAGACCCTGCGCTTCCATGGCTTCGCCGCCGACACCGATGAAGCGCATTTGACCTTTCCGGCGCGAAGCCAACTCACGCATCAAACCGCCACCGAGCGCGTCGCCGGAATGCTCTCCCGCAACGATAAATACGGTTATTTCGTCTTGTGATGTCGCCCGCAAATCATGGCGAACCGTCAAGCGTTCTTCAACAGCCTCGGTATGAGGCTGCGGCGGTTTTTCGGTCGTGTCATTTCGCAATCGCGAAATGAGGCTATTGTTACGCGAACTCATTGCGGACTCAGCACGAAGTAATTTTCAGCATTGGCGAATTCTATCAACTCGTCCAATAGCGATGGCTCATTCTCGACAGTCATCAACGCAACGCCGGCAACCTTGGTTGAACGTAACGCGCGAAACACCTCGGGTCCGAGTGCGCCTGGCATCGCAACAACCAACGTTCGATTGCGTTTAGACTTCTCGCGTCTATCACTCCATTGCGCCAGCTTCTCTGACCGTTCGATGAAGGTGTTCATTGTTTCATCGACATCAATGGCAAGGATATTTTCTCGACTGACGAGTACAGCCTTTATGCTGACGTCGCCGTGCAAGTTTTTCAGAAGATGCAATCCTTTGCGGGCATCACGTCGAAACTGCGGATGTGGCAGACGGCGGGCGTGGCTCAGTAGTTTTGGCAACCGAGGCGTATCGGCGACCTGCAATGCGTTGTCGTCACTCAGAGCGAGCCCTGGCAACCCGACAATCGCGATACCGAGGTCTTCAGCTTTTTTGATCGTTTCATTGCGTGCGATGATGAGACTTCGACCGGCCTCCAACGCGATCGTGCCGATATCGGCTTTGGCGCATTTCTCAATCGTTTCGGTGCCGATCGTTGGCAAGTCAACGCGTTGATCTTGATTGGGCTTGGCGGCCTTTATCAAGACCCGCGTATTGCCATCACGACGGCAGACTGACTCGATTGGCGGTAGGCGCTCAAGCAATCCGTCGGTACCTTCGGCCCCTTCTATGGCAACAGAATCTCTATGATCAACGACGACGGCCTGCCCGACGTCATAGCTGCCAAGTTTATGGACGAGTCGAATGCCGCGTGCCGCTGCGCTTTGGCCAGCGGGCGATACGTTGCCGGTCAAAACGCCTGCAGGTGTCAGAAGGTCGGGTGCGATATCAGCAATGCTGCGCACATTCAAACCGTTGCGTTCAAAAAAAGCTGCCACACGACGCAACACTTGATCATCGCCGCCACGCGTTAACGACAGGATCGTGCCGATGTTTCGGACGAACCCCCTATCGATCATCAATTTTCTAAGATCGGGCCGGCGGGCGTGCCCGGCAATTACCATTTCTCGCGCACCATGCGATCGAAGGGCTACTAGCATCGTGCCAATCCGTCCAATACCGACTGACGTTGCTGCAAAGCCCTCGTAGTTCGCATCTGCCATGCCGGCGATGCGAACGATGTTTGTTCGTCGACCATTACGGCGAAGCGTCTGTGCTATTTCCAACGGCAGATTGCCACCGCAGGCAAGGATGGATATTGGCGGCTGCTCGTGGGCCGGCTGATCTGGTTTCGGTTTAGTGAGCAGCGCGGCCAATCAATTGGCGCCGCCCGCGCGTGGTGTGCAAAGCGAGCGTTTGCCGCCTTCGCGAATAAACTCGATAATTTCATTGACGACGGGATGCTCTGAGAACTCATTGCCAACATCCTCAACGCGTTCGGCCAAAGTACCCTCTTCTGCAAACAGCAACCGGTAGGCACGGCGTAGATCGTGAATGGCTTCCCTGGAGAAACCACGGCGTTGCAGGCCGACAATATTGAGGCCAGACAAGTAGGCGCGATTTCCAAGCGCCATACCATACGGAATGAGATCGTTTTCAAGACCCGACATGCCACCGACAAAGGCATGCGGCCCGACACGGGCAAACTGGATCACGGCCGCGCCTCCCCCGATAATGACATAGTCGGAGATCGTGCAGTGTCCGGCGAGCATGACATTATTTGAGAAAATGACGTTGTTTCCAACGTGACAGTCGTGGCCAACGTGTGAGTTGGCAAGAAACGCACAATTGTCACCGATCGTCGTGCTCATGCCGCCACCCTCAGTGCCAGGATTGAGGGTCACACCTTCACGGATGATGCAGTTTTCGCCAATGGATAAAGTTGACGGCTCGCCGTGATACTTGAGATCCTGAGGTTGGTGGCCAACGGAAGCAAACGGAAAGATCCGCGTGCCTCCACCGACTTTGGTACGTCCTGCGACAGCGGCATGCGAAACGAGTTCGCAGCCCGGTCCCAATTCGACCTCGTGGCCGACGGTCGAAAAAGCACCAATTTGGCAACCGTCACTAACAACGGCGCCATCTTCGATGATGGCGGTTGGGTGAATGTTGGGCTTATCCGGCATGAAGGTGCGTTGTTTCCTCGGTATCCACAATCATCGCGCTGATCTCGGCTTCAGCAACGGTCTTACCATCTACTTTGGCGTCACCTGAGAAACGCCAGGCACGGCCGCGACTGCGGATTTTCCGAACGTGATAGAAGAGTTGATCGCCCGGCACAACCGGCTTGCGGAATTTGGCCTTGTCTATGCCCATGAAATATACGAGTTGGGGCTTATAGCTTTCGCCAAGGCTGTGGACGCATAGTGCACCTGCGGTTTGTGCGAGTCCTTCAATGATCATTACACCAGGCATCACTGGGAAACCGGGAAAATGCCCCTGAAAGAAGGGCTCGTTGAATGTGACGTTCTTCAATCCGATCGCGCTCTCATCACGATCCATGTCGAACATGCGATCCACCATCAAAAACGGATAACGATGCGGCAGAAGCTTCAGCAAACGAGCTATATCAGCTGTCGCGAGGGAAGTGTCGGAGTTCGTCTGGTCGCTCATATCTCGTTCTTTCTGCGTATCACTCCTCCGTAGCGCGCGGAGGCGTTGCGCGGAGCGTCGTATAGTGGATCCGATCTCAGTTAATGTTGCTCCGGAAGCAGCAACCGGAGCCTGGCTAAAGTACCTTCCATCTCCTGTGATTTCAGATCCGTCATCTCCTACGCGCGTTCATTCTTAACTAACCGACGCAAAACGGCTTGTTCCGCTGCCCACTGGCGATAGGGGCGTGCTGGCGTGCCACCCATCTTCGCCCCTGGTGGTACATCGCTGATCGGATGTGAAGCACCTGCAATCTGCGCGCCATCGCCGATTTTGACGTGTCCTGGAACTCCGGATTTCCCGGCCATGACGACAAAATCGCCCAGTTCGCAGGAACCGGCGATACCTGTCAAAGCAACAATGACGCAATGGCGCCCGATCACGACGTTGTGCCCGATTTGTACCAAATTATCAATTTTTGTGCCTTCGCCAATGATCGTATCGTTAAGGGCACCGCGGTCGATGGTTGTATTTGCGCCGATATCAACATGGTCCTGAATGACCACGCGTCCGATCTGGGGTACCTTACTATGACCCGTCGGACTCATCGCGAAGCCAAACCCATCCTGGCCGATCGAAGCCCCAGCGTGTATCGTGATGCTATTGCCCATGAGCGTGTGCACCAGCGTTACGCGCGGGCCGATAAAGCAATTCCTTCCGATGGTGCATCGATAACCCACAATCGCGCCGGCGCAGATGCGGGTGCCAGCTCCAATGCGTGCCTCAGGACCGATGATCGCAGTCGGCTCGACTATGACGCCGTCCTCTAAGTGAGCAGATGGCGAAATGTGCCCACTGTCCATGTCATCGACGATGCGTGGATGTTGGCTGTCTGGATAGTAGAGCGAAAGAACAGAAGCAAACGCGTGATAAGGTTCCGCTACGATCACCGCCACGGTATTTGGCGGGACCTGATCCGCAAAACGCGAACCAATCAAACAGGCGCCAGCGGATGTTGTCGCAAGCTGCGGTAGATATTTGCGATTGCTCAAGAATGAGATGTCGGAAGGACCGGCGTCGCGTAACGTGGCAATATCATCAATTTGGCGATCCGCAGTTAATACGCCTTCAGCGTTCAGTTTTTGCGCTAACTCACTAATTTTGAATGGGCCGGATCGCTCAAAGAACCCTGGGTGCTGCATTACGGAATGCACCTTTCTACGTCGCCTTCTGGCGCGGCAACGGGCTCAGCAGGCCCGGCATTCGGCAACCGGCGTCTCTGGGCATCCGTATAGTTAATCATCACGACTTCACGGCATAGCATAGCAATCGCTACACTCAAAAGTTCTTTGAAGTGTGTTCAAGTCAAAAGGCCCCAATTCCGGTGTTAGAGGCTGTCTGACATAGATGTAAGCATTCGGCCGAGGCGGACTTGTTCCGAGAACAAGCGGACCGCCGAAGAGTGTAGCCCGGCTGCGGGCAAGTGCTTCTCCTGCTGGTTGAATTCCCGTTTGGCAACGGAATTGTCGTCGTCTAAGTCGGCCAGGCTCTGGACAGGAGGAATCCGGTGCGCTGATGCAATTTGGCTGAGCGTTGCCTCAACTGTCGGTGCCATTTCGTTGAGGCAAAGCGCCTTTGGCGAGGCAACACATATCAGCCCGGCTCACCTCGCTCCTAGAGCACTTTATCCGTTGGATGCCGATGCGTTGTTGTGCCGACCCACTTGGCCACCGTAGATTTGCTTATCCTGATGGCACAACGACCGGCCACAGGGGTCGGTCGTTGTCGCGACCCATCAACGGGCCGGAAGCGGTTTGGTGTCTTTCGCTAGAACTTAGTCGACGCACCAAAGCGGAAGCGTTGCAGTTTGTCGTAGTCTTCATACTGCAGTGGGAATGCGTAGTCGAACCGCAGTGGACCAAGTGGTGAGTTCCACAGCAGACTTGCGCCGACGGAAGCTCGAATTGACGAGTCGGCAGCGAGGTTGACGACATTATTTTTGGCTGAATCGGTCGCACCAAACAATGACCCGGCATCGGCAAAGACGGCGCCGCTCATCCCCAGAGTGTCAGGAACGAAGGGAAGCGGGAAGCGGATTTCAGCGTTGGCGGCCCAATAGGTTTTCCCGCCAAGTGCATCCTGATCACCGCTGAGATCGCGAGGACCGTAACCGGCTTTTTCGAAGCCGCGGATCGTTTCACCACCGCGGTAGAAGACGTCGAGCAGGCGAACGTCATCACCACCCCATCCCTCAACATGCCCTGCAACGACTCGACCGACCAGTGTGATCTTCTCGAACAGCGGATAGTAGGCGCGCCCCTCCCCTTGGACACGAACGTAACGAACGTCGCCCCCAAGACCGGCAAAGTTGGTCGAACCATGGAGGTAAATCCCGCGGTTCGGGTTTTTGCGATGGTTGCGCGTGTCGTAACGTAGAGACAACCCGAGTGCAGACGTGATTGCCGTGCCTTCGGCATCCTTGACGGCTAGAGACGCGTCGTCTTCGACTTCATAGATCTCGTCCCGGCTGATCGTATAAGAGGTCGTCATCCAGATATTTTCGGACAACGGAAAGCCGATACGTGGCGATAGACCTGTTTTTCGCGTCTTGTAAGAAGATGAATCGCTAAGATCGATTTCCTTATGAAAGAGATCAAATCCAGCGGATATGTTCTTATCCAAGAAACGTGGCTCAGTGAAGCTCAAGTCAGCCTGCAGACGTGTGAGTGAGCCGCCCAATTTCAAGCGCAGGAACTGACCATTGCCCATGAAATTGCGCTCAGTTATCGCGATATCGCCGATGACACCTTCGGATGTTGAGTAACCGGCACCAAACGATAGCTCGCCGGTGGGTTGCTCCGTCACGGCGACCACGATGACCACACGATCGTTTGAGCTTCCGGGTCGCCGTTGTACCTTTACCGCTTTGAAGAAACCGAGCGATTTGATGCGTTTTTCCGCCCGATTTACAAGCAGCGGATTGTAGGCATCGCCCTCAACCAGGCGGAACTCGCGACGAAGCACCTTGTCCTTGGTCCGTACATTGCCAACAATGTCGATGCGTTCGATGTAAATCCGTGGGCCTTGGTCAATCACGTAAGTCAGGTTGATGAGCTGACCAGCAGGGTCACGATCGGCACGGGGGCGCACCCGAACAAATGCGAACCCTTGCGCGGAGGCGGCTAACGTCAGGCGTTCAACTGACTTCTCAATCTGCGAGGCATTGAATGTTGCGCCTTCTTGCGTGAGCAAATCGCCGCGAAGTGTTTCCGGCTGCAGCTCCGGCAGGGAATTCTCTATCTGGACACTGCCAAAACGATAGAGTGGTCCCTCATCGACGACGAACGTAATGATAAAGCCTGCACCATCAAGATCCAGCTCGGCGTTGGCAGCGGTGACCTGCACATCTGCGTAGCCGTTTTTCAGATAGTACTGCCGGACCAATTCTTGATCGAGGCGGAGGCGATCTTGGTCATAGGGGCTAGCCCCTTTGATCCAGTCAAGCCATGTCGCTTGGCTCGTCGTGATGATGTCGCGAAGCTGCGAATCTGAAAACGACTTGTTGCCGATGAAGTTGATGCTTTTGACTTTGGTCGCATTACCTTCGTTGATCTCGAAGACGAGATTGACGCGGTTTTGGTCCAATTCGATGATCTTGGGCTCGACCGTCGCGGCATAGCGGCCTTGTCGCTGATAGACGTCCAGGATTCGTTGCGCATCGGAGAGCGCGCGTGAGCGCGTGTAGACGGATCGAGATTTAAGGCGGACTTCGCCTTTCAGTGTCTTCGTTTCGATTTCGCTGTTACCTTCGATGGCAACCTTGTTGATAACCGGGTTTTCTACGACTGCAATGATCACAACGGTTCCCTGCCGCGTAATCTGCACGTCGGCAAACAACCCTGTCGAAAACAACGAGCGCAACGAGGCGTTAACGCGCGATGGATCGTATCGGTCCCCGACGGTAAAGTCCAAATAGGAACGAACCGTTTCCGGTTCGACTCGTCGATTACCGTTGACTTGTATGCTGCGCACGATCGTCTGTGCATGTACGCCAGTAGAAAACGCGAACGACGTGCCCAATTGGACGCTAAAAGCCATAGCGACAATGAACACAGCAGTTCGCAGCATCCGACCCGCGCTTATGATTGCGTGAGGCATCCCTGCGTTTGCCCTTCTGTGCCGATCCCCCATACGCCTGCACCTTATCGGCTAACGAGTGCACGCTTTATTCGGTACTAGCCGGTGCCCCCACCAAACGCCCTATTTTAGCCGTTTTTCGTCGACCTCAGAGAACATCAGGCGGCGTTAACACGACTTAAATTGTTTAACGATTCCAGCCCTGATAGGGAAGTGGCAAGAATGTTTCACTGGCTCTGATTCTGTGTCGTCTTGATGTCCAGCCAACGCGCTACGACGCCTCTATCATTCCAGGTGGCAAAGACCATTAGGCTCAAGACCAAGGCGAACCCGATCTTGAAACCAAACTCCTGACTTGAGTCGCTAAGAGGGCGACCGCGGACAGCTTCGATCGCGTAGAACAAAAGGTGACCACCGTCGAGCAATGGAATTGGAAATAGATTGATTAATCCAACACTTATGGAAAGCACGGCAATGAGGTGAATGAACGCTTCGGGTCCAACCCGTGCCACTTTTCCGGAAACGTCTGCAATGCGTATGATGCCACCCAGTTGATCCGGAGGCTGGCGCATGATGACGACATCGGCGATGTAGCTCAAAGTCGACGAGATGATGAATTCCGTTTCTTTCACCCCGAGTACAACTGCTTCCAATGGACCAGCGCGATGGTGCGTATAACCATCTGGACCCGGACTACGTTTGATCCCGATCAGCCCGCGCGTGACTTGGCCGCCGATGCGATCGTTCATCGAGACCGGCTTGGGCGTAACTGTTAGGAGAACTTCCTTTTCGTCACGCATGACCCGAACGGCCAGTTCACGATCCGGGCTGGAGCTGACCAGTCGAAGAACATCATGGAAGCTTTTCACCTGTCGGCCGGCTATGGCAACAATCACGTCGCCTTTCTTAAAGCCCGCAAGGTCGGCCGGCATGCCCTTAACGACTTCATCGACCCTCGCGACGGTTGTACGCTGTCCGACGATCGAGAACATGCAAGCAAAAATAACGATGGCAAACAGAAAGTTTGCGACTGGGCCAGCCGCGACGACGGCGGCGCGACGCCATAGTGGCTTGTGGTGAAATGAACCTGCTCGTTCTTCCGGCGTCATCGCTTCCAATGGCTCGCCAGAAGGCGTGCTTGCCGCGCTGGCATCGTCCATGAACTTGACGTAACCACCGAGGGGTATCCAAGCAAATCGCCAACGCGTGCCATGCTTATCGACGAACCCGAAAATTTCCTTGCCGAAGCCGATCGAAAAAGCTGAAACTTTAACGCCGCACCATCTTGCGACCAGAAAATGTCCCATCTCATGGATGAACACGACAATAGTCAGCACCACGAGGAACGAGGCTAAGTAGAGCATCGTTGTCCCAACGGATGAGGTCAAACTGGCGAGGAACGTCATATATTGCTCCAGAATTGATCAGCGTTCGCTGGAATCACTCATCGTCAAGCAGTAGGTTGGTTAGCTTGACGCCTGTGCTCAACGCAACACCTGATCAATCGACGAGTTAAACTTTGAAAGCAAACGGACACTAGGACATTCGTTGACTAGGTGTCTTGGCCGCTTGCCTGACAGGTCATTTCTTGAGTTGAACCATCACATCCCGTGCCAACTTTCTGGCTTCGGTGTCGATTTCCAGTGCTGCCAAAATGTCAGTCGCCGGACTAAAAAGGCCGATATTCTCAGCCTTGTCCATAGTTTTAGCCACGGTTGTGGCAATATCGAGGAAATGGATCTCGCGGCTGAGGAATGCGGCTACAGCAGCTTCGTTGGCGCCGTTCAATACGGCGGGCGCGCTGCCACCGCGTTGCATGGCGTTTCTGGCAAGGCCAAAAGCGGGATACTTCTGTTCGCAGATTTGCTCAAATGATAAATTAAGGCGAGTTGTAAAGTCAATTCGTTCCGTCGCGTCAGTGGAGCGCCGTGGCCAGTAGAGACTTTGTGCGATCGGTGTTCGCATATCTGGTTGAGCCATTTGGGCGATCACAGACCCATCGCTGAGTTCGATGAGGCAATGGACGATCGACTGCGGATGGATTATGGCGCTGAATTGCTCGCTCCTGAGACCGAACAGATGATGTGCCTCAATGAGTTCAAGTCCCTTATTCATCATAGTCGCGGAATCAACGCTGATTTTGACACCCATTGACCAATTTGGATGTTTAACGGCCTCTTCGCAGGTGACCGATTTCAGCTGATCAAGCGTATAGTCCCGAAACGGTCCACCTGAGGCGGTCAAATAGACACGACGGATTTCAGTTGGATCACGCTGATCCAAGACTTGGAAGACTGCTGCATGTTCGGAATCGACGGGCAACACCTCTGTTCCAGCCGCGGTGACTTCGCGCATAAACAGGTCGCCTGCAATGACCAGGCACTCTTTGTTCGCGATTGCCAAGCGTTTGGCTCGTGTGGCGGCGCGCAGCGCGGGGCGTAGGCCAGCGGCCCCAACAATTGCGGCCATAACGCAATCCACTTCACGATCTGCAGCCTCATCGAGACCATCCTGTCCCGCCGCGGCCTTGACCGCAGTGCCAGACAATGCGGTTTTCAGTTCGTTGTAACGATCAGGGTTGGCGATGACCGCAATCTCGGCATTGTGTGCGCACGCTGCAGTGGCCAATTCAGTGACGTTCTCATTGGCGCTCAGCGCTCGGATGACGAAGCGTCCCGGTGCAGCCGCTTTGACAACACCGAGCGTACTCTGGCCAACGGAACCGGTCGCGCCCAGGATGCTAAGGCTCGTTGGCGCTTCCTGCATTGCGGATTTCCCATCATGTGTCCCAACGTCCGCACTTGCGCTGCTCAAGCCGATCGCTAGTTCTGCAGTTTGCTGCCGCACCTTGCCATCATCCCCCTGCAAGACGTTCATATTGCGCCCTTAAAAGCCACGAAGCAGTGCTTCGGCAGGACTGTCTGAGTTGATACATAACGCAATAAGGCATGCCAAAGCGAAACTCGCGATGGCGCCATCCATGCGGTCGAGAAATCCGCCGTGCCCAGGGATAAGACCACTTGCATTTTTCACCCGTCCAAGCCGTTTCAAGCTCGATTCCGCAAGGTCACCAACCAGGGCGGCAAGGCCGAGTAAAAACCCTAGAAGACCAAGCCAAAACGGGTTCGTACCGGGCAAGATGAAGTGCGCGATCAGCGCAACGACCGTACTGGCCGTCAATCCTGCGATCGCTCCCGACCAAGTCTTCTTTGGCGATATGGAAGGCCAGAGACGCGGCCCACCAGCAGCCCGCCCCGCGAACATTGCGACCGAGTCGTGCGCCCAAACACATGCGAATACGAGTAGAACAGCTGCCAATCCCTGTTGGCTATCACGCAACCAGATCATACCGATTGCAGCGATCCCGATATAGGGCACGCCGAGTGCGGACAGCTTTCTATATTCTTTTGATCGACGAATAGCGATCCCGATGAAACCGGCAACGAGAACATATAGCGCATACTCCGGCAGGCCGAACGCCGTCAAAGCGATTGCAAGCAAGAGCGCGGTGACATGAACAAACAGCATGTCATCAAATTCACAGTTTCGGACTAACCGTCCCCATTCCCAGGCAAGCAGGGCCGACACGATGGAAACAACGACAGCGAGCGTATAGGGACCGCCCACAGTCGCTGCGATCCCAATGGCTGCCAGAACGATTGCCGAGATGACACGTTTGACCAACTCACCGCCTGTCGGTTTGACAAAAGGCGTGGCAGGTCGGTTTTGTGACAAATGCTCAGACATCAAACGCCGGTTACCTAGATCTTTAAGCTAATGACCGTTTCGACAAACCACCGAAACGCCGGTCACGCATCTGATACTGAGCGATCGCGTCTTCCAGATGCGCTTTCGAAAAGTCTGGCCAGTTGACATCCAGAAAAACAAACTCCGAGTAAGCCACCTGCCAGAGTAAGAAATTTGACAATCGCTGTTCACCACTTGTTCTGATTAAGAGCTCAGGCTCTGGATGTCCTTGTGTGGTCAAAGCGTCGGCAAAGTGATCGGCTGCAATCGTTTCGGGATCGATCTCTCCGCGCACGGCGGCCGCAGCCAGTGTTTGCGCTGCGGCGACAATTTCCTGCCGTCCGCCATAATTGAAGGCGACGATAAGGTTGAAGTTCTGGTTCGATTCCGTGAGTTTTTCCGTTTCCTCGATCAGGCGCAACAGTTCGGGTTCAATATTGTTGCGATCTCCAATAACGATCAATCGAACGCCGGATTGGTGCAGTTCAGCACAATCGCGCTGAATGAAACGTTTCATTAGGCCCATCAGGTCACTAACTTCGGCTGCGGGACGTGACCAGTTTTCTGACGAAAAACTATAGAGCGTCAGGTATTCGAGGCCTAATTCCATCGCCGCTTTAATCGTCCGTCGGACGGCCTCGACCCCCATTCTGTGTCCAAGCGCGCGTGGCAGGTGACGCGCGGCCGCCCACCGACCGTTACCGTCCATGATTATCGCGACGTGACGCGGTGCCATCCCGGATCTGTCATGTTCAGGCTGCACAAAATCGTCCGCCACGTGTATTGGCACCTTTCATGATCAATCGGCTATTGTTTCTGCGCCGACCGGCAACTTGCCCGGATGCACCATTATCAAACAGTGTTGATTTCAGTCTCTTTAGTCGCCAGCAGTTCGTCAATTTCCTTGATGATTCGATCTGTGGCGTTCTGCACCGCTGCTTCCGATTTCTTTTGCTCGTCTTGACTGATATCGCCGTCCTTCTCAAGTTTTTTGAGATGATCATTGCCGTCGCGACGTACGTTGCGAACACTTATTCGGGCCGTTTCGGTGTATTTTCCAGCGACTTTCGCCAATTCTTGTCGCCGCTCCTGGGTCAATGGTGGAATGGGCAACCGCAGAACTGTGCCATCTGTGACCGGGTTGAGGCCCAGGTTTGATTCTCGAATAGCTTTTTCGACAGCGGAAACAGCGGCTTTGTCCCAGATCGAAACTTGGATCATCCGAGGTTCGGGCACAGAAACACTGCCGACTTGGTTCAACGGCATTTTCTGCCCGTAGATGTCAACGACGATCGGGTCCAGCAATGCAGCGCTTGCCCGTCCGGTTCGCAAACCGCTGAATTCCCTTTTGAGGCTTTCAACGACACCGTTCATGCGGCCTTCGTAGTCTTTGAGTTTGAACTCTTCGTTTTTCGCCATCGCTCTTTCTCCACCTGTACCGGAACCGGGAGGTCATTTGAATCAGAGACTAATCTCCGGCCGGCCATATTTCACGCGTCGGTTATTGCAATCAAGTTGTATGGGCCCGCCATGGCAAGGCACAACCTTACTCGATCACGGTACACCGTGCTTCGCCGCGCAGGACTTTCAGTAGATTGCCCTCTTCCTTGATGGAAAACACAAGTACCGGAAGATTGTTGTCGCGAGCAAGGGCGATCGCGGCCCCATCCATGACCCGGAGATCGCGCGCCAACACCTCACTATACGTCAGCTTATCATAACGTTCTGCATCCGGGTTGTTTTTTGGATCTTCTGCATAGACGCCGTCAACCTGCGTCGCTTTGGCGACGGCATCACAGCCAAGTTCGATCGCGCGCAGGGCAGCCGTTGTGTCTGTGGTGAAGAAAGGATTGCCGGTGCCCGCTGCAAAAACGACGACACGGCCGAGTCCGACATGATGCAGCGCTTTTGGTCGAACATAAGATTCGCACACTGTCGGCATTGGAATCGCTGACAAAACGCGCGATGGAACCTCGAATTTCTCCAATGCGCTTTGAAAGGCGAGTGCATTCATCACGGTTGCCAGCATGCCCATATAGTCCGCAGTGGCGCGATCCATGCCCGACGCCGCGCCGGCAAGCCCTCGAAATATATTACCGCCACCAACAACAACTGCAATTTCGCATCCAGCAGCAACCGCCTCGGCGACATCTCGAGCCAACCGTTCCGTAACGGCGGTATCGATGCCAAATCCCTGCGCACCCATCATGGCTTCGCCGGAAAGCTTGAGAAGAAGACGCTGGTATTTGAGGGGGGTAGTCATGACGGAACCCTTATCGATATCGAATGCTTTACCCCTATATGCGCGACTCTCAGCCAAATGGACATACGAAAAAGCCGGCTGACAGCGTCAACCGGTTCAGTATCTACCGTCATCGTTTACGTGTGCGGCTAGCTTAGAGCCCTTCAAACTGAGATGGACTCAATTCTGTTCGCAAACGGTGAGTCGACCAGCAGGAGAGCGGCGCCGCGCGCAGCGGTGCTGCGGGCAAGCCGTTCGACGCCCAAGGGTGTTTCCTGGGTGGCCGCCGCTTGCGAACCCACTCGATGTTCGGATTCGCATGATCGATAAGAAATTGGGCCGGACGGATTTGCCCCGATCTCGGCGCGTCCCGTCTTGTCCGTGGCACCGCCACGCACGGCGACGGTCCACTTGATCTCGGACCAAATCCGCTCGGCAGAATGGGTCCATATCAGTCTGAAGGGCTCTAGCCCGTTCCAGCAGCCGCGGCGACTTCTGCGGCGAAGTCGTCATCTTTCTTTTCGATCCCTTCGCCCAGGGCAAATCGGACGAATTCTGTGATCTTGACCGCGCTGCCAAGATCCTTTTCGAATGCTTTCAAGGCCTGCTCGACCGTTGCCTTACCATCGACAACGAACGTTTGCTGCAACAAGACAACCTGCTGGAAATATTCCTTGCGCAAGCGGCCTTCGACCATTTTCTCAATGATTTCCTGAGGCTTGCCGGATGCTTGGGCTTGCTCCAGATAGATCGCACGTTCTTTTTCGATGACGTCCTGATCAAGTTCCTCAGGTGTCAGCGCCAACGGTGCGACAGCCGCAATGTGCATGGCGAGCTGACGGCCAAAGACGGTTAGCTTTTCAGCATCGCCAGAGCTTTCCAAAGCGACCAGCACGCCAATCTTGCCGAGCCCATCGCTGACTTTGTTGTGTACATAATCCGCGACGACACCCTCATTGACGTTAACGACAGCGGCGCGGCGCAATGACATGTTCTCGCCAATGGTCGCAATGTTCTCGGTAATTACGGTTTCCACCGTGTCGGTTTTTCCCGGAAAGGTCATAGCGAGCAAGTTTCCAGTATCACCTCCGGCTTCCGGCACCAGAGAGGTAATTCTGCGCACCATGTCCTGGAACTGCTCGTTGCGCGCGACGAAATCCGTTTCGGCATTGACTTCGGCCACAGCGCCCTGTTTGCTCGACGCCGCGACACCGACGAGACCTTCCGCTGCAACACGGTCTGATTTCTTAGCAGCTTTGGACAAGCCTTTGGCGCGCAGCCAGTCGATGGCGGCGGTGACATCTCCGTCGTTCTCGTTCAGCGCTTTCTTACAATCCATCATGCCGACGCCAGTTTTCTCGCGAAGGTCTTTGACCATGCTGGCCGTAATCGTTGTCATAGCAAATGCTCTCTTGTTCGTGACCCACGTTCAGATCGCAGGAAAGCGGGCGATGGAGCGTATATCGCTGCCGCGCCCGTCTCTTTCAAGTTTGCCCAATCTGCAGATTGATTGGGATCAAGCAGCGTTGGCGGCGACCAGTTTCTTGGCGCTTCCAACCCAGTCTGCCTCGGCCATCGTTGCGACATCCATCTTCAACTCCGCTGCCAGGAGCGCCAGATTTGCTTCGTCAAGATCGGCAATCTGCCAATAGTGGTAAACACCGATGCCGCTCAACTGTTGTTCAATCCGGGCGTCGATTCCGCTGACAAGCTTGAGATCGTCAGCTTCACCGCGCGGCGCCTCGATACCCTCGAAGCGCGCTCCGGCGGCGGCGTCGTCTGTCGAAGCAACAGGCAGCTCTTCCATGGCTGGCGCTTCGGCAGCACCCATGTCGACGCCGCTGTCGGCCTGACCACGTCCGATGCCATCAAGTGCGGCGCGTGCAATCAGATCGCAATAGAGCGTAATCGCGCGGCCGGCGTCATCGTTGCCTGGAATCGGAAAATCGATCCCGTCAGGATCACAATTCGTGTCAATCACGGCGACGATCGGAATATTCAGCTTACGCGCCTCGGCAATGGCGATCGCCTCTTTGTTGGTGTCGATCACGAACAAAAGATCCGGCGTCCCGCCCATATCTTTAATGCCGCCCAGTGATTGATTGAGTTTTTCACGCTCACGGGTCAAGTTGAGCAGTTCTTTCTTGGTCCGCCCGGTGCCATCACCCGCGAGGATGTCGTCGAGCTGACGCAGACGTCGAATGGACAGCGAAATTGTCTTCCAGTTCGTCAGCGTGCCCCCCAACCAACGATGGTTCATGAAGTATTGTGCGGACCGCGTCGCGGCATCTGCAATCGACTCCGATGCTTGGCGTTTGGTGCCAACAAACAGCACACGACCGCCCTTGGCGACGGTGTCGGATACCTTGACCAATGCCTGATGCAGCAGCGGGGTCGTCTGGGTGAGGTCGACAATGTGAATGTTATTGCGAGTCCCGAAGATGTAGCTCGACATCTTGGGGTTCCATCGATGGCTCTGGTGGCCGAAGTGCACGCCGGCTTCCAAGAGCTGACGCATCGTAAATGCGGGCAGCATAGGCAGTTCCTTTTCCGGTTAATCCGCCGCAAGCCGGAGAAGGCCAACTCCGACAACCTCGAATTGGCTGTCATGGTGTGCCCACCGGAGCGCTATTGCAGGGCTTTTAATCTGCATAGCGCATGGCTTGCGTGAGAGATGGAAGGCGTCTTAGTACGACAAACACGATAATTCAAGGAAAATTGTGCCGAAATCTGCTTACGCCGCAACTTCGTCGACAGTGACGACGCCGTCGATGGCGGAAAGTATACCGCGCGATGGAGGTGTCGTGTCGTAGCGCCCCGGTAAAACAAGCTCGCAAACCTGCGATCTGTCGGCAACATCAACGATGAGCCGTATCTCATCGCGGCCCGGTTTGAGGCTATCGCGTAGTTCAGCCAGGAGCGTCGCGGATTTGCCGTTGGACAGCGCATGACCATCCAGCGTTATCCGTAATGGGCAGCGGACGGCGCCGGCAGCGCTGTTGAGGCTTTCAATGCCCTGTACACGCATTTTGATGGTTTCACCGTCATATTCCGCCTCGATCCCGACCACCACGGGTGTTCCCGGTTCCAGCAGATGCCTGCTGGCGTTCAATGTATCGGAGAAGATCACGGCTTCGAACTGTCCGGTCGTATCGGAAAACATGGCAAACGCGAATGCGTTCCCTTTGGCGGATTTGCGTTCACGTGCCGAGACCACGATTGCAGCAATGCGCCCACCAAGGCGGCCCTGCTCAACGCCTGCTTCAAAACCAGCAAAGGTCTGCACGCCCATGCTCTCCAGCACACTGTCGTATTCATTGAGCGGGTGTCCGGATAGATAGAAACCGATAGCGTCGAATTCTTTCTCTAACCGCTCCATAGGTGTCCAAGACTTGGTCGGTCGCATATCAAGGCTTGCTGGTGCCTCGCCGCCGGCGCCCCCGAACAAATCTTGAATACCGCTTGCAGCATTCGCGCTTATGCGATTGGAAAGTGCAAGGATTTGTTCCGCATTTCGATGCACAACGGCTCGATTCGTCTCCAATCCATCAAAGCTGCCGGCAGATGCGAGCGTTTCAATGTTACGTTTGTTCAACGTTTTGCTTGGTAGGCGGCGCGCAAAGTCGCTTAGATCTTCGTAGATCCCATTAGCCTCGCGCTCATGCACGACGGTCTCTACAGCTGCGGCGCCGATATTTTTCAGCGAGGCCAAGGCATACCGAATAGCTCCATGTTCAGAGCCGTTGGATGGCGGTTCCGACAAAAACTCGACATCAGATCCGTTGACGCACGGGGGCTTCAATTCGATATCACTGCGCTTGGCTTCGGCTGCAAATACCGCAAGCTTGTCGGTATTGGCCATATCCAGCGTCATCGACGCAGCGAGGAACTCTTCACGATAGTTCGCCTTGAGATAAGCCGTGTGGTAGCTGACCAGCGCGTATGCCGCGGCGTGTGATTTGTTGAAGCCATAACCGGCAAATTTGTCGACGTGTTCAAAGATGAATGCGGCGTCGGTTTTCTTGACGCCTTTTTCAACCGCCCGGCGTACGAATTCAGCCTGCTGCTGAGCCATTGCGGCTTTGTCTTTTTTACCCATCGCGCGACGCAACACGTCCGCTTCCCCAAGCGAGTAACCGCCCATCACCTGGGCGATCTGCATGACCTGTTCCTGGTAGATGATGACGCCGTACGTCTCACCGAGGATCTGTTCGAGCATCGGGTGGAAGCAGTCGACCGGTTCCTCGCCGTGTTTGCGATTGATGTACGTCGGGATGTTGTCCATCGGGCCCGGCCGATAGAGCGAGACCATCGCGATGATGTCTTCGAAGCGGTCGGGTTTGAGTTTTTTCAAGCTCTCGCGCATGCCCGTCGATTCCAGCTGGAAAACGCCAACCGTATCGGCCCGGGCCAACAGTTCGTAGCTTGCGGCATCGGTCAAAGGTAATGATGCCAGATCGAGATCAATTCCTCGTCCACGTTTGATAAGCTGAACAGCCTTTTGTAACACCGTCAGCGTCTTCAACCCGAGGAAGTCGAATTTGACGAGCCCCGCGGCCTCAACAAGTTTCCAGTTGAATTGCGCGATCGGAAAACTCGATTTCGGATCGCGGTATAGCGGGACAAGCTCGTCTAGCGGGCGATCGCCGATGACCAGGCCTGCCGCGTGCGTCGAAGCGTGCCGATATAGACCTTCGAGTTTCTGCGCGATTTCCAACAGCCGTGCGACCATCGGATCATCATCAGCTTCTTCCAGAAGGCGCGGTTCCTCTTCCATGGCCTCGGGCAGCGTCACCGGATTGGCCGGATTGTTCGGCACCAGCTTGCACAGCCGGTCGACCTGACCGTAGGGCATCTGCAGGACACGTCCGACATCACGCAAGACGGCCCGGGCCTGCAGCTTGCCGTGCGTGATGATCTGCGCGACGCGATCGTCGCCGTATTTTTCCTGGACGTACTTGATGACCTCTTCACGCCGATCCTGGCAGAAGTCGATGTCGAAGTCCGGCATCGAGATTCGCTCAGGATTGAGGAAGCGCTCGAACAGCAATCCGAATTGAAGGGGGTCGAGATCAGTAATGGTCAATGAATAGGCGACGAGCGAACCGGCGCCTGAACCACGCCCCGGCCCGACCGGAATGCCTTGCGCCTTTGACCATTGGATGAAGTCGGCAACGATCAGGAAGTATCCGGGGAACTTCATCTTGTTGATGATGCCAAGTTCGAACTCTAGGCGGTCTGCATAATCTTGTCGCGTGTATCCCTCTGCCAGATCTGTCGCAGCGAGGCGCAGTTCAAGCCCTTCACGTGCTTGTCGTGCCAGTTCATCAGCTTCGGCCTGAATTCTTTCCTCTGGCGTCGCATCGTCACTTTCTGCAACGAAGCTTGGTAGAATCGGTGCCTTGCCAAGCGGCCTCATGTGGCAACGTTGTGCGATCTCGACAGTGTTTTCGATGGCCTCAGGTAGATCGCCGAATAAGGCAATTATCGCCTCGGCTGACTTGAGCCCGTGTTCTGGTGTCAGCCGCTTGCGATCGTCTTCGACGACATAGTTACCGCCGGCAATGCACATGAGGGCATCGTGTGCTTCATATTCATCCGGCGTTGCGAAGTGACAGTCGTTCGTTGCGACAAGCGGAATTGCGTTGTCGTAAGCAAGCTTGATCAACCCCGGTTCGGCATCTCGTTCGGCGGGCATGCCATGGCGTTGGAGTTCGATGTAGAGGCGATCGCCAAACAGTTCAGAAAGCTTGCCCAGACGCGCTTCGGCAATGTCCACCCGGCCGTCGACAAGCGCACGGTTGATTGGTCCATCCGGGCCGCCGGTCAGCACGATCAGGCCTTCATGATGTTCTTCGAGCCGTTTGATCGCCACGTGAGGCGGTTCGGTTTCGGTTGGGTCAAAAAACGCCTGACTGCCAATCTTCATAAGATTGGCGTAACCAGCATCGTTCATGGCCAAAAGCGCAATATCGCCGGACAGTATCGCCTCGGCCTTGGCACCATTGAGGGGCGCGCGCGACGGATCGATTTTTGTATCACCGAAATCGACACTGAGTGTCAGGCCGGCAATCGGTTGAACGCCGCTGTCAGATAGTTTGTTCGAGAATTCCAGGATGCCGAATAGATTGTTCTGGTCTGTGAGTGCAACGGCCGGGAAGTTATTTGCCACACTTAATTTGGCAAGTTTCGCAATCGGGAGCGCGCCTTGCAGGAGCGAATATGCCGAGCGCACGCGCAAATGAATGAATGCTGGGGCTGTATTTGACATTATGCCTGCGTAGAATCGATTTTGGACCTATCGAAATTAGCACATGCTCGGCATGTTCCTGCAAACTTGGTGGTGGAAACCTGACTGGTCATCGACGGCCGCTACAGATCGGTATCATCCGCGGTTTGGTGTTCGATCGGTTGCAGCCATCCCTGATAACGTACAATGAAACCAGCAAGGGGATGCGATATCGACACGTCGAAGCAGGCATTTCCATGCCCGTCGACATGTTCTCTCGTATCGCTGCGCGGCACGAGAATTTGCGGCAACGGGACAATGCCGAACAGTCGCACGGCGTCGACCGGGAAATGCAGATCGCCGATCTGGCGGTGAAGCTTGATCCGAAACGATAGTGCTCCAAATCGTTCCCAGATTTCGCCGTTTGGTGCGGCCGGTTGACGAGACAGGTGGGACTTGAAGCGCGCTCGCCCAAATCGCCGTTGCCACGTTTCTCCGGCAGCCGTACGTTGCATGTCGACCCGTACCGGCACGCTTTCTGCTGCTTGCGGGAACCCCATACATAATCCAATCAGCCGTGATAGCAGACCGGTTCCACGTTCGATCCGGGCGTTGCCGAGAAATGCCCGGACATCTAAGACGTCGTGTAGATCGCGCAACGCGGGCGGGAGCATGGCGAACTCCCCGTTGAGCGCGGTTTCGAAAACTGTCTTGACCGGCTCTGACGTGATCTCGGTGGAGATCGCGAACGGCTCGAGCCCGTTTTCGATATCGCGGAGGGACAGGTCCTGCAGACAAGGTCGTGCGCCGCTCTTCACTCGGTCAGCGTTACGACAAAGTTGCATTGCCATTAAATAGGCTGGTGTCGGCGGAATTTCGGGGCCGTCCCCGGTCTCTGCTATGAGCGTCCAACGCAGGTGCGTGCCTTCTCCGCTGGCTTTGCGTCCCGTGATGTCGACGGTCATTCCACCACGGTCGCTTCCGAATGGTTTCAGCCGGTCAGCCATCCACAATAACGGGCTCGTCAGTGCCGTTGCCGATCGCAGCACGCCGCAATGAACCAACCAGGCGATTGAACCTAAGCCGATATGCATCACTGACAGTTCGAGCCCGGCAGCGAAACGCACGGTTCGCGCATTGAACAACCGAGGAAAGATCCGCAAATCAGGTGCGCCGATCGGACTGAAAAAACGTTGGGGCAGCGCCTTCTTGCCCTTGATTTTCAATTGTGTTCGACCAACCGAACACCACCCTTTGACGGTCGTCCATTCGCCACCAGATCGGACCGCGATGGGTTTACCAACCTGTATGAGAATGGCTCGGATAACGGACCGCCCCCGCGGCGCGCGATTGCCAGGCAGTATTGCGCTGCTGATGCTCTCGATCGATGCGAGGTCGCGTGAAAGAGCGTACACCGCGGCCGCTGATATCGCCGGTACGCTGCTGCATCCGGACAGCACCGTGCAGCCTGCCTGTATCGCTTCGTGGTCGAGGGATCGTACGCCGGCGACAAATGCGGCATCATCAGCGAGATCGAGATAGTGCGCGCCGACCACCAAAGCAGCTCGGGCAACGCGGTATGGTTCCTTCCCGTAAAGCTGAAAAGGCCCGGCCGCATCAACAACGATCGTTGGCTGCCATGCGTCGAATTGTGCGGTGAGATCTTCGCTCGTATCGATGCGCGCAGGCGTCCCGCCGAACGCATCGCAATGAATTTTCGCAGCCGCGAGACTGCGACCGGCAACAATGACCATGGTACCGGAATGCTGTGCCAGCCGGCGACTAAGGCGGCTGCCGAAGACGCCATAGCCCCCGATGACGAGAATTCGATGCTGGTTGGAGTTATCGTCTTGGTTCACGCGACACCGGCTCTATGCGACAGACTGCGGCTGCACCTCATGCAGGCGCCCGTCGGCGAGACGAAGAACACGATGCATACTGGCGGCTAATTCCATATTATGCGTGGCGATCAATGCAGCCACTCCGGTATGCTCGATGAGCCCCATCAAATCGGCAAACACGCGTTCCGCAGTCGACGGATCTAGGTTGCCGGTCGGTTCGTCCGCCAGCAGAAGTCTTGGTTGATTGGCGAGCGCCCGTGCGATTGCCGTGCGTTGTTGTTCCCCACCGGATAGTTCGGCTGGACGATGACCAACCCGCGCGCCAAGACCAAGCAGTTCGAGCAACTCCTGCGCGCGCTGACGCGCTTGGCGTGCCGGTGTGCCGCGGATCATTTGTGGAATAACGACGTTTTCCTGTGCTGAAAACTCAGGCAGCAATTGATGGAACTGATAAACGAAGCCCATCTGCGTTCGACGGATAGCCGTGCGGTCAGCATCGTTCATGCGCGCGCAGTCCTGGCCGTTGACAAGAACGCGTCCGGCATCCGGTGTTTCGAGCAATCCCGCGATGTGCAACAGGGTGGATTTGCCAGCACCAGATGGCCCAACCAGAGCGACGGCCTGGCCGGCATGAAGCACTGCACTGGCCCCATCGAGCACCCGGATCTCACGCGCGCCTTGATGAAAAGCTCTCTGTAGTTCATCGAGTTGGAGAATAGGTGCCTGCTCTTCGACGCTGCGCTGCATGACCGTATCCTCACTCATACCGAAGGGCTTCGACAGGATCGAGTTTCGAAGCGCGCCATGACGGGTATAAGGTCGCAAGCAATGTCAAAATCAACGCAAAGATGACGATCCACATCGTTTCGGTCGGGTCGATGTCGGCTGGCAGTTTGGAGAGGTAATAGACTTTTGGGTCCATCAATGTCGTGCCGGTCAGCCATTGGACGAATTGGCGGATTTCTTCGATGCGCCAGCAAAACAAAATGCCAAGGATCAAACCGGCAAAAGTCCCGACGACGCCAATGGAAGCACCGGTGATCAGGAAGACACGCGTAATTGCACCTTTTGTGGCCCCCATTGTGCGTAGGATTGCGATGTCGCGCCCCTTGTCTTTAACCAGCATCATGATCCCTGAAATGATGTTCAGCGCCGCAACCAAGATGATCAACGACAAGATGATAAACATGACCGTGCGTTCGACTTCGAGAACCGTGAAGAAAGTTTGATTGCGCTGCTGCCAGCTCGTAAACAGCAATGGCCCCGGCACCGCCAGCTTCATATCCGCGATATAACGCGCGACCTGCTCGGGATCATCGGTAACGACTTCGAGGACGTCGACCTGGGCGCCCTTGGAGAAATACCGCTGTGCTTCATGCAGCGGCATGAACACCATCGATCGGTCATATTCTGACATGCCCAATTCGAAAATCGCCGTGACCTTATAGGGCCTGGTGCGCGGCGCCGTACCAAACGGTGTACGTGCCCCGCGTGGCGAGACAAGCGTCACAAATTCGCCGAGCGAGACACCAAGTGCCTGCGACAGACGCGACCCGATCGCGATTCCACGCTGCTTATCAAAACCCTCGATCGTACCGTAAACAATGTTGCCGGCAACAAGTGGTAATGCCCGAATGCCCGGCTCGGTCATGCCTCGGACCAATCCTCCGAGGGCCTGGACCGGTGAAGACAGCATGACCTGCCCTTCGATCAAAGGTATCGCATGGCGCACGCCCGGCACCTTGGTCAGCTTTTTCGCCACGTCGTCGTAATCCGTGAAAGGACCTGAACCGGAGACTCGCTGTACGACCGCATGGCCGTTAAGGCCGAGTATCTTTTCGTAAAGCTGATTGCGAAACCCGTTCATCACCGCCATGACGATGATCAACGTGGCAACGCCAAGCATGATTCCGATGAAGGAAAACCCGGCAATCACCGAGATGAACCCTTCTTGGCGCCGCGCCCTCAAGTAGCGCATTGCGATCAACCATTCAAAGGCTGCGAAAGGTCGGGTGCTGCCTGCTGCGCTCATGCGGACGTGCTCTTTCCTGAAGCCTGTCGCGCTAACACAGAACGCGTTGGCTTTTAATCCGATCGATCAACGTCTCAGCGACGCTATCAACAGGAATCTCCTGCTTATCGCCAGTCCTGCGATCCTTGACTTCCGCCATTCCCGCGCCAGCACCTTTCGGGCCAATCACCAACTGATACGGCAACCCGATCAAGTCCATGCTGGCAAATTTCGCACCTGCGCGTTCCCCCGTGTCATCGTAGAGCACTTCGATACCGGCATTTTCGAGGCGCTCGTAAAGCGTTGCGCAGACACTGTCGGTAGTTGCGTCACCTGATTTGAGATTAATGAGGCCCACTTCGAATGGCGCAACGGGCACCGGCCAAACGATGCCATTGTCGTCGTGGCAGGCTTCGATGATCCCCCCGACCAAGCGTGATACGCCCACACCGTAAGACCCCATTTGCAGAGCAACAGGCGTTCCGTCGGGACCCTGCACCTTACAATTCAACGGATCAGAGTATTTGGTCCCAAAGAAGAAAATATGACCAATCTCGATGCCACGCGCCGAAACCTGTTTATCAACAGGGACCTCGGCTGCGAATTTTGCCGCGTCATGAATTTCATCCGTCGCTGCATAGAGCGATGTCCACTTCTCGACGATTGGCGTGAGATCCCCGTCATAATCGAGATCGATCGGTGGAATGGCGCCATCCAACAGGTCTTGATGACAAAAGACAGCGCTCTCACCGGTTTCGGCCAGAATAATGAATTCGTGCGAGAGGTCCCCGCCGATCGGGCCTGTTTCGGCTGCCATCGGAATAGACTGAAGCCCCATACGCGCGAAGATCCGCAGGTATGACGCAAACATACGGTTGTATGACTTGCGGCCTTCCTCTTCGGTCAAGTCAAAAGAATAGGCATCCTTCATCAAGAACTCGCGGCCGCGCATCACGC
>JAGDYV010000014.1:0-5381 GCA_049116495.1 Hyphomicrobiaceae bacterium | reverse complement strand
ATTTCACCGTTGAAATCGACGCCCTGGACCGGCTCGTCCAACACCAGCAGCTCCGGTTCGCGGGCGATCGCGCGCGCGAGCAGGACGCGCTGGAATTCACCCCCCGACAAGTTGCGGACCTCGGCATTGGCCAGGTGGGCAACGCCTGTGGCGGCCATCGCCTGCGCAGCTTTATCCACCGCCACACGTCCAGTCAGATGCATGAAGCGGTCGACAGATAGTGGCAACGTCCAATCCACGGCCAGCTTCTGCGGCACATAGGAAATCCGCAAATCATCCCGTTGCCAGGCCGTGCCCTCGTCCGGTTTGAGGATCCCCAACGCAATCTTCGCGGTCGTCGACTTGCCGGAACCGTTCGGTCCGATCAGCGTGACGATCTCGCCGGCGGCGAGTGACGTTGAAACGCCACGCACGAGCCATCGACCGGCACGGAAAATGCCAGCATTCTCAAGGGTCAATAACGGGTCGGATCGTTTCATTGCAGGCTTGGGAGGATTAATCTTACATATCGTTGCAAATCGGGAGTTGCCTTCGCTCATCTCGCACGTTATCCCGCAAGGTGTCGAGTGTTAACGTGATATCGTTACATTAGTGACTACGTCAGGATTCTGCGACCTCCATGATGCGCTGCACCAAATCAACGATTTTCGGCCTCTTGCTGATAGCGGTATCGGCGTTCGCGGCCCGGGCCGAGGTCAATGTCGTCGCTTCCATCAAGCCGGTTCATTCGCTTGTCGCGGCGGTCATGGCCGGCGTTGGCAAGCCGGACCTGATCATCGAAGGCAGTGGATCTCCGCATACCTATGCGTTGAAGCCCTCCCAGGCCGCAATGTTGGAAAGAGCCGACGTGGTGTTCTGGATCGGGCATGAGTTGGAGGCCTTTCTGGCAAAGCCTCTTAAGACGATCGCAGCCAACGCCAAATCCGTCGAACTCATCGAAACTGACGACCTCGTCAAACTGGATCTTCGTGAGGGCGGGCCCTTCGATGCGCACGCGCACGACGATCATGCGGCACACAAGACGCGCAGGAAAAAACATCACGATCATCACCGGGTGAAGAAATCTCACCACAACCATGGGCATGGGCATGGTGGGGAGAAAAAAGCACGCCGCGATCATGACCGCGACGCGTTCAACCCGCACGTCTGGCTTGACCCCGTCAATGCAAAGGCGATGACCCGCAATATCAAGGATGCACTGACGGCCGTCGACCCGGCCAATGCGGCACGATACGAGGCCAATGCCAAAGCCGTGATGGCTCGCCTGACCGATCTGACAGCCGACATCACTGCGCAGTTGAAGCCGTTCCGGGCGAAAGGATTCATCGTATTTCACGATGCCTACCAGAACTTTGAGAGTCGTTTCGGACTGAAGGCGTCAGGCTCGATCACGGTGTCGCCTGAGGTTCGGGTCGGTGTCCGGCGAATCAGGGCGCTTCGCTCCAAAATCCGCGAGCTCAGAGCAACGTGCGTTTTTTCGGAGCCTCAATTCGAACCGAAGATCGTGGCGACCGTTGTCGAGGGTACGCCGGCAAAGTCGGGCGTGCTCGATCCGCTTGGCGCTGCACTGAAAGGCGGGCCCGAACTCTATTTCAAGCTACTTCGAAACATGGCGACCTCTTTTGCGGCTTGTTTCTCGCCATCCGATTGACGAGGGCGGCAGTTGTGCCTCTGGTGTTTTGAGCATGGTTGCCACTTGCTCGACATTGCCTTGCAAATCTCTTTGAAGAAGACGCCACCGATAGCGAAGCAGCGCAATCGCTATCGGTGGAGCTAAACGCACTTGCTCAGATCCGTCAGTTGAACCTGATCTTTCCGAACACCTTGACGCTGGCGCCAGGCAACAGGACGTCTTCGCGCCGCTTGAACGAGCTGTGATTGAGAATGCGTTCATCAGCGAGGTTCTCACCCTTGATGCCGATCGTCAGCTCGGTCGCGGGACCGGACAGTGATTGTTCGAGCTTGGTCGTGTACGACACTTCCGCATTCACCAGGGTGTATCCGGGCGTTGTCAACTCGCTGGATTCGGCATTGACTTTATTCTGATCGAACGCGTGTAGCACACCGACACGAGCAAACAGATTGGCATCGCGATAGAACAGACCTGCACCGAGGCGATGGGGCGGAATACGCGGGACGTTATCGCCTGAGAAACGCGCACGCACGAAGTCGTACTGGCCGTCGATCCCCCAGGTGCCGCGCCACAGCGACCCGACGTCGAATTGAGCGGCCAATTCTACGCCATAAAAGGTTGCCTTGCGCTGCTGGAAGGCGACTTGATCGAGCTCGTGGCCATGGCCTTCCTCTTCTTCGTGTCCTGCCTCTTCTTCTTCGTGGTGCTCCTCTTCTTCCTCGGCGCCACACGTGGCGAGGGTTTCGCCACACTCGACGCCGGTGAGCTGTTTGAAGATGAAGTTGTTGTAGCGGGCGTAGTAGACGGAACCGTCAAAGCGCAGGCGGCCCCTGGCCTTCTTGAGACCGAGTTCGATCGAGTTGGCGGTTTCCTTTCGCAGGAATGGATTGCCAATCTCAAAGGTGCCGGTGGCCTCATGCACGCCCTTCGAGAAGAGCTCCTGTGCTTCCGGCGCCCGCTCCACGTGCTGGCCTGTCAATCGGATGACGATCCCCGGTGCAAACTCATAGAGCGCGCCGATGCTGCCGCTAATCGGCGTAAACGATCGCTCGCCCGCAAACGTTGCCGGATTTTCCACGTCGCTGAAATCGATGATCCCGTTGCCGTCAACAGTGCTGCGCTCGATGCGCCCTGCAAACTGAAACCGCAGTGCGCGATCAATCCGCAACTCTTCGAACAGGTAACCGGCAATGGTCCGCGTCTTGGCTGGATCGAGCAGACCGTCGACCGGTTCCTCGACGCCAAAACCCTCGGTCTTCCTGCGGCCACCTTGAAGGCCGACCGCGCCGCGGAGCTCGCCGAACGACGTGCGGATCGGCTGGTGCTGCACCTCGATGCGGCCTTCGGTCTCGCGGTTGTTGAACCGCGTCCCGACGATGTCGCCGCCTTCCTCTTCTTCGTAGATCACTTCGTCATGGGTGTAGTCGGTTGCACCGAACCAGAAGCGGATTGCTTCGATGCCGGCATTGCGCACTCGGAATTCGCCTTTGGCCTGGACCTTGTTCTGCTCCATTTCGATCCGCGGGCGCAGCTCGGCCGCTTCTTCACCCGGAATGCCATAGAACGCTTCGTTGCGCGTGAACGCCACGCCGATGTAACCATTTGCCCAGACCCGCGAGAGCCCGACGGAAAACCCCTGATTGTCGACAAACGAATTGAGTTGGCGACCGTCCGGTGTGTCGTAGTCGTCCGTTCGACGCACAAACGCATCGGCGTGAGCGACAAAGCCGGCAGCCCCTGCGGTCACGTTGAAGGCACCATCGCGACCGCGATCAACGGAGGACAGCCCGCCTTTGATCTCGCCGGAAAATCCGTTCCTCGGCACGAAGCTTGGAATGCGGTCGTTCTCGATCGACACGACGCCACCGATCGCCTGACTGCCGTAACGCAGGGTGGCCGGGCCACGGATCACCTCGACACGCTCGGCGGCATTGGGGTCGATGGGAACGGCATGGTCTTCCGAGAGCGTCGAGACGTCGTGCGTGCCGATGCCGTTCTCCTGAATGCGCACGCGTGCGTTGTCGAGACCACGGATGATCGGTCGATTGGCCCCGGCGCCGAACGTGGAACCAGCAATGCCGGGTTTTTGCTGCAGCGTGTCCGTGATCGTTGCACCCTGCTTCGCCAGCACCTCTCGCTCTGTCACAACCGTCACCGGAACAAAGGCATCATCGGCAACGATCAGAATGCCCGGGGTCGGCGAAACGCTCTGCGCCCCGGACGGCGGCTGAGTGATCGAACCATCGGCGGCAGCCGCCGACGACGGTGCGACGGGACTGGGGCTTGTCACGACGATTTCTGGCAAGTTCGTCTGTGCCAGCGCCTGCGGCGGCAGAGCTAGGCCGAACAGCCCAATGACTACCGCGCCAATCAATCTATGTGGACTGGCAAAGTGCCCCACCTGTTGCAACCCAAAACGTGACCAACGCATTCTTGACCCTCCCACGGAAATGTTATCATATAACGTTATCAACTATCGAGCGATCGGTGATCAAGGCATTGTGGGTCGTTTGGCGACGGCTGGCGGACTATTTGCTCCTTTCGATGTAATGATGCAACATATCATGCGATGTGATGGCGTATAACCTAAAGGCGTCTTTGTCGGGCGTCGTGGGCAACGAGGCGGGTCACGGGCAAGCTTACAAGCAGCGCGTCGCTGCACAGGTATGTCGCGACGTTCGGTGGCGCCGGGCGGTCGCGTGCTGTGTCCACACTGCGCGCGATGTGAAACCAAATTGCGAGTAGGTGTCGATGGTCTTCAGATGGATCGGGGTTGCATTGATTGTTGCAACGGCACTGCTGTCCTCGCCTGCGTCAATGCCTTGGGGCAACCAAGCACAGGCAAAGGGGGGCAACCAAGCACGGGCAAAGGAAAGAGCACGATATTTGACGATCCAGCTCAACAAACTTGATGTCACGACGGACGCTTGTCGCATGACATTTGTACTGACCAATGGCCTGGCCACAGACATCAAGGAGGCGTCGTTCGAACTCGTGCTGTTCGACAAAGGCGAGGCGGTTGTCAGATTGCTCACTGTCAATCCGGGTCGGCTGCCGGCGGGCAAGACACGGGTCAAACAGTTCGACATCAAGGGGCTATCTTGCGGCAACGTCGGCCGCGTACTTCTCAACGATGTGACGCGGTGTGCGGGTGATGGGGTGACGCCGGCGACATGTCTCGATGCCGCGCGACCGCGATCGCGGATCGACGTGCCTTTCATCAACTAGCCGGCGGGGACGATGCAAGACCTCTTGAATGCCATTGACGTATCGACGGCGCGCCAACTGATTGAACGGGGCGGCCCGGTTGTCGCGATCATCGCGACCCTATCCGTTGTCGCCCTCGCGGTCGCACTCTTTAAACTTGGTCAGTTCCTCTATCTTGGCGTTGGCCGCGGCAAAGGCGTCGACGCTATGGTTGCGCAATGGGTTGCAGGGCACAGCGATTACGCGATCGCATCCGCATCCCGGCGAACAAGCGCAACGGCTGTCGTGCTGGCACATGCCATGCGCACGCTGCGTCGTGGCACGCCCCATGCCATTGCCCGCGAAGACGCAGAACGGGTCGCAAATCGTCAACTGGCGCGGTTGCGCAGTCATTTGCGTGTGCTTGAAGCCGCCGCGCAGATCTCACCGCTCCTCGGCTTGTTCGGAACGGTGCTTGGCATGATGAGCGCGTTTCAGACCTTGCAGGCGGCCGGCGCCGATGCCGATCCGGCCGCGCTCGCCGGCGGCATCTGGGTGGCGC
>JAGDYV010000013.1:0-11339 GCA_049116495.1 Hyphomicrobiaceae bacterium | reverse complement strand
CCGGCGGCATCTGGGTGGCGCTGATCACGACGGCCGTTGGCCTCGCTGTCGCGATCCCCGCCGGTTTGGCGCTCTACTGGTTCGAAGGGCGTATCGAGCAGGAAACCGGCATCATGGAGACCGCGCTCTCCGAACTCTTCACCGGGCCGCTCATCGAGCAGCGCCGCCTCGATGTCCAGCACGCACCGCCAACCGAGCACGCCACTTTGGGAGCCGCGCATGCCGCTCAGTAGACCGCGACCCAGGCGCGTCCTGAACCTGACGCCGTTGATCGATGTCGTCTTCCTGCTCCTCGTGTTCTTCATGCTGGCGTCAACTTTTCTGAAGTTCGGCACGGTCAAGCTGGAAACCGCGGGGGCGGGAAGTGCGACGGGCGATCTCTCGAAAGTGGCCCTCATTCATATTGAAGCCGAGGGCCGCTTCCGCATTGCCGGGTTACCCGTTGAAGCGAGGGCGTTCGGTGAGGCGCTCGACCGGCTACTTAAGAGCGGTAAAACCGACGCCGTTCTGGTCCTGCGCAAGAACGCCAAGGCAGCGGACCTGATCAAGGGACTTACGCGGGTGCGCCAGACCGGTTTTGCCAGCGTTCGTGTCGTCGAGTAGCGAGCGGGGCGACACGATGAGACTTTCCAAATCCAAAGCTTTCAGATCACGGCCGGCGCGGCGCGAACCGGACCTGACCAGTCTGATCAACATCGTTTTTCTCATACTGATCTTCTTCATTGTCGCGGGCACGCTGCGCCCCTTTTCGGCGCGCGACATCGAACTGGCCAAGGTTGCCAATGAAGTAGCCGCCAGCGCCGTGCCAAGCCACCTCGTCGTCGACCGCAATGGCCAGATATGGTGGAGCGGCCGCGCGATCGATCTCGACCAGCTTGCTGGGCGGATTGCCCGCGCGGATAAACCGGCGCAAGGCAAGCCAATGACCATCGTCGCCGATGGTCGCGCGTCAGGCTCGAGAATTCTTGAGATTGCGCGCACGCTTAGCCGTGCCGGTTTTCAAGAGGTCGTGGCGATGGTTGAGCGAGGGCGACCTTGATGGCTTTCGGCTGGCGTGGCTGGGCCGTTGCGCTGCTGGGATCGATTGCGATCCACGCGGCGTTGACAATCGGTGTGCGGTTGCCACAGCCGGGCAGCCCGATCAAGTCGGCGGGATCGCCTGTTTCTGTATCAGGGACGCTCGCGGGCATTCTTGGGGCGCAAAACGCGCCGACCGCCGAAGCCGTGGAAGCGCCCGCCGAGATCCGACCGGTCGACGTGGCAAAACCAGCACCATCTGCAGCAGTCGAGCCCGTCGTGACCCGTCCTGTACGGCCTCTCAGCGCTCAAGACCGGTTGCCGGACGTGGTGCTTGCGCGCACACCGCCACCAACGCATTCCACCGACATTGCACCACAGATCATGCCGGTAGCACCTCCGATCGCCGTGGCATCAGTTCCAGCAAGGTCTGCCGATTTGGCGCCGCCGCGCGTCGCCGAACCTGCGAAACTCGAACCGCTGCCTGACCTGCAACGTGCGACGAGCAAACGTCGCCAGGTCACGCCGACACCCGCCTTGCGCAAGAAGCGCCCTCAGAAACGAAAGAAACCCGTGCGCGAAAACCGGCGACCGGCTGCATCGGCAAAACCGGGTTCGAACCAACGCGGGGCAGCTGGCAGCAAGCGTGGCGGGCAGGGCGGTCGGTCGCAAGCCAACGCCGGGGCAATGCGCAGCTATGCCCGACGCGTGCGATCACGCATTCTTGCCAACCGTCCTTCGGGTGCAGGGTCGGGTCGGGTGATCATCGTTTTTGGTCTTTCTCCGCGTGGCCGCCTGCGCTTCGTGCGGATATCCCGTCGCAGCGGTAACGCGGGATTGGACCGCGCGGCATTGGCCGCTGTTCGGCGCTCGGTTCCGTTCCCGCGACCACCAAGGGGCGCGTCCGTTCGACAGTTGCGGTTTACGATCCCGTTCCGGTTCAACTGAACACCCATGGCTTCCAATCGGTTGAGAAAGACTGCTTCTCGACCCTTGTTCCCATTTCAAAGACGGGCAATGTCGGATCTGCTCCGCTTTGCACGCAGCGCTGGAAAGCTTCATCTGGAAACTGAGAGTACGAAGCCAAGGAAGCTGCCGGCGGAGAAACTGTTCGATAACGCGATCTCCATAGATGGAAGATGGTTCGGTCTCAGGTCACATGACAAGCATGTCCGGCCACTGCGGACCGGCAGCTGAAGGTTGTTGCATCAAAAACAATGTTGTCCGGGGCCAGCAGTCGTCTCTGGGATCGACATGAGTGCGGGAAATAGGGCGCCAAAGAACGACAGTTAGAATGAACATCGGATTCGAGAGTCAGAATGACGCTCTATGAGAACACTTGTTCTCATGTCAAAGCACTGAATGTACTCATGAAATCATTGGTGACCCCGGCGCGATTCGAACGCGCGACCCTCAGATTAGGAATCTCAGTGCCATTGCCGACATCAGGTGTCACATCCCGTCAAATCTACTATAAATATTGAATTTTTCTCATATCTGCCGCCAAATATCCGCATTGATCGTCATTGATATTGGCACTAAATTGGCACTATTTGCTCAATTCGGTCAATCGGGAAGACAGGATGGTGGTGGCGTTTCGCAAAGCCAAGATCACGACCCGCGTAGTTGAGGGGCTTAGCGCGGGCGAAACCGTCGGCGACACTAGCTTGCCGGGTTATTTCGTTCGCCGGCAGCGTGATGCAGCGGTTTACTTCGTGCGCAAGCATGCCAAGGGCAAAAGGCATTTCATTTCCATTGGCGAGCATGGCCGAGAGGGCTGGACAGAGCGTCGAGCGCGGGATCAAGCGCTGCAAATTATTGCCGCCCTCAAGCAAGGCCGTGATCCGGCGGCTGAGCGGATATCTGAGAAGGCAATGCCGACGCTGGCACAGTTTGCCGAAGATTTCATTGCCCAGCGCAGCTCTACGCTAAAGCCAGGAACCGTTGCGAACTACAACAGCCTACTGAACAAGCATGTTGCGCCGCGCAATGTGTCTGGAGAATTGATCCGCAATTGCCTGGGTGCGTTGAAATTGAACGTCGTCAACCACCAACACGTGGCCGGCATGCATGCCAAGCTGAAGGTGACTCCCCGCACTGCCAATCATATGCTCGCCTTTCTCAGTAGCCTCTACGCCGAAGCCCAGGCGTCCGGCCTAGTACCTGAAGCTCACAATCCGACGCGCCGCGTTAAGCGCTACACGATCCAGCCTCGGCAGCGGTTTCTGTCCGAAGATGAAATTGGTCGTGTCGGTGAAGTGCTGTCACGGGCAGAACAGGATGGGTCTGAAGACCCATACGCCATAGCAGCGATCCGTTTGCTCATCCTGACTGGCTGCCGCCGCGACGAAGTACTCGGCGCCCGGTGGGACTGGATTGACTTTGAGCGGGGCTTGCTCAATCTGCCGGACAGCAAGACCGGTGCGAAGCCCGTATATCTAAGTCCACCCGCGTTGGAGTTATTACATGCCTTGCCGCGCGTGGCAGGCAATCCTCACGTCATCGTCGGCGCCAAAGAAGGTGGAAGATGGGTGAACCTGCGCAAGGTTTGGGTGCGCGTCCGGCAACGTGCCGGAATAAAGCCAACTATGCTGTCATCTGACAAACATCAGGAAGTTCGTCTGCACGATTTGCGCCACTCATACGCCAGCTTACTGGCTTCAGGTGGTGCTTCGCTTCCAGTAATTGGAAAGCTTTTGGGCCATACGCAACCGCAGACCACGGCTCGATATGCCCATCTCTCGGAAGATTCGACTAGATTGGCGTCAGAGAGAGCGGGCTCCAGTGCCGCTGCGGCCCTGGGAAAATCGACATGAAAAAGGACCTCAATAATCAAAGTATAAGCGGAGCTGCCAACCTAGCGGAGAGACAGGCCCGCTACGCGGAGAAACTGCGGCAAGGCGAGATTCCCGATTGGATTGCTGATCATTTTTGCGACGAATATCTCGATGAAGTTCAAGCAGATTTAAACCTAGATGCTGACGCAATCTATGATGCTAGAGCATTGACGTGGGCGCTACACGAGCAGTTAAAGTTAGAGACCAATAGGGCTCCTGCAAAGAAACCACGGGAGATTCGGGAAGAGTTAGAGACCATTTCTGCAATGGCTTTTAAACTTCGCTGTGCAGCCAGTGCTGCTTCGGATCAGGCGCGTAAAGCCTGCAAAGTGCATCAGTCCGAATTGTCGCCCCATGGCGAAATTGAAGGCTGGATCGGCCCGGACCCGTTCCAGGAAATTTTGCCCTCGCTCGATGCGTTTATCGCTGCGTTGGAGCAACCAGATTTACCCAATGGGATTCCAGGTTCACCCTTGAGTCTGAAACGGCATGCACTGACATTTCTAGCAAATTGGTTTGAAGAACATTCAGGACGAATTGCGAAATCAGATCTCGAAAAATTGGCTGAATTGTTTATAGAGCCGGCCTTGCCTGACGATGACGAAACCCGCTGGCGGGATCACATAAAGCCTATTTTAGAAGAACGCAAGAAGGAGCACTGAGTAGCCCAATCTTCCGGTTGCCGAACCTGCCATAACCGTCGCGCGAACAATCGAGCGGGTCACCTACCCAATGTCCGCGACAGCGATTGGTCCCATAGTGCAACTTGCCTCCATTCGCCGCCATCGACGGTGAGAAGCGATAGGAGGTCATATGAACACCACGTTATCAAATTCCACTTCGAGCCATGACAATGAGCCGCTAGATAGTTGGCTCACCCAACGACAAGTTGCAGCTCATCTCGACATAAGCCAACGCACGCTTGAGCGTATGCGCTCCGATGGAGTTGGTCCGCGATTCTCCCGAGCGGGCAAGCGCATCCTGTACCACAGAGACGACGTCGAAGCATGGTTGCGAAAGCACAGCTTTAACAGCACTTCTGAAGCAAAGCATCCCAATAATATTACTTCGTGCGAACAATAGAAGCGACATAGGTCGAGGAAGTGCGGGCGCTTCAGTCGATGCTTCTTCTGCCGGTGCCTTCTAGACCGACAAGCCTCAATTTTTCAAACACAACGAAGGAGAATACCCATGCAACTAGATCAAACTAGACCGGAGACTGACGATGACCTTCCATTCGACTACCCAGTTCCCGATCGAGAAGTGCGAATTGAAGCTGACCAAACCAGGGCGACGCTCGCTGCATGTCATTTGCTTGAAAAGCGACCTGTTATACAGGCCACGATCAGAGCATACCCTCAGTTATTCGAAGAGGGTGGAATCGTTACGACATGGGGGAAGTTCGTCAGCAAGATTGCTACCGAAGCCGGTTGTTCGCTGACTACTGTCGAGGATACTCTATTAAACCATGAAGATGTCTTTGGCTTCCATATTGTTCGCGCCTGACGAATAAGGCAGCATCGTAGGTTGCCTGACTATTTCGACGCCGAAGGCGGCGCTGAACTACACGAACAGCGCCGCCGCCTATCCCTCCAGCATTCTGCCCTTTGGCAGTTGCGTACCTTCAAATCAATAAGAACAAGCGAGCTCGGATGTCGCCGTCCAAGCAATGCCGAGCTGCGTTTGATCTAGGAATTAGTAACGTAATGCAAAATAAGCCTATGCTAATCATCCGCCAAGTACCTACCCATTTAGGCCGTCAACTCTGCCACGTGTCGCGGACGCAGGTCTAAGATGTTTGACCAAAATAGAACCTCGATAGATTTCGCTGAACTTGCCAACATGAGCCTGTCCCATATCGAAGGGATTGTGTTTCGGCACGTCGATCCGGAAGCCGTGCGACGAGGTCCTGAACTATTCTTCTGCGATAGTCCTGGTGGTTCCAGCAATCGACGTATGTCAGCATCAATCAACATACAAACGGGTCACTGGAATCTCCGCGGCAACACGACGTCCGACGCCCAAGGTGGCCGAGATGTCATCTCTTTGGTGGCATATGCCCAAGGCGTGCCGCAGCCCGAAGCCGCCGAAATTGTCGCTGAGCAACTTGGCGTAGAAGTACCGCGAAACCGATCTGGTTTTGCCTCAACAAAGCGTAACCGCCCGCCCGAAAATACGAGGACAGAGACCTCGAAGGATAGAAGCGCTATCAACCGTGCATTAAGCGCGTGGGAAGAATCTCGCGACGCTCGCGGAACGCCTGCTGAGCTCTACTTGAGATCACGCGGGATCGATATTTCTGACTTTGGCGACGATGACCTGCGATACTTGGCGCTACCTGACGGCAGCCCATCATCACACGCATTGGTATTGCCGATCACTGATCGCTTCACTGGCGTGCAATCAGGTCTTCAGCGCGTCTTCTTGAACAGTGACGGTACAGGATATCCGAACGAAAAAGGCAAGACGCAAAAGCGTACGCTGGGCCGAAAGCAGCAAGCCGGCATATGGTTCGGTGCTGATGTCGATACGATCATCATGGTCGAGGGGCCAGAAGACGCAATGAGCGTTTACTGTGCGCTGCCGGATGCTTGCGTCGTTTCCACGATCGATGCCGGTCACATGGGCAAGCAATCGATCCCATCCGTCGTACGGCGCATCATTGTTATTCCCGACGCGGGCGCTGCCGGCGAGGACGGCTTGCGACGCGTGGTCAACAACTATCCGGATCTCGACATTCTCTTGGTTCGTTTGCCTGATGGAATGGACGCGAATGACATGCTGTGTCGCGAGGGACCTGAAGCGCTACAGTCTGCCATCGAGGGCGCCACTTCATACAGGTTGCCAGACAGGCCCGAAGCTCTGCTCCCGGCAATGGACGCTGCAACGCCGTTCCCGATTGACGCTCTGGGTGGAATTCTCGCCGATGCCGCAAAGGCGATCGCTGAGATGACTCAAGCGGATGCATCAATCGCCTGCCAGTCGGTGTTGGCTGGTGCAAACTTGGCGGCACAAGACTGTATCGACGTGTTTATGCCACGAGGCGGAGACACGCCGGACATCGGCAGCGCCGTCCCAGTTTCAGAATTCTTCATTGCCGTTGGCACGAGCGGAACGCGGAAGACATCTGCTGACAAGCTGGCTCTGGCACCGCACCGTGCCTACGAAAAGGAACTCCGGATAGCGCACGCCGAGGCTAAGAAGCAATGGAAAACCGCACGAGCTGCGTACGAACTTGCGAAGAAGCGGGTAGAAAAGGCACTTCCAAAGGAAGCGACTCAAGCCGACATCGAGTCAGCCCTCGAACGGCTCACCGAACCCGATAAACCATTGGATCCTCAGCTCATCTATGACAACGCAACTATCCAAGGATTGTTCAAGGCTCTCAGCACGAACGAGCCTCGCATTGGATTGATCAGCGACGATGCTGGCAAATTCTTCGGCGGGCATTCGATGACTGCTGAACAGAAGATCGCAACGTTCGCAAACTTCAACAACGCGTGGGACGGACGCGACATGCAGCGCGTTCTCGCTAGCGAAGATAAGATCGTTATCCGTGGCGTCAGAATGTCCATCTTCATGCAGGTTCAACCAAAAGTCATTGAGGAGTTCGTGAGCGATGATCTAGCCGCTGACCAAGGTTTTCATGCTCGCTTTTTGATAACCGCACCGGATACTCGGACCGAGGCGCGTGCTTGGCGTGTCGCCCCAGAATCGGCACAACGTTTTCTTGATCTGTACAATGACGCGATCACAGCCGCACTCAAGGAACCGCGAGATACCGATGAAGAGGGGAATCCGGTACGTCGACCTATGTACCTGTCAATGGAGGCGTTCGAGCAGCACATTGCATTCTACAACGAACTGCAAGCCCAGCTCGTCAAATATGGATCACTCGTGCCAATTGCTGGGTTTGCGGAGAAGGGGCATGAGCATGCTTGCAGAGTCTCCGCGACGATGCAGTTCATCGACGATCCAAAATCGATCAAAATCTCACGCGAGAATTACACGCAGGCTGTCGTACTTGTTCGATACTATGCGTCCGAGGCACTGCGGCTGATGTTCCGCCGCAACCCAGACAAGCAGGTCAAAATGGCCGACCACCTTCGCCATTGGTTGCTCCAAAAGGCCGACGCGGACGGCGACGAGATTACTCTGCGTGAAATGACACGCCACGCGCCGAGGCAAGCGGGAGGGAAATTGCGTAACGTTGAGATGCTCAAGGTTGTGCAGTTGCTGGTGCAGCACGGCCATCTTAAACCCACTGACGACACTAAACGCTGGCGGATCGTCGCTGACAGAGCCGAACGTTTGGTGGGATGATCGCTGCGGAGACCAGCAACGCGAGGTTGAGGCAGACAATCTCATCCTTTTTGCACCGAGACAGCACCGGGGTTGCACTAGGATTGCACCAAGCCCGCACCGGGGTTCAACCTGTAGTAGCGCATTGAAAACGTGTCGAAATGATCGAGCACATCAAAATTCTGCACCACAACCCTGGTTCCGGTCAGATTTGATTCCACTCCGAAGAAGGAAGTGTTGTCTTCTGTCACAGCTCCAATAGCCGCTCTGAGATAACTAACTGACTGTATTCCGATGAAAACGAATTCACGCTCTCATGATCGCCGAAAACGTTTCCGAAGTTACCGCGTTTCGGTGACAAATTCGATCGAGTTGGGACGCACTTTCGACGAAAAGTACTGTAAACAAAGGCAAATTTGCAACTTCGAGCGTACCGACTCCGACCTCTAACCTTGGTGCGGACTCTGTGCAACCCTGTTGCCGGCCCGGTGCAACCCCAGTGACAATTCGAACGGCATGGCGGCAACTGTTGTGCTTTCGAAGTGGCCCTTGACGTTCGCGCCGAACTCCAGCATTTTCCAGCCTGCATGAAGAGACGGCATTTGCCGTCGCCAACCGGCCAACTCCTGGCATCGGTGGCATCCCATCAAGGGCATGCGCTCAGCAAGGCTGAGAAACGTTAGGAGATGCTTCCATGTCAAAACCGATATCGCAGCGCCCCATGGCCAGGCGAACGCTTAACGACGTTGAGTGGGTCGCGCAGCCACAAATCATGATGTGGACCAAGCAATACAGGATGCGGCTTTGCTCCGATGGTCACGCCTCCGTTTTTAGGCGCGGCAACGAATCTCGTACCTATCGGTTCGACACGCATGAGCAAGCATTCGCGTGGTTGCGGATGCATGGCGACTTGTTTGCGCCACCCTATTGCAGGCGCATCGACCGAGCCGCGTATGGCCGGCGCCAGGCCAAGGTACTCGGCACGCTACTGCGCACTGGTGGTTGTCTATATCCGTTGCCTATACCCGACGCCATTTGGGAATGAAACAGCGACATCCGAGATATGTTTTTTTGAGGGGCAACACCATGCATATTGACGTTCACAAGGTTCTGATCGACACGGCCAACCGCTATGAGATCACGCTAGGCAAGGGCGCCATGACCTATCTAGCGCGCGCCAATGAATTAGACGATCTGGTCGAGATCGCCAAGATCCGCGATGAGATGGTCAATGAGATTGCCGCTCATGAACATCGTGAAGAATGCAAGTTGTCCCGGGCGCTGCTGTGGTATGGCGTGACCGACTTTCTGAGCAAATACAAGGAAGCGATTGGGGCCGCCGCATTGATCATCTCTTTGCCGATCGGATTATTCGCGCTGCGCACGATTCCAATTTGGCTTCCAAAGGTGTTCGACTGATCGTTCTATCAAAATTTATTTTGCGCTCCTTACCAAGCTCGTTGGCGCGTTCGCGCTTGTTGGTGCACGAAAAAGGACAGCCCAACGTGGACCGCCCTTTCCTTTCAATTCGATTTTAGGGGACTAGTAGTGGCTGCAGAACTTGCGACCATGGCGCCAGAAGCAATCGCGGCCATAGTAGTGTGCACCACGATAGAACCGGTGATGCTTGAAGCGGAAGTGACGGCGGAAGCCACGATGGCGGAAGTGGCGGCGACGAAAGCCACGATGACGGAAGCCGCCACGGAACCGACGAAAGCCACCTCGGCGGAAACCGCCGCGCCGACCGACTTTGATGACGTCGGCCTTAGCTTCAGCTTCGACAGCAGCAGGCTTGGCGATGGACATTGCGGCGGAGGCCGGCGCGTTGAGGCCGATGGTGAGAGTGATTGCGGCGGTAGCAGCGATGATGAGTTTCTTGAACATTGTATTGGGTCCCTGGGTCTTAGTGTTGGATCGAGACCGACTGTTGTTGTCGGCCTTTGATGAACCCAACATGCCGCTTTTTGGGACCCGCTTCTGTGAAGCGCAGCACACGCACAACATTTTTGACCCCAGCCGGCGCCAGGTCATTTTCAAATGAACGACACCTAAATGGGCGCCGCAGCATCGGTTCAGGCACCTTGTGGTTTCTTGTCAGTCATCAGAACGGAGCTGCCAATGGTGGCGGACCGAGACGGGAGGAACCGGAATGAACTTCAAATACGCGATCGCAGCAGTCGTAGCCGCAGCCATTATGATGCCAGCCGTTGGCGCAGCCGAGGCCAAGACATCCAAAGAAATCCAGTCAAAGAAACAGCAGCTCAACCAATTCAACCGGAATTTCGATCGCGATGACGACGACTTCGCACCGCGTCGTTACCAGCGCGACCGTCACTCAACTGTATGGATGCCCATTGTTGATCGCCGGATAGAACGCCAGATGCGACGCATTCGCCGGGGCGTCCGCCGAGGCCAGCTCACACGCTGGGAGACAATGCGCCTGCGAAGCCGCATCTTTACGATCCGCTCGGTACGTCAGTTCGCCCGTCTTGATGGCCATGTGTCAGGCCGAGAACGTCGTGAGATTGTCCGGATGCTCAATCAGAACAGCCAGCTCATTCGCCAGCTCAAACGTAACGACCATGAGCGTTCTTTCCGCAGCGCCTGGTTCTAATCTCGCTGTCATGATGCTGCGGTGATGCGCGGTTCTCAATTGGAACCTATCGCAGCATTGACCGGCGCCTTACTGATCATGCTTGTCCCAGCAGGTTAGTAGGGCGCCACCAAAAAGACGGGCGATCGAAAGAGTACGGAGACGCAAAATGTTGATTGCTATTGGCCTATTTGTCATCCTTGGCGTGACCCTAGTCAGCGTCATAGCTACGCTGATTGCCAATCATTGATCGGTCCGATAGGCCGCATTTCGAAAGCGCAAAGTATACATGAAGCGAGACCATCGAGATCACTTCCTATCTATCCCTTGAAGCCCGCCGTCGTCGCGGGCTTTTTATTGCCGTTCTGGCAGCCGGAGCCAGCAACCGCTGGCAGCGATGAATTGTATCCATATAAATATGCCATCAGCTCGAAAACCCTTTTGATCGTCCTCAGCGGCTCACTGAGGCGTTTCTGTGTTCTGATTTCTCATCCCTTGCCCCTTGCCCTTAAATCCCGCTCAGCGAGTCATTCTGAGCGATGGTGGGCAGCCTCGCAGGCTGGTTGCGCAATGACCGCCGTGAGGAAGCC